>JBBQNZ010000286.1:0-1534 GCA_038330415.1 Actinomycetales bacterium | reverse complement strand
GGCGTGCTGGGGGTAGGTCATCCGCCGCTTGCCATTGGGTGAGGTCCACGAGACGGTGCCGTCGGGGTCGAGCTGGTAGACCCAGCGGCGGCGCTGCTTGAGCCGGTGGTGTCGCCGGCAGAGCCCGCCGAGATTGGTCGGCGTGGTCTGGCCGGAGGGCCAGGGTCGGGCGTGGTCGGTGTCGCAGGCCATGGCGGGGCGGTTGCAGCCCCACATCCGGCAGGTGCCGTCGCGGGTGGCGACGAAGTCCTTCATCGCCCGGGGCGGTCGGTAGGCGTTGGTCACCGACTCCATGAGGGCGCCGGTGCGAGCGTCGAGCAGCGCGCGGCCGATGTCGGTCGGGACAACTGCCAGGAGCGCTTCCACCGTGTCGGCGTCGATGAACCCGATGCCGGGGACGTCGCACCCGTTCAGCGCGGCGAGGACGGAGAAGTCGCCGCCGAGCCCAGCACCCGCAACGCCCACCGGACGGCCATCTGCCGCGGCGGTGGCGGCGGCCGCGTCCCTGGCCTCGACGGCATCCGTGCCGGTGATGACGGGGATGCCGAGCGTGACCTTCGCGGTGACGCTGACGTTGCTGAGGACGAGGTCGGCCAGGGCGTCGGCGCGGGCCTGGTCGAGGGTGAGCGAGGGGTTGTCCTGGGCCAGGGTGTCGCCGTGGCGCTTGATGGCGTCCCACATGGCGGCAGACGGCCCGGTGGGCAGCTGGGCTGACCACAGCGTCGTCCCGTCGGGCCCCGCGCACACCTCGACGTACCGGTCCTTGCGGTTCTTCCTCGTGGCCTCGCGCATCTGGTCGGCGGCGATGCGGGTGGCAACCGTGCGGATGACGCCGGTGACCCGGGCGGGGTCGAGCCCGGGGAGCCGGTCGACCAGCACGTCTTCGACCTTGGCGCACGCCTCGAGGTCGAGCCCGTCGCAGACGGAGACGACCCTGGTGATCGTGGCCGTGGTCAGCTCGCCGGCCACCACCTTGCCGAGCAGCCGGGGAAAGCGCTCGGATGACTTGGCGGCCAGCGACACCCGACGACCGGCCGCCCACTCACCGATGCCGGCCTCGAGCGACACCAGCGACGGCGCCATCGCGTCGACGAACCCGAGGCCGTGGTGCACCTCGACGAACCCGCGGTCGGTGGGGCGGCTCTCGTGGGATGCCGCATGGGCCATGGCGACCAGCTGCGCCCCGTCGACCGCGTTCGACGCCCCCTGCAGCTCGCCACTGATCTCGAACAGCTCGTCACGCTCGATCCCGGACGCGTGCTCAGCCAGCTCGGCGCCGATGGCGGAGGCCTCGGCGCGCACCGCGGCGATGCGGGCTCGGAGCTGGCTGGTCGACATACCTCATCGTACTCGAACACACGTACGATAGCCAGGCCTCTCCACAGGTCAATCGCGATCCGGCCCAACCCTTTTCAGCACCCACCTACCTGCGACAACGGTACGAGAAATGGTGGTGATAGCCCCCATCTCTCCGACCCATGTCAGACGTGCCGGTGAGCCGAAAGCGCAACCGGGCGCACGGCATCCCAAGCGC
>JBBQNZ010000285.1:0-1605 GCA_038330415.1 Actinomycetales bacterium | reverse complement strand
GTCTGGCAGACGCCGATCTGGGCGGCCAGCCAGTAGCCGATCAGGGCGCCCACGACGCCGAGGAGGATCGTGATGAGCATGCCCATGTTCTGCTTTCCGGGCAGCACGAGCCGGGCGAGGATGCCGATGACGGCACCGAAGATGATCGTGCCGATCCAGCCACCGACGCCCGAGGGTGCGCACGAGGCGGCCATGGGGAGCAACTCGGTCATTGCCAACTCCGATCCGGACCGGGGGCCCGACAGACGCTCGTCACGCGCGACCAAGCACGCGTGCGGCCCCGGCCGACCCGGTGCGGCACGAATGTAGTCCCGTCCACGGTGGTGGTGTGGGAGGTCCACCCCACCGGTGGCCGGGGCGCCAGGGATCAGGGGGTGAAGCCGACCCGGCCCTTCTCGGAGTCGCCGACCTGCACCCAGCCGATGACGCCGGCCGGCACGAAGATCGAGCGGCCGCGGTTGTCGGTGAGGCGCAGCACGCCCCCGTCGGCGAGCGCGGCCTCTACGGCCTCGGTGACCTCCGAGGTGGGGGAGTCGGTCTCGACCGTCAGCTCGCGGGCGACGTTCTGGACGCCGATGGTGACCTCCACGGGTGCACACCTTCCAATCAGGGGAGCGCGGACCGGCCGCGCTCTTCGGGCTCAGGCTAACCCGCGCTCGGCGGACGGCATTCCGGCATCCGCCAGCAGCGAACACGCGGGGGGTCGGGCCGGCGTCAGGGCTCGAGCTTGGGGAAGGACCCCAGGCCCCGCCAGGCGAGGGCGCTGATCATCGCGGCGGCCTCCGGCTCGGGCACGTCGCCGCCCTGCGCCAGCCAGTGCCGGGCGGCGACCTGCGCCATGCCGGCGAGCGCCGAGCCGAGCATGAGCGCCCGCTCGTCGTCGGCCCCGGTGTCCTCGGCGATGACCTCGGCGATCGCCTCGGCGCAGTTCATCTCGACGGCGTCGAGGCGGGAGCGCACCTGGGGGACGCTGGTGAGGTCGCTCTCGAACACCATGCGGAAGGCCGCGCCCTCGCTGGTGACGAACTCGAAGTAGGCGGCCACGGTGCGCTCGACGCGCAGCTCGTTGTCGCCACCGATTTCCAGCGCCGCCCGCACGAGGGACTCGAGGGTGTCGCAGTGCTTGTCGAGCAGCGCGAGGTAGAGGTCGAGCTTGCCGGGGAAGTGCTGGTAGAGCACCGGCTTCGACACCCCGGCCCGCTCGGCGATGTCGTCCATCGCCGCCGCGTGGTAGCCCGACTCGACGAACGCCGCCTGGGCGGCCTCGAGCAGCTGGGCCCGTCGGGCAGACCGGGGCAGGCGCTGGCCGCGCGAGCCGGCTGGTGCGTCGACCGACATCGGCGTCGTCCTCCTCGGGTTGCCCCGCGCCCGCCGGGGGCGCGGTGGGGATCATCGTACTCACGGGTTGGGGCTGTTCGCGCGACCAGGCGGAGGTAGCGTTTCGCGGGTGACCGCAGCCACCTCGTCCCCTTTGCCCTCGGTCACCTCGACGCCCCCCGTCGTGGAGTCGAAGGGTCGCGTGCCCCTGGCGACCTCGCCGCGCCCGCTGGAGCGCGAGGAGGTGGAGCGCTACGCCCGGCACGTGCTGCTGCCGCAGCTGGGGAT
>JBBQNZ010000284.1:0-1610 GCA_038330415.1 Actinomycetales bacterium | reverse complement strand
ACGAGGTGGCGTGGCTGCTCGGCCGGGCCTACCCCGAGCCGCTGCCCGTCATGGCCTACCGGCTCTACACCTCGATCGACCTCGCGGCCCGGCCGCAGGCCGCCGCCACCGCCGTCACGGCCATCGGGCTGTCGGTGATCGCCGCAGCCGCGACCCTGCCCCTGATCCGCCGGCTCGGGGCGGCCCGATGAGCACGCGCCGCGCCGCCCTCGGCCAGGCCCTCGCGGCTGTTCCCCTCGTCGTGTGGTTCACCCTGCCGCTCGCGCCGATCGTGCTGTGGGCGGTGGCCGCCCAGTGGTCCTGGCCGGCAGTACTTCCGCAACGGTGGGGGCTGACCGGGTGGCGGGAGGCCGGCGCTGCGGGGCTGCCGTCGGCGCTGGCCCGCTCCACCCTGCTCGGGCTGGCCGTCGCCTGCCTGGCCACCCCGCTGGGTGCGATGGCTGGGCGGGCGCTCGGCTGGCGGCTGACCCGGCACAGCGGTGCCGCGTCCCTGGTGCTCCTCGCGCCGATCGCCATCCCAGCGTTCGCCGTCGCGACGGGACTCGACACCCTGGTGCTGCGCGCCCACCTCCCCGGGTCGATGGCGGTCGTGCTGGTCCTGACCGTGTTCGCGCTGCCATACACCACTTACATCCTGCGAGCCGCGCACGCCGCGACCGACCCCGACCTGGAGCTCCAGGCGCGGATGCTGGGCGCCGCCCCCCGGTACGTGCTGCGGTCGGTCACGATCCCGGTGCTACGCCCCGCGCTGGTCACCGCCGCCGCCATGGCCTTCCTGGTCGGTTGGAGCGACTACGTCGTCACCCTGGTCCTGGGCGGGGGCCGTCTCGTCACGGCCCCGATGCTGCTCGCCTCGTCCGCGTCCGGCACCGGCAACGAGCCGCTGGTCGCGGCCATCTCTGTGGCCAGCATCCTGCCGCTGCTGGCCGTCGTGGCCGGCGGTGTCCTGGTCCGCCGGGGGCGCCGGGCCGGGCGCAGGGAGGTGCCGGCATGAGTGGTGACCTGCGGCTGGAGTCCGTCGGGTTCCGCTACCCGCACCGGGACCGGGACGCCCTGGACGCGGTCACGCTCGGTGTCGCCCCCGCCCATCTGCTGGCCGTCGTCGGCCCCTCCGGGTCCGGCAAGAGCACCCTCCTGCGCGTCGTGGCGGGGCTGCTTCGGCCCGACCGGGGCGAGGTGCGCCTGGGCGACCGCAGCCTCCTCGAGGTCGCACCGGAGCGGCGGGGCATCTCGATGATGTTCCAGAAGCCGCTGCTCTTCCCCCACCTCGACGTGCTGGACAACGTCGCCTTCGCCGACCGCGCTGCCGGCCTACCGCGTGCCCGGGCCCGCGCCGCAGCCCGCGGCTACCTCGACGTGGTGCACCTGGCCGACCTCGCCCGGAGCCGACCACGCGAGCTCTCCGGAGGGCAGGAGCAACGCGTCGCGCTCGCCCGGGCGCTGGCGGCCCGCCCGCAGGTGCTGCTGCTGGACGAACCGTTCAGCGCGCTCGACCCCGAGCTGAGGGCCACGATGCACGCCCTGCTCGATGAGGTCCGGGCGGCCTTCGCTCCGACGACCGTCATGGTCACCCACGACCTGGCCGAGGCGGCGATGGCCGACACCGTCGC
>JBBQNZ010000283.1:0-1678 GCA_038330415.1 Actinomycetales bacterium | reverse complement strand
GTTCGCCCACATCGTGCTCGGCGACTGCGCCGCCACGCTGCCCGCCATCCTGGACGCGGCCGGCGCCTGACCGCAACGCGACAGCGATGAGCTCACCCACCATCCCGCCGCCACCGAACCAGGCCCTCGTGCTCGGGTACTTCCACGCCGCGCTGGTCGCCGGCGCTGTCGCCGCCGCCCTCACCCCCGGGGCCCGCGTCGCCACCCAGCTCCAAGGCGTGAACGGCTCGAGGCAGCAAACTGGTAGGGCGAAACTTCACTCCTGGCGGCAGATCCGGTAGACGCCTCACGCTGATGTGAGTGCGTTTCGTGGCGTCAGCCCCGCGGATGGCCGGTGTACCACTCGGGGATCGCCGAGGAGTCGCCGAACCACCCCCAGTCGTTGAGTGTCTCCACGAACAGTTCTCGGTTGTACTGGCTGTACGCCTCCTCATCCACCTCCGAGCAGTACATCGACTGGGACTCGGCAATCGCTCGGATGGCCTCGTTGGAAGAGTGACGACCCGCAATGACAGTGCCTCGCGGCGAGCCGAAGTCGGCCACCCAGGCAATGCACGCACTACTGCCATCCGGGAGGCTGAATGGGGCACTCACATGCAGCCCGAGGTCCGCGGCAGCGTCTCGCCAAGCAGCGGCCATCTGGTCCAAATCATTGGTCACGATGCGAACGGTAGAGCAGGCCCAGCCCGCTCGTGGGGAGACGGAAGAGCGCGACCCGCGGCAAATGAGGACGAGTCAGACAACGGCAACGCGGGCTGGGTCGAAGGGTCTCAGTCGAGTTGCCAGAACCGTTCGAGGCCCTCGGCCTTGATGAAGAGGCGTTCGCTGTCGTGGATCGGGTACATGCCCGCGATGTTGATGACCTCCTGCGGGTACGCATCTTCGGGTGTGTCGAGGACATTGGGGTAGTCAATTCGCTCCATCACGGCGGGGCGAGCACGACGAACGCGGTCATCGTGGTGTCTGGGCCGCGCGGTCCGTCGATGGGTGTCGCTTAGCCCGGCGGCCTCCCGCCAAACCCTCCGCCGGGACCGCCCGCCCCGGTCAGGCTGCTGACGCCGCCCCCGGTGGTCGAGCGGCGGAGGGGACTGTTGCTGGTGGGCAGCGCCGTGGCGGGGTCGGCCAGCACGACGACCTGGCCGGCGGTCAGGCCGTCCGTGATGTGCGCCTTGCCCTGCCCCACGGCCCCGACCGTGACCCTGGTGACCTTCACGGCGCCGCCGCTGAGCACCTGCACGGTGCCGGTGCCGGAGCTCACGCCGGTGACCGCCGAGACCGGCACGGTGAGCACGTCGCTGGCGGTGGCCAGGGTGATCGTGGCGGTCGCGGTGGAGCCGGCGGCCAGGGTGACCGGTGCTTCGGAGACGGTGACCCGCACCGGGTAGGTCGGGGTGGACGAGGTCGTCGAGGTGGGGAGCACCCCGATGCTCTGCACCAGGCCGGCGGCCTCGTCGGTGGTGCCGGCCGGTGTCACGTCGACCTCCTGCGCGACCCGGACCTTGCCGAGCTGGGCCAGCGGCAGGTCGACGGTGACGATGGCCGCGCCCGGGCCGACGAGCACGACCCCTGACGAGGTGCTCGCCTGCTCACCGGCGACGAGGTCGACCTGGCCGACCCGGCCGCTGATCGGCGCCTCGAGCACGGCGGCGTCGAGGTCCTGCTCGGCGCTCGCGAGCTG
>JBBQNZ010000282.1:0-1693 GCA_038330415.1 Actinomycetales bacterium | reverse complement strand
GACGGTGCCCGGCATCGTGGCCCGCAGGGTCGCCCCGCCCAGGGCGGCCTCGGCATCGGCAAGCTGGCTGCGGGCGCTGGCCCGCTGCGCCTTGGCGGAGGCGAGGGCCTCGGCCGTCGAGGCGCTGTCGACCTGGTCCTGCGCCGCCGCGACGCTCGCCTCGGCGAGGTCCACGGCATCCTGCAGGTCGCTGTCGTCGATCGTCGCCAGCACCTGGCCCTTGGTCACCGGGTCCCCGACCTCGACGCTCACGGACGTGACGGTGCCGGAGGAGGTGAATGACGCCGTGGTCTGCTTCGCCGGCTCGAGGGTGCCGGTGGCCGCGACGGTCTGCTTGACCGTGCCGAGCGAGGCAGTGGCGAGCTCGGTGCTCGTGCCGGCCGCCGTGGGGCTGGCTGCCGCCCGGCTGCTCCACCACCACCCGCCGACCGCGCCGACGGCGACGAGCAGGGCGGCTAGGAGGGCGCCCAGAGTGCGACGTCGCCAGGGAGCGGACGGTGGAGGGGAGGTTGTCACGGGTGTGACATTAGGGGCGCGGTCTGAAGGGACACCCCCTCGGATGCTGTGCCTCACCTGTGTGCCCGAGCGCACACTCGCACCCCACGACTCCTCCGAACAGGGCTCTCACCGGATGGGTGCGTTTACGTGTGCGGTGGCAGCGCGGCTTTAGCCCCCGAGCTCGCTCGCCCTCATCGGCATGAGCGCGAACATCGAGGTGCGTCTCATCGCCGCCAGACGACCAGCTTGGCTTCGGGCGTGTGTGACCGGGTAGATCGTTGGGTGCGCGGCGGCGGCATGGCGGCATCCCGGCGACGAGGACGCCGTCCGCCGCTTGGCCGGGACCGGCTTGCCGGCTGTCAACGCGCCCCGGCGGCACCCGCTGCATGCCCCTCAGAAATCGGCGCTGTCATCGAACGACGACCTGAGTGAGCAACCGGCGCAGCCCTCCCACCGTTTCTCCATCAGCGATCGGCGAGCGGGTTGGCACCAGAGATCCGAACCATGTCGGCGACAACCCAGACATACGACCCGGCGCACGGGTGCGCCGTGGCGGTGTCCCAGGCGGCCGGCACGGTTTGGAACCAGCAGCCACGGGGCATGACTTCCCGGGTGGTGGGCTCGGCGGTGCAGGGAGACCCGCAGTCGCCATCCGTCGAATGCGAGGAGTCGACCCCGTGTCTACTCGAAAGGGCCCTCATCATGACTTCCACCAAGAACTACAGCGTCACAACGCGCCAAGGCGACCGGGACCACGGCGCCGAGGCCCAGGCGGTGCGCAAGACCGCTGAGGTCATCGCAAGCGTCCGTCTCTGGGCTCGTAGGTGCGATCACCGGCTTCATCGTGGGTGACGACGGCGAGAACACAGCTGACCCATCGACGCCGAGCAGGCTCCGCGCTGCTCAGTGTCCCTGACCTTCCAACGACGGGATCGCTCGCGGCTGGGCCAGGTCGGACACCCGCGGGAACGCTCTCGACGACGACTGGCCTGCGGTCTCTTCGCCGCTCACGTCGCGTCACACCGCTCCGCCGGGATCCAGGGCGGGACCCGACGGGGTGCCTGGCAGCCCGACCCGGCCCGTGGCGCCGCACCTCGGCATCCCTGGCCGCTGAACCACCGCACGGGCGAGGCGCCCCCGGCTCTCGTCGTCGACGTGGCCGCGTCTAAGGACATCCAAAGGTCGTTCTGCGAGG
>JBBQNZ010000281.1:0-1743 GCA_038330415.1 Actinomycetales bacterium | reverse complement strand
GCGTCGACGGCCTCGAGGGTGACCTCCTCGCCGGGAGCCAGCACCGGGATGCCCGGCGGGTAGGGCGCCACCAGCTCGGCGCTCACCCGGCCCACGGCCCGCTCGACCTCGACGCTCTCGCGCGCGGCGAAGAACGCCTCGCGCGGGCTGGTGACGGTGACCGGGTCGACCGCCCAGACTCCGGAGGTGACCACGGGTCGGGGCCGGCCCCGGTGGCGGTCGACCGACTCCACGAGCGCGACGGCGAGGTCGAACAGTCCCTCGCGGGTGTCGGCCAGGGTCACCATCGCGACCACGGTGTCGCGGTCGGCCATCTCGACCGGCATCCCCCGGGCCAGCAGGTCGGACTCGACCGCGTTGCCGTCGGCCCCGGTGCCCGGCAGCACGAGGGTCAGGCGCATCGGGTCGATCCCGGGCCCGTCGAGCACCAGCAGGCCGGGCACCTTCGCGAGCCGCTCGCGCACCGTCGCCACGGCCTCGATGACCGGGCCGAGGAGTTCCTCGCCGTCGCGCTCGAGGAGGGCGCGGGCGGCGTCGATGCTGGCGAGGATGGCGCCGGATGGGCTGGTCGTCGCGGTCGCCTCGACGGCGGCGTCGAACCGGGCGCGCCCCAGGCGGCGGCTGCGGGCCAGCACGAGCGCGCCCTGCGACCAGGCCGGGAGCGCCTTGTGGGCGCTCGTGATCAGGGCGTCGGCGCCGGCCGCCAGCGCGTGCGGCGGCAGGGCGGGGTGGAAGCCGAGGTGCGCACCCCACGCGGCATCCACGACCAGCGGGATGCCGTACCGGTGCGCCACCGTGGCCAGCCCGCGCACGTCGCCGACCGTGCCGACGTAGGACGGGTCACCGACGAACACGGCCCGGGCGTCGGGCGCCCGGGCGAGGGCGGCCTCGAGGGCGCTGGCCGTGACCCCGGTGGGGAGCCCGGACGTGGGGTCGACCTCTGGCCGCAGCCAGACCGGTTCGAGCCCCGCCAGCACCAGGCCGAGCAGCATCGAGCGGTGCAGCGTGCGCGCCACGACGACCCGGTCACCCGGCCGGGCCACCGCCAGTGCCAGCGCCTGGTTGCCGTGCGTGGACCCGCCGACCGAGAAGCGGCACAGGTCCGCTCCCCACAACCGCGCCGCGCGCGCCTCCGCCTCGGCGACGACCCCGCGCGCGAGCTTCATCGTGTCGAGCCCGGCGTACAGCGGCACGTCACCGGCGATGACATCCCCGACGAGGTCACGGCGCTGCTTGTGCCCCGGGATGGTGAACGGGGTCGGCGACTCCTCCTGGAAGCGCAGCCAGGCGTCGAGCAGCGGGGCGTCGCCCCGCAGCCGTCGTGGGTCAGTGGGCATGCTCGGCCGCCCAGGCCGCGACGGCGTCGGTGAGGGCGACGGCATACCGGCGCACCTGGTCGAGGTCGACCCACTCGTCGGCAGCGTGCATGCCGCCGCCGTCGGGCCCACAGACGAGGGCCGGGATGCCGGCCGCCTGCCACAGCGGCGCCTCCATCCAGGCTGGAGCCGAGAACCGTTGCAGCACAGTGGTGTCGGGGGTGCGCTCGGCCAGGGTCGACTCGAGGGTCGCCGAGAGCGATGCGGCCGGGCCGTCGTCGTCGAGGCGCCACGCCTCGCGGGCGACGAGCAGGCGGGCCGTGGCGTCGAGCTGACGGTCGGCGGCGCGCAGGTCGTCGAGCAGCTGCTCGACCTCGGCCAGAGCGGTGTCCGAGCGCTCGCCCGGCACGGTGCGCCGCTCGACCAC
>JBBQNZ010000280.1:0-1760 GCA_038330415.1 Actinomycetales bacterium | reverse complement strand
ACCGTCGCGTGCCCGTAGTCGACCGCTCGGGGGCGCTCGTGCTCGAGGAACTGCGCGTCGTGCACGAGCACGTCGACCCCGGCCAGCGCCTCGAGCGCGTCGTCGGAGACGCCCAGCTCGGGCGCGTGGTCGGGCACGTAGGCCACTGAGCTCGACCCCAAGCGCACCGTGTAGCCCAAGGTGCGGCCGCCCTTGTGCGCCACCTCGAAGGCTCGCACCGAGAAGCCCTCGACCTCGAGCTCACCGGGCTGCACGGCGTCGAAGGTCCAGGCCCCGATCAGGCCCTCGGGAGTGATCGGGAAGGCCGGCGGCGACATCGTCTGGGCGATGAGGTCGCGCCCCGACCGGCCGCCCTGGGCCGGCACGACGAGCCGCACCGAGGCCCCGGCCCGGTCACCGGCCGCGAAGAACGGCAGGCCCTGCACGTGGTCCCAGTGCACGTGGCTCACCAGGATGGTGCCGCGAAAGGGGGCGCCCCCGAGCATCGCCGTCACGGTGCGGATGCCGGTGCCCGCGTCGAGCAGGAGCGCGGGCGCCGCGTCGCCGTCGGTGCGCACGGCCAGGCAGGAGGTGTTTCCGCCGTAGCGGACGAAGTCGGGGCCGGGGGAACAGACCGAGCCACGCACACCGAGGAAGTCGACGCGCACTGGCCCTCCTTGCGCGCCCGGGAACGGTGGATCCGCCTGCTCGACGCCTTGAGCGTGTGGGAGTCTAGCGATCCCGACCACCCCGCGCCGACCGGCCCACCTGGAGCACGACCGATGACCGACCTGCGTCGCCACGTCCCTCCTCTGACGCTGGTGTGGGACGACGAGGTCCCCGGCGCGCTGCACCGCACCGTCGACGGCACCCTGGTGTTCGCGGACGTCTCGGGGTTCACCGCGCTCACCGAGCGGCTCTCGCGCCAGGGCCGGATCGGCGCCGAGGAGATCGTCGAGGCCCTCAACCGGGTGTTCGGGCCGATGCTCACGATCGCGGCGGCCCGAGGCGGCGAGCTGCTGAAGTTCGGCGGCGACGCCCTGCTCTTCCTCTTCCGGGGCGAGGACCACCCCGAGCAGGCGTGCGACGCCGCCGTCGAGATGCGGGCCTCGCTGCGCGCCGCGGCCGCCGTTCCCACGTCGGAGGGCCGGTTCTCGCTGTCGATGTCGGTGGGGGTGCACGCCGGCGACATCCAGCTCTTCCTCGTCGGCTCCCCCACCCGCGAGCTGCTCGTGCTCGGCCCCGGCGCGAGTGCCGTGGCGACTGCTGAGAAGGCCGCCGAGGCCGGCCAGGTCGTCGTCAGCGCCGCGACCGCGCCGCGGCTGCGGCCCGGGTCCACCCGCCCGCGCGGCGACGGTGCCCTGTTGCTGCGCCGCCGGCGCCCGCACACGGCACCCGGCCGGCCGGCATCCGCCCCACCCCACCGCGCGGACCGGCTGCCGACGCTCTTCCCGACCGGCCTGGGCAAGTACCTCGCGCCCGGCGCGCCCGACCCCGAGCACCGGGTCGCCACGATCGCCTTCGTGCGGTTCTCCGGCACGGATGCCGTTCTGGCACAGGCGGGCCCGCAGACCCTTGCTGAGCTGCTGCACGAGCTGGTCAGCACGGTCGAGGCGGCGCTCGAGGCCGAGGGTGTGACCCTGCTGGCGACCGACCTCGACACCGACGGCGGGAAGTTCTTCCTCGGCTCGGGGGTGCCGAGCACCCGCACCGACGACGAGGGCGCGATGCTGCGTGCGCTGCGCCGGGTGGCGGATGCCGGTTCCCCCCTGCCGCTGCAG
>JBBQNZ010000279.1:0-1802 GCA_038330415.1 Actinomycetales bacterium | reverse complement strand
CCACGGTCCGAGTCGGCCGGTCGGGGTCCACCCGGCAGGGCCGAGCGCCCGCGCTCACCCCGGCATCTCGTAGCTGAGCACCACCTCGTCGGCGAGGCTCACCACGCTTCCGGGTTCGATCTCCAGCGGCTCGCCCGGCCGCAGCCGCACCGGCGGCTGGCCGGGTCGGGTCACGGTGGTGCCGTTGGTCGAGCCGAGGTCGCGCACGAGCACCCGCCAGCCCTCGAGCACGATCTCGGCGTGGTTGCGCGAGATGTCGCGGTCGGGCCCACCCACCCGCAGCACGTGGGGGCGCTCGCCGGCCGGCACGTCCTCGTCGACCCGGGGAGCCCGGCCGAGGATCACCCCACGGTCGAGTGACACGCTGCCTCCGGTGGACAGGCGCAGCACCCCGAGCGACGGGCGCGCGGGGGAGCCCGGCGATGGCAAGAGCTCGGTGGTGGGGCTGGGCACCTCGAGCGTGCTGGTGTCCACCCGGTGGGTGGGCTCGTCAGAGGTTGCGGGCGACAGCACGTCGGATGCCGGCGAGTCGGCGTCCGATGCCGGCCCGCCGTCCGATGCCGGTGCCACCTCGGGTGCCGCCCCCGGCAGCAGCTCGGTCGGTGCCGACACGGGCGCCGGCGTCATCGGCTCCGGGGTGTCCCGGCGCAGCCGGGCGGGGCGCTGCCAGCCCCGTGAACGCTCGGGAGGCGACTCGAGCACCACGTGGCCCACCTCCTCCTCCGCGAGGTCGAGGTCGACGTCGAGCCACGGCATCCGGCCCTGCGCCCCCACCCGGGTGCCGTCGGGCAGCACGACCGTCGCGGCACCCCGCAGGACCACCCGCAGGCCGGTCTCGGTGCGGGCGCACGCGACGACGTCGGGGGCGGCCGCGAGCCCGTGCGCGGTGAGCGCCTCGAGCAGCACCGGCAGCCCATCGGCGGCGGCCGCCTCGAGCCGCTCCGCGTCGCCCTCGTCCGCCGCGACGACCGCGACGACCGCATCGACCACCGGCCCGCCCACCACCAGCCAGCCGGGGTGCGCCACGGTGCGAACAGTGGTCACGGGCGCTCCTGGGACTCGTCGGCGGTTGGCAACGAGGGCAGCACCGCAGGTCGACCGACGGTGCGCAGCCCCCGTGGTCAGCGTACGGGCGCGCGGCCGTCGACCGGGTCGACGGACACGACGACCACCGAGACGTTGTCGCGCCCCCCGGCCCGCACCGCCGCGGCGACCAGCTCGTCGGCGGCGGCCTGCGGCTCGGGGTGCTCGAGCGTGACGCGCAGGATCTCGGCGTCGTCGAGCTCGTTGGACAGCCCGTCGCTGCACACGACGAACCGCTCGCCGGCCTCGGGCGGCAGCACCCACAGGTCCGGCTCGGGAGGTTGGCCCGACCCCAGCGAGCGCGTGATGATGTTGCGCATCGGATGCCGGGCGGCCTCCTCCTCGTCGATCAACCCGGCATCCAGCAGCTCACGCACCTCGGAGTGGTCGCGGGTGACCTGGCTGAGCCGGTCGGCGGCCACCCGGTAGACCCGCGAGTCACCGATGTTGAACACCACCCAGTGCTCGCGCTCCCCCTCGCCGAGCACGGTGAGCCCGGTGACGGTGGTGCCCATCCCGCGCTGCTCCGGGTCGCGCTCCTGCGAGCGCAGGATGCCGTCGTTCGCCTCGTGCAGCACGGCGACCACGTCGTCGGCGCGCAACGGCGGGTGGTCGACCAGGTGCGCGAGCGCCTCGACGGCGATCCGGCTGGCCACCTCGCCCGCCGCGTGGCCGCCCATCCCGTCGGCGACGGCGAACACCAGCCCCTCGTCGACGAG
>JBBQNZ010000278.1:0-1817 GCA_038330415.1 Actinomycetales bacterium | reverse complement strand
CCACGCCGAGTGCGAGCCCGAGGAGGGTGAGCCGGTCAGGGGTGACCCCGGGCCGGTCGAGCCACCGGGCGAGCACCTGGAGACTCGGGTCCAGGTGCCGCCGCACGGTCGTGTCAAGCATCGGGCCCGCTCTCGGCGGTGGCAGCCGCGGCCACCGCAGCTGCGGCGCCGCGCTCGGGACGGGCACTGGCCCGGGCGCGGGCGCGGGCGGCCACCCACCAGCCCCCTGCGGTGAGCAGGACCAGGGCCGCCACCGCGACGGCGGTGATGGCGGGGTCGGTGTCGCCGGCGGCGCCCAGCGTGGCGTAGGCGATGGTGCCGGGGATCATCCCCAGCGCCGACCCGGCCAGGTAGGACGCGAACGCGATGCCGGTGACCCCGGCCCCGTAGTTGATCACCGTGTAGGGCAGCACGGGCACCAGCCGGGCGAGGAGCACCGAGCCGAAGCCGTGGTCGGCCAGGGCGGCGTCGGCGCGGGCGAGCCGCCCGCGCAGCAGCCGGTCGACCTGCTCGCGGCCCAGCAACCGGGACAGCCCGAACGCCAGCACGGCCCCGACCATCGCCCCGCTCCACGCGACCAGGGCGCCGGGGACGAGCCCGAACAGCATGCCGGCGGTGGCGGTCGCCAGGCTCTTGGGGGCGGGGAGCAGGGCCCACAGTGCGTAACCGGCCGCGAAGGCGAGGGGAGCCCACCATCCCCAGGCGGCCACGGTCTGCCGCACCCCGTCGAGGTCGGGGGCGCCGACGACCTGCACGGTGACCCAGCCGCCGACGATGAGCAGGACGAGCAGACCGGCCCGGAGCGCCGGGCCGCGGCTGGCGGAAGCTGACATGTGGGCGGGCATCCTGTCGAAGGTGGGTACCACGGGAAGTCGGTGGGGGGCCCACCGTGTTCCCGGCGCGACACCCGGTCTCGAAAGGAACACCATGCGCGCCCGCTCCACATCGCTGTATGCCCTCGCCGCGGCAGCCGTCCTCGGCCTCTCCGCGTGCAGCGGCGCGGCCGTCGGAGCGGGGACCGGCGGCGGGTCCGCGGCGTCGGAGGCCGGCTCCTGGCAACAGGTTGAGTCCCGGGCCAAGGGCCAGACCGTGTCGCTGTGGATGTGGGGAGGCGACCCCAAGGGCAACGCCTACGTCGACGACGTCCTCGCGTCGGCCGCCGCCTCGGCCGGGGTCACCCTGCGCCGGGTACCCATCGCCGACACCAAGGACGCGTTGACCCGGATCCTGGCCGAGAAGCAGGCCGGCCGCACCGACGGTGGCGTCGACCTCGTGTGGGTCAACGGTGACAACTTCGCCACCGGGCGGCAGGCCGACGCGTGGGCCTGCGGCTGGGCGGACGACCTGCCCAACGCGAAGTTCCTCTCCCCGGACGACCCGCTGGTCAACTCCGACTTCGGCACCGACGTCGCCGGCTGCGAATCACCGTGGCACAAGGCCCAGTTCAGCCTGGTCTACGACTCGGCCCGGGTGAGCAACCCCCCGACGACCCTGCCCGGCGTGCTCGACTGGGCCAAGGCTCACCCGGGCCGGTTCACCTACCCGGCACCCCCGGACTTCACCGGTTCGGCCTTCGTGCGGCAGGTGCTCTACAGCGTCTCGGGCGGCTACGCCAACGTCCCGGCACAGTACGACCAGGCGGCCTACGACCGGCTCACCCCGGCCCTGTACCGCACGCTGGCCGACCTGGCCCCGTCACTGTGGCGCCAGGGCCGCACCTACCCGCGGGACTCGGTCGCGCTCGACAAGCTCTTCGCCGACGGAGAGGTCGACCTCACGATGACCTACGGCCCAGCGACCCTTCCTGACCTCGTCGC
>JBBQNZ010000277.1:0-1908 GCA_038330415.1 Actinomycetales bacterium | reverse complement strand
CTTCTCGTTGACCGTCGGCGACCTGCGCACCGGCAACCAGTGGATCACCGCCCGCATCCCGTGGCTGGGCCCGGCCGACCGAGCGCTGATCCGCGGATCGATCACCCACGCTCGACCACGCGCCGACGGAAAGGTCGACCTCCCGCTCACCCTCGAGGTCGGCGACCGCACGGTGACCCAGGTCGGCTCCGGCCAAGTGGTGACCCGACCGAACGGGATCATCGAGGCCTACGGCGGCACGCTGTGCGACCCCCGCAGCTTCGGGATCCCGCTCCCGCCACTGATCAGCCTGTCGGTCTTCGTGCGGTGGCGTCTGTTCCTCGAACCGTTCCCCGACGGCGTCGATCCGGCCCTCGACCTCCTGCTGGCCGACACGCCCCCGGGGTGATCCGCCGACGGCCCCTGCGTCGCCTCGGAACCGCGGCCCGGTCGCTGCCCCGGCCATGCCCCCGACCACGCGCTGCGACAACTCCACCTTGACCTCCACGTCGACGACGAGTCGCTGCGCCACGTTTGCTCGGTCCCGCCGACGTGCGGGGTGTGGCCTCGATCGGCCCCGGCGCGACGAGCGCTCCTGTTCTCTCGATCGGCTACTGGGAGGCGTTCTCGGCGGCCAGGTGCGATGACACGCTCGCTCGGTCCGCCGGGGAGGGTCAGCGGACCGAGCGGTGATGGTGGGCCGGAGCGCTTCGGGTGAGCGACGCCGGGGTACCGGGGTCAGGCGGCGGCGGACAGCCCGAACGGTGGCGGTGCGGGTCCGGCTCGTTGGTGGCCGTGGCGTTGGGACCAGAAGGTGTGACCCGACGGTGTCTGCCACCAGAACCAGCCGTCGGCCGTACCGGTCATCGACCAGCCTTTGCGGTGGGTGACGCCGTGGTGGCTGCGGCAGAGGGCGGCGAGGTTGGCGATGTCGGTGGGGCCGTCGTGGTCCCAGTCGAGGACGTGGTGGATGTCGAGCCACCCGACGGGCCGGTCGCATCCGGGGAAGGTGCACCCGCCGTCGCGGATGAGGGCGGCGCGGCGTTGCTTGGGGCTGGCGAAGCGTTCGTCCCTGCCCAAGTTGAGGGGGTTGCCGTGCTGGTCGACGAGCAGCTGGTGGATGGAGCAGTCGCACAGCAGGGTGGCGAAGTGCTCGATCTGGAGGTGTTGGCCGGCCAGGTTGGTGAGGGTCCAGGTCAGGTCGGTCATCGACGGCACTGCGGGAGCTTCGGGTGCGGGCGGCCAACCCAGC
This sequence comes from Actinomycetales bacterium, assembly GCA_038330415.1. Lineage (GTDB taxonomy): Bacteria > Actinomycetota > Actinomycetes > Actinomycetales > Dermatophilaceae > Fodinibacter. The sequence continues at coordinate 677 of JBBQNZ010000277.1, read as the reverse complement.
GTTGGTTGCCCGTCGAGCGCGTCGCGGACGCGCAGCACGAGGGAGATGTTGGCTTTGGGGGTGCCGGCGGGGTGGGCGGCGGCGTGGCCTTCGAGGAGCAGTTCGGCGATGGCGAGACCACGGAGCTGGCTGCGGGTGCGGGCGGGGATGTCGGTGGTCTGCTCGCGGTCGGTGGTCTGGCGGCGGAAGAGGTCGTCGGTCTTGGCTTCGATGATCTGTTCGAGGGTCTCGACGTCGGCGCCGGCGAAGCGGGCCTTCAACACGGCGAACAGCCCGGTGCGTGACCACGAGGCGGTGGTGTGGTCGGGGTCGTCGGGGTTCGGGCCGTCCTCGTCGAGCTGTTCGGCGATGTGGACGACGGCGTCGCGCCAGTGCCCGAAGGTGCGCCCGTCGGCCAGGGCGATGAGGTCGTCCTGGGCGGCGGCGATCTGGTCGCGGATGCGGGGGTTGGCGGCGTCGGCGATGACCCGGACGTGGTCGCGGGTGATGCGCCCGTCGAGCCACGCCTGGTCGGTGGCTTCGAGGTGGCGCAGCGTGCGGGACAGCCTCACCTGCGAACGCCCCACTGCCGTCGGGAGGCCGGCTTCGCGTGAGAACCAGCCGGCGGCGCACATGCCCTCGACCCGGTCGGTGTCGCCGGACTCGTCGAGCACGCCCAGCGCGTGGACCTCGAGGTG
>JBBQNZ010000276.1:0-1965 GCA_038330415.1 Actinomycetales bacterium | reverse complement strand
CGCACCTGCAGCCACTGCGGGGTGGTGCCGACCACGCTTGTCGTCCAGTTGGTGCCGTTCGCGGTCAGCGCGACCGAGGTGCTCGAGGTCGGGGCCACGGCACGCACGTCGGGCGCCACGCCGGGGTCGGCGAGCATCGCGGCATCCGCGGTCGTCAGGGTGGTCGCCGAGCCGCGACCGCCGCGGATCCCGGTGAGGCTGGTGCTCGAGCCGGGCGACACGATGAGCAGGTTCGAGCCGAGCTTGTCGATCTGGCTGGCCACCTGCTGCTGGGCGCCCTGGCCGAGGCCGACGGTGAGCATGACGGCCGCGATGCCGATCAGGATGCCGAGCACGGTCAGCGCCGAGCGCATCCGTCGGGTGCTGATCGCCTCCCAGGCGGTGCGCAGGGTCTCGGCCCAGGTCATGGTGCCGCCACCCGCTCCACCTCGAGCAGCCGGCCGTCGCGCATGTGCACCTCGCGTTGGGCGCGGGCGGCGACGTCGTGCTCGTGAGTGATCAGCACGATGGTGCGGCCCTGCGCCTGCAGCTCGTCGAAGAGGTCGAGCACGTCGGCGGTCGCCGTCGAGTCGAGGTTGCCGGTCGGCTCGTCGGCCAGGATCAGCTGCGGGTCGGTCACCAGCGCACGGGCCACCGAGACGCGCTGCTGCTGCCCGCCGGAGAGCTCGCCCGGCCGGTGGTCGACCCGGTCGGCGAGCCCCACCCGGGTGAGCGCCTCGACCGCGCGGCGCCGACGCTCGGCCCGGGGCAGCCCGGCGTAGACCAGGGGCAGCTCGACGTTGCGCCAGGCCGACATCGTCGACAACAGGTTGAACTGCTGGAAGACGAAGCCGATGCGGCGGTTGCGCACGTCGGCCAGGGCGTTCTCGGACATGGTGCTGACGTCCTCACCGGCGAGGTGGTACCTGCCCGTGGTGGGGGTGTCCAGAGCGCCGATGAGGTGCATCAACGTCGACTTGCCGGAGCCGGACGGGCCCATGATCGCGACGAACTCGCCCTCCTCGACGATGAGGCTGACACCGCGCACCGCCGCGACCTCGAGGCTGCCGGAGCGGTAGACCTTGCCGACGTCGTCGAGACGCAGGATCGGGGTGCTGGTCACTGGCCGACCCCGCCCGGGGGGCGTGCGGGGAACTGGCCGCCCCCGGGGAACTGACCGCCCCCGGGGAACTGGCCACCGCTGGGGAACTGGCCCTGCTGGCCGGACCCGTTCGACGTTCCGCGCGGGAAGCTCCGCACCGTCACGACCACCTGGTCACCCTCGGACAGCCCCGCGGTGATGACCGTCGAGGTGCCGTAGACACCGCCGACGGTGACCGGGGTGGTGGTGACCTTGCCGTCCTTGCTCAGCTGCACCGTCGTCGCGCCGTCGGTGGTGCGCACCGCCTGGGTGGGCACAGTGAGCACGTCGGTCAGCTGCTTCACGGTGATCGCGACGGTTGCGGTCGTGCCGGCGTGCAGCCCCTTCGGGGTACCCGTGACGTCGATCACCACGGGGAAGGTGGCGGTGCCCGAGGATGACGACGACGCCACCACCCCCACGGTCCGGACCGTGCCGAACACGTTCTCGGTCGCCCCGGTCGGGGTGATCGTCGCCTGCAAGCCCTTCCTGAGCCGGCCCAGGTCAGCGCTCGAGACCCCCGCCTCGACGACCCAGCTCGAGGTGTCGACGACCTCGATGCCGGTGCTCGACGTGGTGCTCGCCGTGCCGGTGCCCGCGGCGGCTCCCGTGCCACCTGTGCCGCCCGTGCCGCCGCCTGCGGCCGCCCCGGAGCCACCAGATGCGGAACCCGTCGAGTCGCCCACAGCCACACCGACAGTCGCGACGGTGCCCGGCATCGTGGCCCGCAGGGTCGCCCCGCCCAGGGCGGCCTCGGCATCGGCAAGCTGGCTGCGGGCGCTGGCCCGCTGCGCCTTGGCGGAGGCGAGGGCCTCGGCCGTCGAGGCGCTGTCGACCTGGTCCTG
>JBBQNZ010000275.1:0-2000 GCA_038330415.1 Actinomycetales bacterium | reverse complement strand
ACCCACCCTTGGTGGGAGCCACCACCGTCACGTTCAGCACCACCGCAGACACCCCAGTGGCCGGAACACCACCACGACCGGTCACCAGCACCGACACCGTCCCCTGCGCAGCCACCTTGGCCGCCGGCGCACCGTTGCCCGTACGCGTGTCCAACAAACGAGTCGGCGCCAGGGAGACATAGGAACCGGGCGACGGCGCTGCTGCGGATGCCGTGCCGGGCAGCATCACGGACAGTGCGCCGGCCAGCGCCATGGCCCACACGGTGAGGAGGACGACAGAACGCTTCATGCGACGCCCCGATCAGGTGCCGGGTGAATTGTTGACATGTCAGTCATTCCTGTCATGGAGCTGGTGCGTCGTGCGCGTCGCACACTGCTGAGCGGTCCGTTGGTCAGCATCCGGGAATTCGAGCCCAGGGCCCCCTGCGGTGTTGCCATCGCACATTGCTTGCGGGCTTTGGAAAAGAATTCACGCTTCCCGGAGCAATGCTCGTCGGTGCGCCTTCGGAAATCCTTGGGGAAACAGGGTGGGCGAAGCCCCACATCGGGCCGATGGCGTTTCGCCCGCACTACCGATCCGCGGCATTCTTGTGAGCGGGCCGCACCAGCGGAACCGCGGCCCCGCGAGGCCCGACCCTCAGCGCAGTCGCTCGGTCAACGCGGCCGCCGGAGCCGGGTACAGGGGCAGCGGCTCGTCGGCGTCATCCAGTGGCCGCCACACCACCGGCAGGACGGTGCCGTCGGGTTCGCAGAGCGCAGCGCCGTCGCGAGGTGGCTCCGGGTCGAGCCGGCCGGTGTACACGAAGACGATCTCGTGCCCCGCGCGGCCGTGCACCGTGAAGATGCTCTCGACGACGTCGAGGTACGTGAGATCGCGGATGGCGGCGCCGAGCTCCTCGCGCACCTCTCGGATGACGGCCGCGCGGTGCGTCTCGCCCATCTCGACGCTGCCGCCGATGAGCCGGTGGTAGCCGAGGGGGTTCTCAGGGGAGGGCGGGCACACGCTGACCGCGTGCGCCGCACCCTCGGCATCCGGGGCGATGAGCATGGCCTTGACCCGGATGCGCTCGTCACCCCTCGCCACGGCGCGACCCCGTCGGGGTGTCACCAGGGGTAGCGCTGCATCGCGGCGAACGACGTCGCGACACCAGCGCGCTCGAGGTCGGCACGGGCCTGCGCGGCGGCGTTCTTCAGAGCGGGCCGGTCGGCCCGGGCGTCGGCGGTGACCGGCGTCGTCGGCAGGCCAATCGACACGACGGCCGGCCCGCGCAGCTCGGCGAGCGCACGAAGCTCGTCGCTGGAGGGGAGGTCAACGTTCCACAAGGGTCGTCCTTCGTTGTCGTTGTGGTGCCACGGGGCCAGACCCCGCTGTTCACGCCTGGGCCGGATGCCGTGTGCGCGACGAGCCGTGCACCGCCCGCAGGCTAAGGGATGCCGCGTTGCGCACGCCACCGTCGCGTCCATGCGGGCGCAGATCGTGCGGGGTCGACCGGTGTTCGAGCGCGAGATGCGGGATGCCGGTGCCGTCGTTCTCGACGGCCGGTTGCCGACCGCTGTGCTCGCCGACCGCTGTGCTCGCCGACCACATCGTGCCGCTGGTCGATGGGTCCTCGTCGGCTCGGCGGTAGAGCCATCCGGAGACCCGGTTGACCAGCCCCGCCGCCCGGGCCCGGGGCAGGCCGTGCCCGGGCGGGAGGAGCTCGTGGTCAGCGGCCCACCGGATGCCGTTGTCGTGCAGTCCGGTTCGCGGCGTCAGTCGTCGTCGTGGTCGCCCATGCTCGAGGCGATGTAGATGGCCCGGTTGGCCGCGGGCTGGATCAGCACGGCGGCGTCGTCGCAGTGGCGGGTGCGCGCGATAATCGTGGTGGTGGATCCGTCGCCGGCGGTGCTGAGCGCGAACGGCTCCGTTGACGCGCGGAGGGCGCCGTCGCACACCAGGGTGGCCACCACCGCGGCGATCGGGTTGACGCCGGTCCCTCGCGGCGGGGGGATGACCAGGC
>JBBQNZ010000274.1:0-2061 GCA_038330415.1 Actinomycetales bacterium | reverse complement strand
TCATGCCGCGGAGCGCGAGCCACCGAATCTGTCACGACTCGCTCGGATCACCTTGGTTGCGCAGGGTCCGGCGCTCCGAACCGTGCCACCTCGACTGCATCTCGACACCACCGGGCGGTCTCGAGCCGGGTCAGGCGCTGGGCGTACTCCGACCCCGCCGTCAGCTCGCCCGAGCCCTGGCCGTCGTCAATCCAGGCGGGCCATTGTGTCGGCCCGCGCGCCACGGCGAGGAGTCGGGGTTACGCGTCCTTGATCTCGCAGAGCACCGCGCCGTTGGACACCGTGGCGCCGACCTCCGCGGCCAGCCCGGTCACCGTGCCCGCCTTGTGGGCGTTGATGGGCTGCTCCATCTTCATCGCCTCGAGCACGACGACCAGGTCGCCCGCGGCGACGGTCGCGCCCTCCTCGACGGCGATCTTGACGATGGTGCCCTGCATCGGGGCGGTCAGCGAGTCGCCGGATGCCGCCGAGCCCGCCTTCGCGGCGCCCGAGCGCCGGGGCGCCTTCTTCTTGCCACCCGAGCCACCCGAGCCACCGGAGCCACCGCCGAGCGAGAGGCCACCGGGCAGCGAGACCTCGAGCCGCTTGCCGCCGACCTCGACGACGACGGTCTGACGCTCGTCGGCCTCGGCGGCGTCGGCCGAGCCACCGGCATACGCGGCGATGTCGTTGACGAACTCGGTCTCGATCCAGCGGGTGTGGATGGTGAACTTCTCGTCGGGGTCGGCCGGGGCGAACGCCGCGTCGGAGACCACCTTGCGGTGGAACGGCGTGACCGTGGGCATGCCCTCGATGACGAGCTCGGCCAGGGCGCGCCGCGAGCGCTCGAGCGCCTGCTGGCGGGTGCGGCCGGTGACGATGAGCTTGGCGATCATCGAGTCGAACGCGCCTGCCACGGTGTCGCCCTCGAGCAGGCCGGAGTCCCAGCGCACGCCGGGACCCTGGGGGACGTGCATGGTCGTGACGGTGCCGGGCGCGGGCAGGAAGCCGCGGCCGGCATCCTCGCCGTTGATGCGGAACTCGATGGAGTGCGCGTGCGGCTCGGGGTCGGGGTAGTCGAGGGACTCGCCGTCGGCGATGCGGAACTGCTCGCGCACCAGGTCGATGCCGGTGACCTCCTCGGAGACCGGGTGCTCGACCTGCAGGCGGGTGTTGACCTCGAGGAAGGAGATGTCGCCCTGGGGGCCGATGAGGAACTCGCAGGTGCCGGCGCCGACGTAGCCGGCCGCCCGCAGGATCTCCTTGGACGCCCGGAGCAGCTCGGTGTGCTGCTCGTCGGTGATGAACGGGGCCGGGGCCTCCTCGACCAGCTTCTGGTTGCGGCGCTGCAGCGAGCAGTCGCGGGTGGAGACGACGACGACGTTGCCGTGCTGGTCGGCCAGGCACTGCGTCTCGACGTGCCGAGGGTGGTCGAGGAAGCGCTCGACGAAGCACTCGCCGCGGCCGAAGGCGCTGACCGCCTCGCGCACGGCGGAGTCGAAGAGGTCGGGGATCTCCTCCATGGTGCGGGCGACCTTGAGGCCGCGCCCGCCGCCGCCGTAGGCCGCCTTGATGGCCACCGGCAACCCGTGCTCCTGCGCGAAGGCGACGACCTCGTCGGGGCCCTCGACGGGGTCCTTGGTGCCGGGCACGAGCGGCGCCCCGGCCGTGGTCGCGATGTGCCGGGCCCTGACCTTGTCGCCGAGCGCGTCGATGGCGGCGGGGCCGGGGCCGATCCAGATGAGCCCGGCGTCGATGACGGCCTGGGCGAAGGAGGCGTTCTCCGACAGGAAGCCGTAGCCGGGGTGGACCGCGTCGGCGCCGGAGCGCTTCGCGACGTCGAGCAGCTTCTCCTGCACGAGGTAGCTGTCGCCGGGGGTGCTGCCACCGAGGGTGAACGCCTCGTCGGCCTCGCGGACGTGGAGCGCGTCGCGGTCGGGGTCGGCGTAGACGGCGACCGAGGCGTACCCGGCGTCCTTGCACGCGCGGGCCACGCGGACAGCGATTTCGCCCCGGTTGGCGATCAGCACCTTCGAGATCTGCGGCATGACCCGGACTCTAGCGTCGAGTGGTCGGGGGGCG
>JBBQNZ010000273.1:0-2082 GCA_038330415.1 Actinomycetales bacterium | reverse complement strand
ATCGGTCGCCGCGCGGCGCTCGTCGACCCGCTGGTGGGCCTCCCGCCGCGCGAGGCGCTGCTCCTCCTCGCGGTCCCGCCGGGCCTGCTTGCGGGCGGCCCGCTCGGCGGCCTCCTGCTCCTCGGCGGCCGCACGCTCCCGGGCTGCGGCCTGCGCCTCTGCCTCGGCCAGCCGTCGGCGTTCGTCGAGGTCGGCCTGCACCCGTGCCCTCAGCCCGGCGGCGGCCGCCGCGGCGCGGGCAGCCCCAACCACCAGGTCGGCTCGGGCCCGGGCCTCCCCGAGCCGGCGGCGATCGTCCACGACCCGCAGCCCCTCCACGTCGCGACGGCGCAGCTCCGCCGCAGCCCGATCGGCCGCCTGGATCTCCGCGCGCTGGGTCGCGCTCAGCGGCAGCAGCGGGGCGACCCTCGCCTGGACGAGATCACCGATCTCCTCAGCCGCCAGCGTCGCGTCCACGACGAGGTAACGCGAGCCGCCGCGTCCGGCGATCTGGTGGAAGTGCTCGCGCACCCGCTCGTGGAAGTCCAGCGGCTCCGACTCGAGCCGGTCCGGGGTCTGCACCCTGGCCAGCCCGTCGGCCGGCGGCAGGTCGAGCAACACAGTCATGTCAGGGACCAGACCGTCGGTGGCCCACCGGGACAGCTTCGCGATCTCGCCGGTCCCCAGGTCCCGACCGGCGCCCTGGTAGGCCACCGACGAGTCGACGTAGCGATCGGTGATGACCACGTGCCCCAGCGCCAGGGCCGGGGCGATGACCCGCGCCACGTGCTCGGCCCGGTCGGCCGCGAACAGCAGCGCCTCCGCCCGAGCCGAGAGGCCCACCTGACCCGTGCCCGTCTCCGTGGGAAGGTCGAGCAGCACAGACCTCAGTCGGCGCCCCACCTCGGTCCCGCCCGGCTCGTGGGTGACGAGGACGTCGTGGCCCTGCGCCTCCAGCCAGGACGCCAGCCGCCGGGCCTGGGTCGACTTGCCCGCGCCTTCCCCGCCCTCCAGGGCGATGAAGAACCCGGTGCGGTGGCGCCCGCCGCGCACACCGACCCGGTCGGGGTGGAAGGCCGCCACCAGGTCGGCCCGCAACGGCACGCCACGGCGGTCGTCGAGTTGATGGAAGGACAACACGCCCAGCCCGGCGGCCAACAGGCCGGCGAGAAGGAAAGTGATGGCGGCGCCGTTGTAGGTCAACGACAGGGCGTCGCTGACCTCGATCTCGTGCTGACCGAACGCCGCCGCGACGAGTGGCGCCGTGGCCAGCACCAGGACGAGCACGACCCGCACCATCGTCTGGACGAAGGCGAACGTGCGCCCGCGCAGCTCGTCGGCAACCTCGAGGCCGAGCAACGTGTAGCCCGTCACCCACGCGACGCCGGCGAACGCACCGAGGACGAGGGTGACGAGCACAGCCACGACCATCTGCGGGATGACAGCAAGCAGCGCCAGCGAGAGGCCGGCCACGGTGATGGCCAGGCCGAAGAGGCGCCGTCGGCTGAAGTTCGGCAGCAGCCGTGGCCCGAGGAACATCCCTGCGGCCAGACCCAGGAAAACCGTGCCGAACAGCAGTCCGTAGCCGGGATCACCGCCGCCGAGGTCCTTGACGAACGTGCGGGCAAGGCCGATGACGGCGCCCCCGGCGGCGAACGCGCCGAGCATCCCCACGACGAGCCCGCGCACCAGTGGGGTCTTGCCGACGAACCGCCAGCCCTCGACCAGCGTCGCGAAGACCCCCTGGTCCGGTCGCCCGTCCGCGCCGCGCACCGGCGCGGGGATGCCCGGCAGCCGCAGAATGGTCAGCGCACTGACCAGGAACGTCGCCGCGTTGACGTACAGCGCGAGGTCGACCTGGTCGAGCCCCGGCAGCGGGTTGTCGATGATGCCCGACAGCAGGGCCAGCCCGGCGAAGACGGCCGCAGCCACCGGCGCCGAGCCGTAGGTCGTGAACAGGCTGAGCTGGTTGGCCGCCTCGAGTCGCTCCCGGGGCACCAGATTGGGGACCGTGGCCTCCTTGGCCGGGATCCACAACAGGCTGGCCACCTCGATGAGCAGCGTTGCGGTGTAGAGCCACCACAGCGTGCCTACGAACGGGAT
>JBBQNZ010000272.1:0-2090 GCA_038330415.1 Actinomycetales bacterium | reverse complement strand
TTCGTGTCGGTGGGTCCGGCGCGGGTGCTCGACACGCGTAAGGGCGTTGGTGCCCCGGTGGCTCGGGTTGGGGCCAAGGCCACGTTGCACCTGCCGGTGCTGGGCCAGGGTGGGGTGCCGGCGTCGGGGGTTGCTGCGGTGGTGCTCAACGTGACGGTGGCGGCGCCGAGCGGGTCGGGGTTCCTGACGGCCTTCCCTGATGGCGCGCCGCGGCCGACGGTGTCGAACCTGAACTTCGTGGCGGGGCAGACGGTGCCGAACCTGGTGTTGGTGCCGGTCGGGGCCAACGGCAAGGTGGCGTTGTTCAACGGCTCGGGGGGCAGCACGGATGTGCTGGCTGACGTTGCCGGCTACTACCTCGACGCCGCGCCCAAGGCGACGGTCGACCTCGGCCCGACGATGTACCCGCGGCCGGATCCCACCGTGACCGACTTCGTGGTGTCGTGCCCGTCGAACACCGCCAGCGCCTCCGTGACCGTGGAGGCCGGCGGCTCGGTGATCCTCGACGGCCAGGGTGCCCGCACCACCTCGGCGAGCGTGCCGCTCCCACTCTCACCAGGCCAGGCGGTGCACTGGACTCTGTCCTTGCCGGGGCGGCCCGATGTGCAACAGACGGCCCGGTGCCTGCCGGCCGACTTCCCCGCCCGGCAGGTCACCCGCACGGGCAACCCGGTCAGCCAGTGGTACGTGCTCGCGCCCACTCTCGGAGCCGCGCCGGGCACCGGGAACCCGCTCTATGTGGTGGTCGCCGACGGCCATGGCACTCCGGTCTGGTGGCGCTCGACGACGACCCATCATCCGGTCGACGCCAAGCTGGCCCCCGGGAACGGTGGCCTGATGTGGGGCGAGGCCGGAATCTTCTACGCGCTGGACACGGTCTACCACCGGAGCACCTGGGACGGCACCGAGAGCACCCTCATCGGCATCGGCGGTCACATCGACCAGCACGACCTGGTGCCTGCGGCGGAGGGTGGGTGGTACGCCATCCGCTACGTGCCACGTGACTGCGCGGGCACCGGTGGCGACTGCACCGACATGACGGCCTTCGGTGGCGCCGCCGCCGCGACCGTCGTCGACGGGGAGGTCGTACGGCTCGACGCGTCCGGCGCGGTGGTGTGGTCCTGGAAGACTCGCGACCACCTCGCGTTCGCAGAGTGGAGCGACCTCACGCCGGCCTCACACGTGAATCTCGCCCACCTCACCATCAACGGCCAGGACACCTGGGACGTCGTCCACCTCAACTCGGTGGAGGGCGACGGGGACGGCCTGATCATCTCCTCACGCCACCTCGACGCCGTCTACCGGATCAACAAGTCCGACGGTTCGATCGACTGGAAGCTGGGTGGGACCCCGACAGCGCGCAGCCTGTCGATCCTCGGCGCGGACCGCGACCCGTTCCTGAACTCTCAGCACGATGCCCGCCGCCTCTCCAACGGGCACCTCACGGTGTTCGACAACGGGAGCGAGGGCTTCCGGGTGCCCCGGGTGCTCGAGCTCGACGTCGACACGGTGAACCGTACCGCGTCGATCGTGCGGTCGGTGTCGGATGCGAACACCACGTTCTCCTCGTGCTGCGGCAGCACCCGCGCCGTGGGCGGTGGGGGGTTCGTCACCGCCTGGGGCGGCACCGGCCTGTTCACCGAGACGGATCCTTCGGGCCATCCGTTGCTCTCCGTCAACTTCGGCTCGATCTTCAGCTACCGCGTGGTGCCGGTCGCGCCGGGCGTGGTGTCGCGCTCGGCGCTCCAGTCGGGCATGGACACGATGCACCCCCGCGCGACCGGCGGCTGAGCCGGCCGCCGGTCGCGAGCCGCCGCGGGTAGCGTTCCGGGTATGGCACGCAGCATCGCGAAGAACACGACGGTCGACCTCGACGGGCTCCTTGACTTCGTCCGGCCCCGGCACCACATGGTGCTCACGACGACGCGCGGCGACGGCCGGCCGCAGACCTCGCCGGTCACCGGCGGGGTCGACCCGCACGGTCGCATCGTCGTGTCGACCTACCCCGAGCGCGCCAAGACGGCCAACGCCCGGCGCGACCCCCGGGTCAGCGTGCTCGTGCTCTCCGACGACTTCGGCGGGGCGTGGGT
>JBBQNZ010000271.1:0-2093 GCA_038330415.1 Actinomycetales bacterium | reverse complement strand
CCCCATCTGGCCCCCATCTGGCCCCCCCATCTGGCTGACCCGGTTCGGCCGCGTCGGTGTGGCCGGGCGCTCGCCCACCCCCCCCCGGCCCGTGTTAGCCTGATGAGGTGGGGTGGTTCTGGCTGCGGGCGGGTCTCGGGGCGGCGGTGCTCGCCGCCGCCTCCGCGTGCTCGCCGGCCGCCTTCGAATGCCAAGGCGGCGATCAGTGCGGGAGCGGTCAGTGCTGGGGAGGCTACTGCGCCTTCCCCGATGCGAGCTGCCCGTCGGGATTCACGTACGGCGAGTATGCCCCGAGCCACCTCGCCAAGACGTGCGTGCCCACGGCCGGCGATACGGCAGCCGCGTCGTCGTCGTCGTCGTCGTCGGGTTCGAGCTCCAGGGCGTCGACAGACACCGTCGATCCGACCACCGGATCGACCGCCGATCCGCAGCCGCTCACGGCCGAGTCGAGCACCGCATCAGAGCACGGCACCTCGACCACCGACCCGCCGGATCCGACCACGGCCAGCGAGTCGACGGGCTCCGGCAACGGCCGCGTGACCGATGCTCTCATCGCGCTGTACCGGTTCGACGATGGCGCCGACGAGGTGATCGACGACCTCTCGGATGTCGATCCCCTGGTGCCGTTGACCATCGTCGTGGATGGCGACTCGCCGAGCTGGGGCGCCGACGGCCTGGTGTTCGAGGGCAGCGGGATCGCCAGGGCGATGGGAGCGTCGAGCAAGATCCGGCAGCGCCTACAGGCCACCACGGCGTTCACCTTCGAGGTCTGGACGACGCCGTCCGAGCTGGTCCAGAGCGGTCCCCCACGCCTGGTGACGCTGTCGATCGACAGCGTCGAGCGCAGCGTCAGCCTGATGCATGGCGGTATAAACCCACCCGACGGCCAGGGGCTGCCCTTGGGTGATCAGTATGGGTTGCGGCTGGTCACCTCCGACTTGCCCGGGACCAACGGCATGCCCCCGATCCTCACCGAGTCGATCGCCGCGTTGCAGCCCACGCACGTGGTGGCGACGCGCGACGTCGACGGCCTGGTGACGATCTGGGTCGACGGCGAGCCCCGCTCCAGCGAGGTGCGCACCGGCGACTTCTCGCCATGGGGCGAAGACCACATGCTCGCCGTCGGCAACGAGCTGAGTGGGATGCGCGGCTACGCGGGCACGATCCACCTGGTGGCGATCTACGAGCGACCGCTCACGGATGACGAGATCGCGACGAACCGCGACGCCGGTTACTGACTTGCGCGCGGGGACTACTCGAGCACCGCGGACCAACCGATGGCAGGGGTGCACGCCTCGTCCACCCGCGCGAACAGGGCCGTGACCAAGTACGGTACGGCGCCGTTGGTGTACGGGTTCAGCGGCGCGACCACGCCTTGGCCAGGTTCGATGGGGCCGGATTCGCCGAGCTCCATCGCGTAGATTCCGGGCGGCAGCAGCCCATCGCAGTTCGACGCCTCGCAGGGCCCGACCGGTTCGAGCAGCGTCGCCGTCGGCACCACCACGTTCCAGCCCGGCTCGGCGGAATTCGTCGCGAGGTACACCAGCGAATCACCGCCCGCCTGATTCTCGGTCACGACCCACCGTGGCGCGCACTCGGGCCCTTGGTCGAATCCGATTGTGAGCATCGCGCAGTCGAGGCCGTGGGCGGAAACCGCGTCGGCCGGCGAGAACTCGAGGCCTTCGAAGCGCACCGAAGTGGACAGCACATCGTTGTCGCATTCGCAGGAACCCCCGCAGTCGCTGAACACCAGCTCGTCCTCGTCATCGCCCTCCTCCACGTGTCCGCGCAGCTGGAGCGACTCGCCGCACGGCGCTGGCATCTCAGCCTCGGCGCCGTCGGTCAGGATGACCGCGAACGGCTTCGCGCCGAGTTCGCATGTCGTCGGCCCCGTGGTGCTGTCTTCGGAGCTGACGGTGTCGCTGCTGGTGTCGTCGGTGAGCGAGGCGTCGGAGTCGTCGGTCGCGGGACGCGTGGCGCTGGTGGAGCCGTCGTCATCGGTCGCGGTCGCCGAAAGACTCGCGCTGGCATCGTCGTCGGTCGCGGGTCGCGTGGCGCCTGTGGCCTCGTCACCCAGGGCCGTGCCACCGTCG
>JBBQNZ010000270.1:0-2131 GCA_038330415.1 Actinomycetales bacterium | reverse complement strand
TACGAGATCAAGAAGAAGTCCGAGGGCATCTACGCCGTCGTCAACTTCACCTCCGAGCCGGCCACGGCCAAGGAGCTGGACCGCCAGCTCGGCCTCAACGAGTCGGTCATGCGGACCAAGCTCATGCGCCCCGGCGCCTGAGCCCGACGTCCGCACCGCACACCTCGGAACGGGACTAGAAGGAGCCACCTGACCCCATGGCAGGCGAAACCACCATCACCATCGTCGGCAACCTGACCGCCGACCCCGAGCTCCGGTTCACCCCCTCGGGGGCCGCCGTCGCGAACTTCACCGTGGCCTCCACGCCGCGCACGTTCGACCGGCAGTCCAACGAGTGGAAGGACGGAGAGACCCTCTTCATGCGCTGCTCGATCTGGCGCGACGCGGCCGAGAACATCGCCGAGTCGCTCCATCGGGGCACGCGGGTGATCGCGACGGGGCGGCTGAAGTCGCGCTCGTACGACACCAAGGAGGGCGAGAAGCGCACCGTCATCGAGCTCGACGTCGACGAGGTCGGCCCGTCGCTGCGCTATGCGTCCGCGAAGGTCACCAAGGCCGAGCGCGGCGGTTCCGGTGGTGGCTTCGGTGGCCAGCAGGGTGGTGGCCAACAGGCCGCCGACCCGTGGGCCACCGGTGGCTCTGCGCCGGCACCCCAGCAGGGTGGCCAGGGCGGGTGGGGTGGCCAGCAGGCCGCTCCGCAGCAGCCGGCCCAGCCGCAGGGCGGCCAGCAGGGTGGCTGGGGCCAGGCCCCCAGCTACGACGAGCCCCCCTTCTGATCCCACCGACACCGGGGGCCGCCACCATGAGGTGACGGAGCACCCCCACCACCAGAACGACACCATCCCTGGGCAACCAGGGCTCATCCGCCGGGACAGCTCCGGCAGAAGGAGAGCACCACGATGGCCAAGCCCGCCATTCGCAAGCCCAAGAAGAAGGCCAACCCGCTCAAGGCGGCGAAGGTCGAGAACATCGACTACAAGGACGCCGCCCTGCTGCGCAAGTTCATCTCCGACCGCGGCAAGATCCGCGCGCGTCGGGTCACCGGTGTGACCGTGCAGGAGCAGCGCCTCATCGCCAATGCCGTCAAGAACGCGCGCGAGATGGCCTTGCTGCCGTACTCGAGCTCGTCCCGCTGACCGGTTCGAGAAGGAGCCAGAAACGATGAAGGTCATCCTCACCCACGAGGTCACCGGCCTCGGCACCGCCGGTGACGTCGTCGACGTCAAGGACGGCTATGCCCGCAACTTCCTCTTCCGTCGCGGTCTCGCGACGGCGTGGACCAAGGGCGGCCAGAAGCAGGTCGACGCCATCGCCAAGGGCCGTGAGGTCCGCGAGGTGAAGTCCCTCGAAGAGGCGAAGTCCATCAAGGGCAACCTCGAGTCCAAGGCCGTCACGGTCACCGCTCACGCCGGCACCGGCGGCCGCCTCTTCGGCGCCGTCTCCACCGGTGACATCGCCGACGCCGTCAAGGCCGCCGGCGGTCCTTCGCTCGACAAGCGCAAGATCGAGGTCCCGACCCCGATCAAGAACACCGGCACGCACTCCGCGCTGGTGCGCCTCCACCCCGAGGTGCAGGCGACCGTCGAGCTCGACGTCGTCGCCGGCTGACACCAGCCGCACCGTCGCGCCACTCGCGCGGCACGCACGCAGCCCCTCGGACCGGTTCACGGTCCGGGGGGCTCGTCGCGTCCGGGCCGTTCGCGGTCCGTTTCCCCGACTCAGGCCGATCTGCCCGGCTCCGGTCGGTTCGCCGCGCTCTGGTCCATCGGCCCGGCTCTGGTCGGTTGTCGCGCTCTGGTCCATCGGCCCGGCTCTGGCCGGTTCGCCGCGCTCTGGTCCATCGGCCCGGATGGCGGCGCGGTGGCACCGCCACATCCGCAGACCACCGCCACCCCCGGAGACGGGCCAGAGTCCACCCGTCTTCGTGGTGCTGAGGGCCCGTCGGTGCCGCGTCGTGTCGGTGGCGCGACATACCGTGAGCGCCATGGCCTCCTCCACGGCGCGACGCACCGCCCGCACCAGCGCGACCTTCCGCTGCTCCGAGTGCGGGTGGCAGGCCGTGAAGTGGGTCGGGCGCTGCGGCGAGTGCCAGGCCTGGGGCAGCGTGTCCGAGGTCGGGGCGACCACCGTG
>JBBQNZ010000269.1:0-2143 GCA_038330415.1 Actinomycetales bacterium | reverse complement strand
TCGGTGACCGCCTCCTCGGCCGTCATCGGCCGCACCCGACAGGTGTCGTACCACTTGTGGAAGTGGCCGGCGAGGTCCTCGAGGTATCGCGCGACCCGGTGCGGCTCGCGCAGGTGCGCGGCCCTGGCCACGACGCGCGGGAAGTCGCCGAGGATGGCCAACAGGGCGGCCTCGGTCGGGTCGCTCAGCAGCGACGGGTCGAACCCGTCGGCCCGGTCGACCCCGTCCTCACCCGCCAGCTTGGCGACGTTGGAGGTCCGAGCGTGGGCGTACTGCACGTAGAAGACCGGGTTGTCGTTGGTCTGCTTGCGCAGCTCCTCGCCGTCGAGCGAGAGGGGGCTGTCGGAGGGGTAGCGCGCCAGGGAGTAGCGCACGGCATCCTTGCCGATCCACTCGATCAGCTCGTCGAGGTAGATGGCGTTGCCCAGCCGCTTGCCCATCCGCTGGCCGGCGATGGAGATGAGCTGGCCGATCTTGACCTCGATGTTGTGCTCGGGGTCGTCGCCCGCGCACGCCGCGATGGCCTTGAGCCGGTTGATGTAGCCGTGGTGGTCGGCCCCGAGCAGGTAGACCTTCTCGTCGAAGCCGCGGTCCTTCTTGCTCAGGTAGTAGGCGGCATCGGCGGCGAAGTAGGTGGGGCTGCCGTCGGTGCGGATGAGGACGCGGTCCTTGTCGTCGCCGAAGTCGGTGGTGCGCAGCCACACGGCACCGTCGGCGTCGAACACGTGGCCCTGCTCGCGCAGCCGGGCGACGGCCCGCTCCACGGCATGCTCCTCGTGCAGGGCGCGCTCGGAGAACCAGACGTCGAAGTAGACCCCGAACTCGTCGAGGGTCTTCCGGATGGCGGCGAGCTGGGCGGTGTAGCCGAGGTCGCGGGCGATGGCGAAGGCCTCGTCGTGCGGCAGCTCGAGCAGGTCGGGGCGCTGCGCCAGCACCTCGGCCGCCCGGTCGGCGACGTAGTCGCCCGGGTAGCCGTCCTCCGGCGGCTCCTGGCCCGCGGCCCGCGCCAGCACGGAGGCACCGAACTTGTCCATCTGCGCGCCGGCGTCGTTGATGTAGTACTCGGCCGCGACCTGCGCACCGGCCGCGGTGAGGAGGCGGCGCATCGAGTCGCCCAGCGCCGCCCACCGGGTGTGGCCGATGTGGATGGGGCCGGTGGGGTTGGCCGAGATGAACTCGAGGTTGACCACGCGCCCGGCCTCGGCGGTGCTGTGGCCGAAGGTGGACCCCGCCTCGACGATCGAGCGGGCCAGCTCGCCGGCGCTCGCGGCATCCAGGGTGATGTTGAGGAACCCGGGGCCTGCGACGTCGACCGCTGCGACGCCGGGCACGCCGGCGAGGTGGGTCGCGAGCGCCACGGCCAGCTCGCGCGGGGGGATGCCGGCGCCCTTGGCCAGCTGGAGGGCCACGTTGGTCGACCAGTCTCCGTGGTCGCGGTTGCGCGGACGCTCGACCCGGACCTCCGCGGGCACGGTGACCGCCAGGTCACCGGCGTCGACGGCGGACTGGAGCGCGGCACGGATCGCGGCCGAGAGCTGTTCGGGGGTCACCCGCCCAATTCTATGGGCGGCGCTTGGGCGCCCTTCCCGTGGCCGCGAGCCGTGAGACGGCGGCGACGAGCTCGTCGGGGTCGAACGGCTTGGAGATGAACCCGTCGAACCCCGCACCGCTCGCCTCGGGGGCGTCGTGCACCACGACCGACCCCGTGACCAGCAGCACCGGCACCGGGTCGAGGCGGTGGTGCGACCGGATGGCGGCGATGGCCCACCAGCCGTCGTAGGGCGCCATCTCGGAGTCGAGCACGATGACGTCGGGGGCGGGACGCTCCGGGTCGATGAGGCGCGCCATCGCCTCATGGCCGTCGGCGGCCTCCTCGACGGTGAAGCCCGCGAGCTCGAGATTGATACGCAGGAGACGCCGGATCGGCTCCATGTCGTCGCAGACGAGCACTCGGGGTGCCGGACCGCTGGCGCCGGTCCCGGATTGCATGGACGCCAGACTAGGCTGCTACCCTCGCGGAGCGCTGGAAAGCAGTGTTAAAGCAACCTCAAGAATCTAGGGCCGACCCAGGCCCCCGTAGCTCAGGGGATAGAGCACCGCCCTCCGGAGGCGGGAGCGTAGGTTCGAATCCTACCGGGGGCAC
>JBBQNZ010000268.1:0-2303 GCA_038330415.1 Actinomycetales bacterium | reverse complement strand
CGCAACTACATCACCAAGAAGAACCGCCGCAACGACCCCGACCGGCTCGAGCTGGCGAAGTTCTGCCCGCGCTGCAAGAAGCACACCGCGCACCGCGAGACCCGCTGACCTCGCCGTCGGCCCGAGAGGCCGCCGCACCCGCCCGGGTGTCGGCGGCCTCTCGCTGTCTCGGGGTGTCGGCGGCCTCTCGCCGTCTCGGTGCCCCTGTCGTTCTCCTAGAGTGGGCGCCATGGCCGTGAACCCAGACTTCGTCGGGCGGACCTATCCGCCCAGTGGACCGTATGCCGTCGATGCGGCCCTGATCGCGGCCTTCGCGGCCGCCGTCGGGTCCGCCGACCCCGTGCACACCGACGCCGAGGCGGCCCGGGCGGCCGGCTACGCCGACGTCATCGCCCCGCCGACGATGGCGGTTCGCTTCTCGCAGGCGGCCGAGCGGGCCTACGTCGTCGACCCCGAGGCGGGCATCGACTACAGCCGCGTGGTCCACGGTGAGCAGCGCTTCGTGCACCACCGGCCGATCACGGCGGGTGACGAGGTGCTCGGCACCACCACGGTCGACGCGGTGCGCTCCGCGGGCGGCCACTCGATGGTGACCACCCGTACCGAGCTGTCGACGGCGGCGGGCGACGCCCTGACCACGTCGACGTCCACGATCGTCGTGCGCGGCGGGGAGGAGTGAGCATGGCTACCCGCCCGCTTTCGGAGGTCTCGGTCGGCGACGTCGTCGGCCCGGTGACCGTTCCCGTCGGCCGCGAGACCCTCGTCGGCTACGCCAACGCCTCCGGCGACCAGAACCCCATCCACCAGGACGAGGCGTTCGCCCGCTCGGTGGGGCTGCCCGACGTCATCGCCCACGGCATGTGGACGATGGGCGCCTCGGCCACCGTCGTCACCGACTGGGCCGGCGACGCCGGTCGGGTCGTGGAGTTCGGCAGCCGGTTCACCAAGCCGGTCGTGGTGCCCGTCTCGGGCAACGAGCTGGTGGTTCAGGGCGTGGTCAAGGCCGTGGATGCCGAGACCGGGCGGGTGACCGTCGACGTCACCACGACGTGCGAGGGCGAGAAGGTGCTCGGCCGCTGTATCGCGGTCGTGCGGCTCGACTGATGCGGCTGCTGCACGACGAGCCGATCGCCGCGCACACCACGATGCGAGTCGGCGGCCCCGCCGCGCGCATGGTCGTCGTCGAGACGCCCGACGAGCTCGTGGACGCCGTGCGCGAGGTCGACGACGCCGACGAGCCGTTGCTGGTGCTGGGGGGCGGCTCGAACCTCGTGGTCGCGGATGCCGGGTTCGCCGGCACGGTCGTGAAGGTGGCGACCCGAGGGGTCGTCGTCGACTCGCAGGACCAGTGCGGCGGGGCCAACGTCACCGTCGCGGCGGGGGAGGACTGGGACGGGTTCGTGGCGCTCGCCGTGGAGGAGGGATGGGCCGGGGTGGAGGCGCTGTCCGGCATCCCGGGGTCGACCGGAGCGACGCCGGTGCAGAACGTCGGGGCCTACGGCCAGGACGTCGCGCAGACCGTGGCGCGGGTTCGTGTGTGGGACCGGCTCGAGGGTCGGGTGCGCACGATGACCTCGATCGACTGCCGCTTCACCTACCGGCACTCGCTGTTCAAGGCCACCGACCGCTACGTCGTCATCGACGTGATGTTCCAGCTCATCCCCGGCACCCTGTCGCAACCGGTACGTTACGGCGACCTGGCGGCCCAGCTCGGGGTTGAGGTAGGGGAGCGGGTGCCGCTGGGTGACGCCCGCGAGGCGGTGCTGGCCCAGCGCCGGCGCCGGGGGATGGTGCTCGACGCCGCCGACCACGACACCTGGAGCTGCGGGTCGTTCTTCACCAACCCCATCCTGTCGGTGGGCGACTTCGCGGCCCTGGAGGCCCGGGTCGTCGAGCGGCTGGGGGCTGACTCGCCCGCGCCACCGCGGTTCCCGGCTGCGACCGGGGAGGTCAAGATCAGTGCCGCCTGGCTGATCGAGAAGGCCGGCTTTCCCAAGGGCTTCGGGATGCCGGGTCCCGCGGCCCTGTCGACCAAGCACGCGCTGGCGGTGACGAACCGAGGCTCGGCGACGGCATCCGACGTGACGGCCCTGGCGCGCGAGGTGCGCGACGGCGTCGTGGACGCCTTCGGAGTGACGCTGGTCAACGAGCCGGTCCTGGTGGGCCACGCGCTCTGACCACCACCGTGGCGCGAGCAGGGGGCCGCACAGGTACTCCCCACCAGACGTCCGGATGCTTCAGCAGGTGCGCACGATGGCACCACATGGGGGGTTGCTTCAGCAGGTGAGCGGGATGGCACCAGA
>JBBQNZ010000267.1:0-2380 GCA_038330415.1 Actinomycetales bacterium | reverse complement strand
GCCTCTTCTGCTTTGCTCACCTCGGCGGTTGGCTCGTCAGCCAGCAGTAGCCGGGGGGCGCCGACCAGGGCGACCGCCAGGTTGGCGCGGGCCGTCTCACCGCCGGACAGGGTGGAGGGACGGGCGTGGGCATGCTCGCTGAGCTGCACGTCAGCCAGCAGGGAGCGCAGCGCGCTGGCCCCTGGAGCACGGCGACGAAACGAGGCGGCCAGGCGCAAGTTGTCCAAGAGGTCGAGGTGCTCAACCAGCCCGCTTGTCTGGGTGAGCACGCCGATGAGCGCTCCGCGCAGGCGAGCCTGCGCCGAGGGCGATTCGTGGCTCAGCTGTCGCCCGGCGACCTGCACCGATCCGCCGTCCGGGTCGTCCAGGCCAGCGAGGACGTTCAGCAACGTGGTCTTACCTGATCCCGAGGGACCCACGACTGCGACGATCTCACCGGGCAGGAGGGTGAGTGAGACGTCGCGCAGGGCAGCCACTTCGTCGCCTCCTCGGCGGAAGAACCGGTGCAGTCCGCGCGCCTCCAGCACCGGCGCAGCGTGGCTTGGGAGCCGAGGGGTGGCGTCCTGCAGCCGTGCATTCATCGGATGGTCAGGCTGTGCGACATGGTCCGGTAGGCGTCGACGTTGTCGGCGCCGACCGGACCGTACAGGTCCATGCGAACCAGACGACCCGCCTTGTAGACGAGGTACTCCTCGACCTCGTCGCGGTAGACCTTGCCGGTCACCTGGTCGGGGTCAGAGTTGCGGCGGAAGACGATGCGCACCCCCTGGCCGCCCGGGACAGTGATACCGCTGACGGCCCGCAACTCGAAGGCCGGCACCGAGTTCTGCAAGTTCGGGACATCGTCCGACGTGGCGCTCGAGGTGGTGGGCGCCTTGTTGGCCTTCGTGCTGTCGACGGCTACGCCGTTCAACTTGTCGGTGAACGCAACCCGGGTGCCTGTGCCGGTTTGGGCCCACCCCTCAGGATGGGTGAAGGAGTAACGCCCGGCCTTGTTGGTGTAGCTGACGAACGCGAGGTTGTCCGGGATGTCCCCAGGCGGGTTGCTCTCCACCGGAACGGGGGCGTCTGTCGTGGCCATGGGCGCAGAGGAGGAGGTGGTCGCGGAGGGCCTGGCCGTCGTCGTCGGCGTGGGCGGGCTGTCGGCGGAGATGGTTGAGCTGGTCCCGCCGCTGCAGGCGGTCACGCCCGCCACGAGGACGGCCACACCAACTGTCCGAAGAGGCCGGCGTATCAACACTGGAGTCGTATAGGTCGTCATCCCTCAACACTGCATTGGCCACGATGAGACCACGATGAGAGCCCGTGGGCCGCGACGCGCGGCCGGGACCTCCTTGCCTCGGCGTGCATCCGCGACGGCGATCCATGGCGGGCAGCCTTCGCGTCGAGCCGGGGCGAAATGCCCACGCGACGTCCTCGACAACTCCGGGGGGGCGAGGGTCATCCAGCGGCGCGGGAGCCGGGGCAGGCTCAGCGCATGTTGCCGGTGTGGCCCAACGAGTACGAACCGGGCTGGGGCCATACCGACAGGCCGTGCGGGCCGGCGTTGACCCGGATCGATTTGAGCAGCTTGCCGGTCCTGCTGTCCAGGACGTAGACGCGGGAGTGGTAGCGGCCGGAGAGCCAGAGTTGTTTGCCGTCGGCGGTCACCCCGCCCATGTCGGGGGAGCCCCCGCCGGGGATCTTCCACCGCGTCACCGGCTTGAGGGTGGCGGAGTCCAGGACGCTGATCGTGCCCTCGTCGCGGTTGGAGACGAAGAGCCGGGTGGCATCGCGTGAGGGGTAGATGCCGTGCGCGCCCTTGCCGGTGCGGATGAACCGGCTGATCGTGAACGTCTTCGCGTCGATGACCCAGACCCCGTTGCGCAACATGTCGGCGGATAGGAACCACCGGCCGTCCGGGCTGAGGCGCACGTCCTGCGGCATCGCGGAGGCCCCGG
Organism: Actinomycetales bacterium; assembly: GCA_038330415.1. Taxonomy (GTDB): domain Bacteria; phylum Actinomycetota; class Actinomycetes; order Actinomycetales; family Dermatophilaceae; genus Fodinibacter. Next base: position 440 of record JBBQNZ010000267.1, on the reverse strand, counting down.
GGCGGAGCTGGCCCTTGGGGCCGTTGCTCATCTTCGCGTGCCTCGGGCTGTCTGCCCCGGGGGTCTTCGTCGCGTTGAGGTCGATGACCTTCTCAACCTTCGTCGCGTCCCGGTTGATGACGAGCAGCTGGCCGCTGAACTCGCAGCTGGCGACGAAGTGCTTCAGGTCTGCGGTGTAGTCGGCGTGGTTGATCCCCCAGCACTTCACCGGTAGCGAACGCTGCAGCGCCATCGTGCGCGGGTTGCGCACGTCGATGCGGTGCAGCCTCTCGGCCATCACGAGGGCGTGCTTGCCGTCCGGGGTGAAGTAGAGGTTGTAGGGGTCCTCGACGTGGACAGGCTTGCCGTGCTTGCCGGTTCGCGGGTCGATCGGCGTGAGCTGGTTGCCCTTGTCGCTGTTGACCCACAGCCGCGAGAGGTCCCACGAAGGGACGACGTGC
>JBBQNZ010000266.1:0-2393 GCA_038330415.1 Actinomycetales bacterium | reverse complement strand
CTGGAACCAACCCCGGCCCAGGTCGAGGCGATGGTCGCCCACGCCGCGCAGTGGGACGACGCACCGTTCACGCCCGAGCGCGCCGCGCACATCAACCACATCGCGGGGCGCTACTACGCCAGGATGCTCGAGGCCGGGTGGGCCGGTCCCTACCTGCGCGACCGGCTCCGCACCGACCAGGCACCAACCGGTGCGGGGTACGCCCCGCCCGGGTGGACACACCTGACCACTCACCTGCGCAGGCATGGCGTCACCGACGAGGAGATGCTCGCTGCCGGCCTGGTCACCCGCGCCCGCAACGGAACCCTCATCGACCGGTTCCGCGACCGCCTCGTCCTGCCCATCACCGCCGAGAACACCGTCGTCGGGTTCGTTGCACGCCGCCACCCCGACGCCGACGACAGCTGCGGGCCGAAGTACCTCAACACCCCCACCACCGCCCTGTTCCATAAGGGCGAGGTGCTCTACGGGGTCGACCGACAGCTCATCAACGCCGGCGCCACCCCCGTCCTCGTCGAAGGCCCTCTCGACGCCCTCGCCGTCACCTCCGCCGGGCACGGACGCCACCTCGGCGTCGCGCCCCTAGGCACCTCACTCACAGAAACCCAAGCCAGGCTCCTGGCGACCATCCACCCCGAGCCGGTCATCGCCACAGACGCCGACCCAGCTGGCCGTGCCGCAGCGGAACGCGCCTACTGGCTGCTCACCCAGCACGCCGTCTCGCCGCGGTCCGTGGCACTGCCCGACGGCAACGACCCCGCCGACATCCTCCACAGGTGCGGACCCGAAGCCCTGGCGGACTGCGTCGACAGTGCGCACCCGCTCGCCCAAGACGTCATCGACGGCCGGCTCGCCCACATGTCGGGCCCCACGAGCGTCAAGGACGTGGCCGCGGTCATCGCCGCCGACGCCCCGAGCCGGTGGCTGACCCAGGCCCGCGACCTGACCGCCCGCACAGACGCTCAGCCCGGGCAGGTCCTCGCCGACCTCGTAGAAGCCACGCAGCGCTGGAACCGTCAACCCGCGCTCACAGCACAACACCAACTCGCGGCGGCCGGTGAACACCGAATCGCTCGGGCACCGGGCGCTGATGGCCAAGCGAGCTCGGCCACCGTCGGCGACGTCCCAAGCGTCGAGCCCCTGCCTACGACAGGTGCCCGCGCCGATGATCCGCCGCAGAACCCGCATTCCGGCCGGCGCCTGGCCGAGCGGGGGCAGTGGCCCAAACCATCCCAAACCAACAGGCACAGCATCGAACGGTGAAGCCCACCCATTCTCCTGAGGACGACCGCCGGTGAAGTGACACAACCGCGTGCGGTGGTGCCGCGCATCCTCCGGGACTGAACCGCCAAACGGTGTCTCCGGCCTGACACGTCAGCTGCTGCTGGCGGGAAGGTTGGTCACTGATGACCGAGACAATCAAGGGCGTGAGCTCGATGCCCAAGGATGCGAAGAAGAGGACGTCGTCGTCCTCGACGGCGTCGGCCCGTGAGCGGGCGGCGATCGCCGAGCTGGTCAAGGCCGCCCGAGAACGCGGCGATGACATCACCGGTCCGGACGGGCTGTTGAAGTCGATCACCGCCACGGTGCTCGAGGCGGCTTTGGAGGAGGAGATGACCGACCACCTGGGTCATCCCAAGCACCAGGCGCCATCGGGTGGGGCGGGCAACATCCGCAACGGCACCCGCGCCAAGACGGTGCTGACCGACGCCGCCGGTGAGGTGAGCATCGAGGTGCCGCGGGACCGGGCTGGCACGTTCGAGCCGGTGATCGTCAGGAAGCGTCAGCGGCGCCTGTCTGATGTCGATGCGGTCGCGATCTCGCTGTACGCCAAGGGCCTGACTACCGGTGAGATCAGTGCGCACTTCGCCGAGGTGTACGGCGCGTCGATCTCCAAGGACACCATCTCGCGGATCACCGACAAGGTGGTGGAGGAGATGCAGGCGTGGTGCTCACGGCCGTTGCAGGGCGTGTACGCGGCGATCTTCATCGACGCGATCTACGTCAAGGTCCGTGACGGGCAGGTCGGCAACCAGCCGTTCTACGCCGCGATCGGGGTCGACCTGGGTGGGCACCGCGACGTGCTCGGCCTGTGGGCCGGCAAGGGCGGTGGGGAGTCGGCGAAGTTCCGGATGAACGTGTTGGCGGACCTGAAGAACCGCGGCGTGGCCGATGTGTTCTTCGTGGTCTGCGACGGGCTGAAGGGCCTGCCTGACGCGGTCAACACCGTCTTCCCGGCCGCGATCGTGCAGGCCTCAGACCTCCGGAAGTAGGGCTGTGCTGAGTGTTGAGATTCATGTCGGCTCGACGCGATATTTGATCGGGCGGCGGTCGCCAGGCAGGTGCGCGGGTGTCGCGTTGAGTTCGTCGGTGAGCAGGGTCAGGGCTCGGGC
>JBBQNZ010000265.1:0-2475 GCA_038330415.1 Actinomycetales bacterium | reverse complement strand
AGCGGCACGCCGTACTGCAGCGCGACCGAGGTGACGATCGAGAAGGCATCCATCACACCGGCGAGCGTGGAGCCCTGCTTGCCGAACTTCAGGAACAGCTCACCGAGCCGCCCGTCGTCGTAGGTGCCAGCAGTGAGGTAGCCCTCGGCGCCGCCCACGGCGAACGAGATCGTCTGCGACGCACGGCGCTTCGGCAGGCGCTCGCGGGTGGGCCGGTAGACGACCTTCTCCACGATCTCCTTCTGCGCGGCAGAGACAGCAGCCGAGGCCTTGTCAGCAGCAGCGTCCTTGGCGGTCGAGCCACCGTCGGACAGCGGCTGGCCGACCTTGCAGTTGTCGCGGTAGACGGCCAGTGCCTTCAGGCCCATCTTCCAGCCCTGGACGTAGACCTCCTCGATCTCCTCGACCGACGCGTTCTCGGGCAGGTTGACCGTCTTGGAGATGGCGCCGCTCAGGAACGGCTGCACCGCGGCCATCATCCGCACGTGGCCCATCGCCGAGATGGCCCGCGCGCCCATGGCGGTGTCGAAGACCTCGTAGTGCTCGGTCTTCAGGCCGGGGGCGTCGATGACGTGACCCTTGTCGGCGATGTACTCGATGATCGCCTCGACGGTCTCCTCGGTGTAGCCGAGCTGGCGCAGGGCCCGCGGGATCGTCAGGTTGACGATCTGCATCGAGCCGCCACCGACGAGCTTCTTGAACTTCACCAGCGAGAAGTCGGGCTCGATGCCGGTGGTGTCGCAGTCCATCATGAAGCCGATGGTGTTGTGGCTGACGAAGCCCGCCGCCACGTAGGTGACGTTGCTCGGCACCGACAGGTCGTACGTCGGCTGCACCCCGCCGTCCTCGTTGGCGGCGACCGTCTCGAAGAGGTAACCGAGTGCCTGTGCGATGCGCGCGTCACCGGTGGCGTCGAGCACCCGCGTCGCGAGGTCGCGGCTGAGTCCGACCCCACGAGCGACCCCCTGCTGCACGAGCTGGCGCAGCTCGTGCCCGATGGGCACGACCTCAAGCCACACGTCGCTGGGCAGGTGGATCCGGTCACCCTTTCCGGCGTGGCTCGAGGCCGCGTGCGCCACGAGCGAGGCCTTGCGACCACTCATGAAACCGACGGTCGTGCCGAAGCGGACGGCGTGGCGGATGTTGCGGATGCGCACCTGGTAGGAGTCGCCACCCCAGCCGCTCGGCGACGTGCGAGTCGTCGTCGGGTAGCCGAGGGTGAGCAGCAGCGTGCGCACCTCCGCGGCGAACGACTCCGATGCGGTCGCGAAACTCGGCACGCCCTCGAGCACGGTGCCGTCGGCCTCGAACAGGCCACGGACGAACGCGGCGTAGACGGACGGGTCGTTGGTCTCGAGCAGCGCTGAGGGAACGCGGGGAGTCCACCCCTTGCCAGAGTGGTCGACGCCGGGGAGGTTCTTGGCGAAGCCCGCGGCCTGCCACCACCGGGCGAGTCGCACCGACTGCAGCGTGACCTCCTGGTAGCCCTGCTGCGCGGTGACGACCGGGGCCAGGTTGAACAGGCCCTTGCCGAGCACCTGGAGCCGGTCCACGACGTCGGGGTCGGTGTCGGCGACGCAGAACCGGATGCCCTTGGCGTGCAGGGAGCCGTCACCCATGAAGTACCCGACGAGCTCGGCGAGCTCGGCGTCGACGTGCTCGGGGACGACCACACCGCGGTCGCCCGCGTAGTAGGCCTGGTCGAGGACCGGCAGCGGCACCTCGCGCGGCTCACCGACGAGGGTGCCCAGCTGCACGGGCACGAGGTCGCCCGGAGCGACCTCCGCCATCCGCTTCCACACCCACTGCCCGCTCACCGGGTCGACGACCTTGATGCGGTGGGCCAGCGTGCCCTGGATGCGGTAGCCGCCCTCGGTGACGACACGGCGGGTCGGCTCCTCACCGTTGACAAAGAACTTCGTCGCGTCCTGGGCTCCCTCGTCGGTGGAGACCCGGAGGTCGAGGTCCTGCCAGCGGTCGCCCCAGACGTCGCCAAGCTCGGACAGCCGGGTCAGGCCGCGGTCGGTTGTGACGAGCGTGTCGCCGGTGAGGCACCCCGTGGGGGCGAGCACCGACGCCTGGGCGTTGCGGTAGCCGTTCTTCTCACCGAGCTTGACGACGTCGTCCCAGGCCTTGGTGGCGACCCGGTGGATGTCCTTGTCCATCGTGGTGATGGTGCGGATCTGGTCGTTGGCAGCGGCGTGCTTGCGCATGACCCGCTTGTGCGCGTCGGCGTTGCGGGCGTAGCCGGCATACGGGCCGACGACCGCGGCGAGCTCGGCGGAGCGCTTGTAGGCGGCACCGGTGAGCAGTGAGGTGATCGACGCGGCGATGGCGCGGCCACCCTCGGAGTCGTAGCCGTGGCCGGTGGCCATCAGCAGCGCGCCGAGGTTGGCGTAGCCGATGCCGAGCTGGCGGTAGTCGCGCGTGGTGTCACCGATCGGCTGCGTCGGGAAGTCGGCGAAGCAGATCGAG
>JBBQNZ010000264.1:0-2504 GCA_038330415.1 Actinomycetales bacterium | reverse complement strand
GTGTCCTTGACGCGGGCGATGAGGGTGTGGAGTGCCTCGCCGAGCTCGTCGTGGGTGCGGCCGCGGCCGTGTTCGATGAGGAAGTCAGCGAAGGGCCGGATCCTCTCGGGTGTGTCGGTCATGGGGTGCTGCCTTCCTGTTGGGCTGGTGTTGGTCATGCGCTCCTCCTGACGCCGTGCCCGGCGAGCTCGGTGTTGCGGTTGAGGCGCTCGAGGAGGTCGAGGCGGCCGGCGCGGCGCAGCGCCCGCTGCATGGCTTCCTTGCCGATGTGCAGGCGGTGTGCGACCTGGTCGGCGGTGGCCATGGCGTCGACCTCGAGGAGGAACCATTCGGCGTCCTCGACGAGGTCCTCGACTGGGCGGCCGGCGCGACGCGCGCTGGTGTGGCCGAGGTTGGGCACGGCTTCCGGGTCGTCGATCGTGTCCTCATCCCAGGCGAGCGGGACGACCCACCCGTGGCGGCGTGCGGCGGTCTTGGCGTGGCTGATCCCGGCGTCGAACCACCGGTTGTCCGCGGTCGGCGCCTGGTCCCACAGCTCGTCGTAGAGGTCGGTGACGGCTCGGGCGCGGGCGACGGTGACGCACCCGCCGCGGCGGTCGTGGAGCATCGGGGTGAGGTTGCCGCTGGTCATCCCCAGCCGGCTGGCCAGGCGGGTCTGGGACCAGCCGGTGGCGACGAGGGCTTGGAGGCGGCGGCGGGTGCCGGTGCCGTCGACGCGGGCGCCTTCGGCGAGGTCGAGGGTGACGGCGAGGATCTTGGCCTGCGTGGCGGGGCGGATCCGCTTGGAGGGTGCCTGGCTGCGGCCGGGGTCGCCGTAGATGAGCTTCCAGACGGTGGAGGTGTCCAGGCCGGCGGCGGCGGCGACCCGCTTCCAGCCCATGCCCTGCTCGCCGAGGGTACGCAGGTGGTTGCGGGCGGGTTCGGCGTCGACGTAGGCGTGGTGGCCGTAGGCGCGTTGGCGCTGGCGGTTGTTCTCGTAGGTGGCGGAGGCGTCGCGGCAGGGACGGCAGCGGCACTTGTCGGCGACGTACGCGACGTGGGTGCCGTGGGTGTGGTTGGCGATGGGGCAGGTGCAGTCGCGTCGGATGCCGGTGTCGGCTTTGCGGGTGGTGACACGGTCGGCCCGGGCGAAGCGGGCGCGCTGCCGCTGGCAGGAGTGGCGGCGCAGCCCGTACACGGCCTGTGCCTGGGAGCGGGAGGGATTGGTGGTGTAGCCGCAGGTGTCGCAGGGGCCGGCGGTGTAGCGGCGGCTCACGACGCGGCCCGGGCGGGCAGGTGCGCGGTGTTGTAGGCCTCACGGACAGTCCCCGGGACCCGGCCGTTGGCGGGGCACTGCACGCCGGCGTCCCGGGCCCAGGCGCGGACCTCGGCGGCGGGTGCCTCGTCCGTGACGGTGGCGGCCTTTGCCTTGGCGCCGGCCTTGCCCTTGAGGGCTGCGAGCTCGGCCTCGAGCTGGGCGATGCGGGTCTTCTTCTCGGCGTCCTGCCGGGCCTTGGCGGCGGCCCGCTTCTGCTGCTGCGTCTCGTCCTTGAGTGCGGTCTCCAGCTGCTGCAGGAGGGTGGTGATCTTCTCGCCGAGGTTGCGGGTGCGGGCCTTGGTGCTGACTTTCGCGGCGTCGAGGACGTGGGAGTAGCTGGGCGTGCTGGCGGCGACGCTCGGGGCGGCGGCGACCGCGGGGCGATGGGTGACCGGCTGGGCGGCGGGCCGGGGTGTCGGGTAGGCCGACTCGGGGATGGCGGTGGACTTCTTGTCGAGGATGTCGGCGGCCCACCTCATCCTGGCGACGTCGGGGTAGCCGTGGTCGCGTTTGACCTCGTCGACCTGGTTGTGACTGAGGCCGGTGGCGGCGGTGATGAAGGCGGTGTCGCGGTTGTTGATGAGGTGCTTGAGGACGGTGACTTTGAGCGCTGGTGTGAGCTCGGTGGTGGTGGGTGACATGGCGGTACTTCCTTGTCAGGCGGCTGGGTTTGGGTGGGTGAGCTTGCGGCGGGAGCGTTCGCCGACGCCACCCCAGGTGCCGAACCGCTCCCCGTTGGTCAGGGCGTAGTCGAGGCATTCGGCGGCGACGGGACAGCGGCGGCAGATCGCGACGGCGGGGGTGCTGCCCCCGCCCTTCTCGGGGAACCAGGTGTCGGGATCGGCTTGGGCGCAGAGGGCGTCGTCCATCCACGGCTTGGGTCGCAGGAGCTCGAACGTGCTGCCGGTGAGAGGCGGGGGGCCGTCGCCCCAGTCGGTGCGGCTGAGCCCTTCGCGGGTGGCGACGTTGGTGATGGTGGTGCGGGAGACGCCGAAGTCGTCCGCAATCGCCTGGTGGGTGACGCCGTCGCGCAGGAGCTGGCGGACCTGGATGAGGTCGGTGTCGGACAGGATCTTGGGCATCACGCCACGCCCTGACGCAGCTCGAGCCGGTCGGCGACGGTCACGGCGAGGGCGTAGGCCTGCCACATGTCGGCGGCGAAGCCGTGGAACCAGCCGGGGGCGGCCTTGGTGCCCTTGCCGCGGTT
>JBBQNZ010000263.1:0-2553 GCA_038330415.1 Actinomycetales bacterium | reverse complement strand
CGACGTGCGCACCGACCTCGCGCTCGCCAACCAGATCGGCATCACCTCGGTGCCCACCTTCGTGCTCGACCAGAAGTTCGGCGTCAGCGGCGCCCAGCCGGTCGAGGTCATGGTCAACGCCATCCGCCAGGTCTGGGACCTGCAGGGCACCGAGCCCGAGCCGGCTGCCGGGGGCGGCGGGTGTGGCGGCGGCTGCTGTGGTGGTGCCTGTGGCACCGGCGCCGAAGCGGCGGACACCGTCGAGGATGCCGGTCACGGCTGTGGGTCCGACGGCTGCGGCGGCGCCTGTGGCACCCCCGCCGGGGAGGCCGCCGCGCCTGAGGGCGTCACCGCCGCGCGCTGAGCCGTGGCCCCGGTCCGGTGGATGCCGCACGGCCAGCCCTCGTGACCGAGGGACCAGCCACGTCGGCCGGGTAGGGGTACGAGGACACCCCGCGTACCTGGAAGAGCCCACCTGCCCTTGCTGCATTCCTGCCCTGGGGGAGTTAAGCGGGGTACCACCACGCGGGGTGCCGGGAACGATCCTAGGCGGGCACCCGGCATCCCGAGAAATCCGCTGGCCTGCCCTGGGGCGTTGACCATCGGGCGCCGGCGACGCCAGAATGGGCTGGTTGTCCCACCGTGACGTAGATCACAACCTTCGGCCCGGCCGCGCTGCGGGCCGATTCTTCCGGCGATGACCGGACCATTGCGTACCTGCAGGGAGTACACATGCGTGTCTCGAGGCTGACCACCACCTGTGCCGCCGCGGCGGCCGCGGCCCTCCTCATCCCGTCCACCGCGTCGGCCCATGGCCATCACCCGTCGACGCCCAAACCCGTCGTGCGCTCCACCCAGCTCGCGGCGCCATTCAACCTGGCTGTCGCCCATGACACGGTCTACGTTGCCGATGGCGGCCTGAACCTCGTCGGACGGCTCACCCGCAACGGGGCGATTGCAACCATCGCGGCAGACCAGCCCGGAGCTTCGGGTGTCGACCGCTCCCGCGACGGCCGCCGGCTGGCCTTCACGACGACGGTCACCGACCCCGCCACCTTCGAGAACTCGGCCAGCGGACTCAACATCTGGGGTCCGCACGGCGCCAAGGTGTTCGCCGACACGCACGCGTTCGAGGTCGCGAACAACCCGGACTCGGTCAACCACTACGGCGTCACCAACCCGAGCCAGTGCGTCACCGACGCCCTCACCGCCGCGCAGGTCCCGGTCAGCTACACCGGTCAGGTCGACTCGCACGCCTACTCGGTGACCAGCTGGGGACGCTCGTGGGTGGTCGCGGACGCCGGCGCCAACGCCCTGTTCAGGGTGCGCAACGACGGCTCGGTCAGCACGCTCGCCGTGCTGCCCCCGCAGCCGACGACGATCACGGCCGCGATGGCCGCGGCGCTCGGGCTCCCCGACTGCGTCGTGGGAGTCAGCTACGCCTTCGAGCCGGTGCCCACCGACGTCGAGGTGGGCGAGGGCGGCTGGCTGTACGTGACCACCCTTCCCGGTGGCCCTGAGGGTCCGGTCCTCGGGGCGCGGGGAGCCGTGTGGAAGGTGAACCCGAGCACCGGCTCGGTGCACAAGGTCGCCGGCGGTTTCCTCGGCGCGACGAACCTCGCCCTGGGCTCGCACGGCACCATCTATGTCGCCGAGCTGTTCGGTGGTCGGATCTCGACCGTGAAGCGCGGCGCGGCCGTGCCCTACCTCGACCTCCCCGGTGTCGTCGCCGTCGAGACCGGCAGGGACGGCACGCTGTGGGCCGCCACCCTCGGCAACGAGGACCCGCCCGCACCCGGCACGATCGTGCAGATCAAGAACGGGAAGGTGCGCCACTAGGCATCTACACGGTGACGTGGGGTGGTCGCGAGGCGTCGGCCTCGCGGCCACCTGCGTGTCGGCGGGGCGGCCGTTCGCGAAGGTCGGCGGGTCAGCCGCGGAGGAACCAGATCGGCGCGACGCCGCTGAGGGCGCTGAGGGCGCTGAGGGCCCACCCACCCCCGAGGGAGAGCGCGACGCCGACGACCCAGCCCGCGAGCCCGCTCCACCGACCGGCGACGCCCGGTGGGTGCACGGTGCCTTCCGCCTCGTACTTCGGGCGAAGCAGCTCGGCGACGGCGAAGACCGGCACCGCGACCGCGAGCGGGCCCCCGATCAGCCAGAACCAGAACCACCGGGTGCCACGCCTCGGTCGCGGGCCGAGGATGACGACCAACGTGGTGGCGACCAGCAGCACCGATGCGGCGTTGTAGGCGCCGTTTGCCGGCAGGCCGCGGAAGAAGGCGCCGGCACTCGCCTCGGGCATCCCAGCGGCCCGGAAGCCGTCGACCACTTCGGCAGTGGTGTCGGAGGAAGGCTCGTCGGGGTCGAGCACGCGCAGCGCCGCTACCGGTGAGTCGACCCAGTAGGCGACGGTGACCGGCCGGTCGTCGCCCTCGCCCTCGACGACCTCGCTGAGGTCGGCGGCAGCGGGGTAGACGTTCACCCGGTAGGGGCCGGACGCCGGCCCCCGCCTCCCGTCCTCCTCCACCGTGACGACCCGGTAGGAGGTGACCCGGCCCTGGGCGAGGTCGT
>JBBQNZ010000262.1:0-2608 GCA_038330415.1 Actinomycetales bacterium | reverse complement strand
GACGCCGCGGAGGCTGCCGAGGACGCGCCGCGCGCCTCGATGATCGCGGCGCCACGCTTGGCGACGGTGGGGATGAAGGTGTCGGCGAGCCAGTCCTGGTCCCCCACGACCTCGGCGGCGTTGCGACCGCCGACCTCGGCGTGGAACAGGTCGGGGTACTGGGTGGCGGAGTGGTTGCCCCAGATCGTCATCTTGCGGATCTCGGAGACCGGCACGCCAAGCTTGGCGGCGAGCTGGCTGATCGCGCGGTTGTGGTCGAGCCGGGTGAGCGCCGAGAAGCGCTCGGTGGGGATGTCGGGGGCGTTGCTCATCGCGATGAGCGCGTTGGTGTTGGCCGGGTTGCCGGTGACGGTGATCTTCACGTCGTCGGCCGCGACCTCGTTGAGGGCCTTGCCCTGCGGGGCGAAGATGCCGCCGTTGGCCGAGAGCAGATCGCCGCGCTCCATGCCGGGCCCGCGCGGACGGGCACCGACGAGCAGGGCGAGGTTGACGCCGTCGAAGACCTTGGTGGCGTCGTCGCCGATCTGCACGCCGGCCAGCGTCGGGAACGCGCAGTCGTCGAGCTCCATCACCACACCCTCGAGCGCCTTCAGCGCCGGGGTGATCTCGAGCAGCCGCAGCTCGACGGGGGTGTCGGGTCCGAGCAGCGCGCCGCTCGCGATGCGGAACAGCAGGCTGTAGCCGATCTGGCCGGCAGCGCCGGTGACGGCGACCTTGACGGGCGCGTTGCTCACGGTGGTACCCCTTCGTACGCAGTGATGGTGTGTGACTTCGACGCTATCAGCGCAGGCGTCTGGCGCCGCACCGGGCTCTGTGGTGAGGTGGCCGACGTGACGAGCGCAGCGCCGAGCGGGCGCGACCTGCGACCACTGGTCGTGGCAGCGGTGACGGCGGTGCTGTCGCTGGGCCTGGTGCTGGCCGCCGCGCGCTGGGGGTGGCTCGGCCCCGACGTCGGTCGCGGCGACGGCTTCTGCGAGGCGGCCCGCCCCGGCTGGATCCGCCAGCCCGCCAACACCTGGAGCAACCTCGGCTTCGTCATCGCCGGCCTGGCCATCGCATGGTATGCCGGTGTGCGCGCCCACCTGGGCGTCACGTTGGGTGCCCACCCGGGCCTGGCAACGGCATACGCGGTGTTGGTGGTGCTGCTCGGGCCGGGCTCGATGGCGATGCACGCCACCCAGAGCGACCTCGGCGGGCACCTCGACCTGCTGAGCATGTACCTCGTGTCGGGGTTCGCCCTCGCGTACGGGCTGATGCGGTTCGTGCACCGCGGGCCGGCGTTCCTTGCCGTCGTCTTCATCCTCGCCGTGGTGGCCGGGATGGCGGTGCACCTGCGCGGCGGCAGCGTGCCGGTCGTGGGGCACGCCGGCAACGCGGCGTTCGGGGTCGAGATCGTCGTGGCGCTCGGGCTGGAGGTGGCGCTGTTCCGTCGCCGGCCGCCGGCGCCGCGCCAGGACCTCTGGTTCGGGGTGGCGTCGGTCGCCACCTTGGCCACGGCCTTCGCGATCTGGAACACCGGCATGCGCGACCACCCGTGGTGCCACCCGCACACGCTGCTGCAGCAGCACGGCATCTGGCACGTGCTCTGCGCGGTGTCGGCCTACCTGATCTTCCGCCACTACGCCGCGGAGCGCGCCGTCATGGCCCCGGATGCCGAGGACCCCGCCCACCAGCGGTGAGCGGGGTACGGCTGCGGAGAAGGGGCAGCCCCACTGCGGCAACAGGTGGGGGAATTGAGCGCGCATGAGTTTCTGCGCTGCTGAAGCGTGAGTTGGGCCGCCGCTCCGTGGCGCGGGCGATGCCCCTCGAGTCCTTGGGCTACGGACTCCTGCCGCAGTGAGCGCGAGGACGCACCGTCAGTGCTGTCCGCAACGCTCACGACCAACGAAAGGAGAGCCATGCCACGGTTGTGCCTACTGGCCGGGATCGTGATCTGGGTCAACACCCGCGACCACCTGCCGCCGCACTTCCACGCCAGGTTCAGCGGCGCCGAAGTTCGCGTCAACATCTTGAACCTGTCCGTGATCACGGGCGCGCTGCCCCGCGCCAAGCAGCGCGTGCTCATGCAGTGGGCGGCTGTCCACCAGGATGAGCTCATGCGAAACTGGGAACTGGCCCGCAACGGCCAACCCCATGAGCCCATCGCACCGACCACGACCAAGGAGGCCTGAGATGAGCCACCCCATCGTCGACGTCACTGAGGTCGAGGTCCTTCACGCCCAAACGGTCCGGGTCACGTTCAGCGATGGCGTCGTCAAGACGCGCGATCTGACCCCGCTGCTGTGGGGCCCGGTCTTCGACCAGATCCGCACCGACGCCTGCGAGTTTGCGCGGGTTCGTATCGACCCCGAGCTGGGGGTCCTGTGCTGGCCCAACGAGGCCGACCTGGACTCCGAGATGCTGCGCTACGACGACCTGTGGGAGGAGAGCATCGCGCTCGCCCGCACCGCCTGACGCGAACACCCAACTGCGGCCCGCGTCCGGCACAACCGCGCCGTGGGTGTCCGGTCACCGAGGGAGCCCGAGCCGGGCGAGGAGACCTTCCTCGATCTCATCCTCGCTGCGGGCATCCGCCTCCGCGAGAGCATCCACCCGGTCCCACTTGGCG
>JBBQNZ010000261.1:0-2609 GCA_038330415.1 Actinomycetales bacterium | reverse complement strand
GCGTCAGCCCTGGCGCTGCTTGTGGCGCAGGTTCTCGCAGATCACCATGACCCGCCCGTTGCGGCGGATCACCTTGCACTTGTCACAGATCTTCTTGACGCTCGGCTGAACCTTCATGTCGCCTTTGCTGTCTCGTCGATGCGTGTGTTCTAGCGGTAGCGGAAGACGATGCGGCCGCGGGTCAGGTCGTAGGGACTCAGCTCCACCACTACGCGGTCCTCGGGGAGGATCCGGATGTAGTGCTGGCGCATCTTCCCGGAGATGTGCGCGAGGACCTTGTGACCGTTCGTGAGCTCAACCCGGAACATCGCGTTCGGGAGTGCCTCGACGATCGTGCCCTCGATCTCGATGACGCCGTCCTTCTTGGCCATACCCTCTCAATCCGCCGTTGGGCGACTCTTCGGTGGTGTCGATCCGCCCATGGAAATCGGCCCCGTGCTGAATCCGCAGGAAATAACACCCATGCGAGGAACGCACACGTGACCGACGTTCAATACTACGGGAGGCGGGCCCTGAGCACGAAATCGGCCGGATGCCGTGACTCAGGAGCGGGTTCGCAGGTCGGTGACGTAGAGGTCGAGGATGCGCGCGGTGCCGTCGACCGCACTGAGCTCGCCGGCCCGCACCGCGCGCTCGACCTCAGCCCGGTGCGCCTGGACGCCCGGTGCGTCGCGCACGGCGTCGTGCAGCTGGGCGTCGACCATGGCCCACATCCAGTCCTGCTGCTGGCGCGCCCGGCGCACCTCCAGCGACCCCTGCGCCTGGAGGTGCTCGCGGTGCTCGAGCACGGCCGACCACACCTCGTCGAGCCCGGTGCCGGTCTGGGCGGAGCAGGTGAGCACCGGCGGTCGGCGGGCCGACGGCCCGGGCATCATCATCCGCATCGCTCCGGCGAGCTCGCGGGCCGCGCCGCGTGCCGGTGCCTCGCCGTCGCCGTCGGCTTTGTTGACCGCGATGACGTCGGCGAGCTCGAGGATGCCTCGCTTGATCCCCTGCAGCTGGTCACCCGCCCGGGCCAGGGTGAGCAGCAGGAAGGTGTCGACCATCTCCGAGACCGCGATCTCGTTCTGGCCGACGCCCACCGTCTCGACGATCACCACGTCGTAGCCGGCCGCCTCGAGCACCAGCATCGACTCACGGGTGGCTCGGGCGACCCCGCCGAGCTGGCTGCCCGAGGGGCTGGGCCGGATGAAGGCGGCCTCGCTCGCGGCGAGCTCGGCCATCCGGGTGCGGTCACCGAGGATCGAGCCGCCGGTGCGCCGCGAGGTGGGGTCGACGGCCACGACGGCGACCCGGGAGCCGCGCTCGAGCAGCCGGCATCCCATGGCGTTGATGAAGGTCGACTTGCCGGCGCCGGGCACCCCGCTGATGCCGACGCGCACCGAGCCGCCGGTGGCGTCGGCGATGGAGACCAGCAGCTCGGCCGCCTGCTGGCGGTGGTCGGTGCGGGTGGACTCGAGCAGGGTGATGGCCCGCGCCACGTGCTGGCGCGAGCCGGCGCGCACCCCGGCGGCGAGGTCCGCGACGTCGACCTGCCTCACCCGAGCCGCTCGCGCAGCTCGTTGACGAGCTCGATGGCGGCCCGGCTGATCACCGTGCCGGGCGGGTAGATGGCGTCGGCCCCGGCCGCGCGCAACGCGTCGAAGTCCTGGGCCGGGATGACGCCGCCCACGACGATCATCAGGTCCTGGCGGCCGAGGGCGTCGAGCTCGGCGCGCAGGGCCGGCACCAGGGTGAGGTGACCGGCGGCCAGCGAGCTGACACCCACGACGTGCACGTCGGCCTCCACTGCCTGGCGCGCGACCTCGGCCGGCGTCTGGAACAGCGGGCCAACGTCGACGTCGAAGCCGAGGTCGGCGAAGGCCGTCGAGATGACCTTCTGGCCGCGGTCGTGGCCGTCCTGGCCCATCTTGGCGACGAGGATGCGCGGGCGGCGGCCCTGCTCCTTCTCGAACTGCTCGACGAGCGCCTGGGCCTCGTGGACCGTCTCGTCCTCTCCCGCCTCGGCGCTGTACACGCCCCCGATCGTACGGATCTGGGCGGTGTACCGGCCGAAGACCTCCTCCATGGCGGCCGACATCTCGCCGACCGTGGCCTTCGCCCGCCCGGCGTCGATGGCGAGCGCCAGCAGGTTGGTGTCGAGCGTGCCGTCGGAACCGGAGCGGGCGGCATCCGTGAGCCGTTTCAGCGCGGCCTTCGTGGCGTCCTCGTCGCGCTCGGCGCGCAGTCGCTCGAGCTTGGCCAGTTGGCTGGCGCGCACTGCGGCGTTGTCGACCCGCCGCACCTCGATCGGCTCGTCCTCGTCGACCGGGTAGCGGTTGACCCCGATGACCGGCTGCTGGCCGGAGTCGATGCGGGCCTGGGTGCGGGCGGCGGCCTCCTCGATGCGCATCTTGGGGATGCCGGCCTCGATCGCCTTGGCCATACCGCCGGCGGCCTCGACCTCCTCGATGTGCCGCCAGGCACGCTCGGCGAGGTCGGCGGTGAGCCGCTCGACGTAGGCGGAGCCGGCCCACGGGTCGATGACCCGGGTGGTGCCCGACTCCTGCTGCAGCACCAGCTGGGTGTTGCGGGCGATCCGGGCGGAGAAGTCGGTGGGCAGCGCGACG
>JBBQNZ010000260.1:0-2669 GCA_038330415.1 Actinomycetales bacterium | reverse complement strand
CGACGTCGGCGGGCACCCGCTCGGCGATCGCGGTGAGGGTGGCGTCGGTGAAGACGACGAAGGCCGGCACGTCGGCCGCCCGCGCCTGCTCGAGCCGCCACTCGCGCAGCGCCTCGAACAGCCGCTCGTCCATCGTGGGTGGGCACGCGGAACAACGGCCGATGGTGCGCTCCCTGGCCGTGCCGAGGTCGGCGCCGCAGGAACGGCAGGTGGTGCGCACCGGGGTCGCCGCCTTCCCGCCCACGCCGCCCTTGCGGCTGCGCTTGGGCTGCGAGCGGGCGGCTTCGCCCAGCACGGCGGCGGTGCCGTCGAGGAACCGGGACGGGCGACGGGTGGCGCGGGCACCGGGGGTGCGCGCCACGGCATACGACATCACCAGGCGCTCACGGGCCCGGGTGACGCCGACGTAGAGCAGCCGGCGCTCCTCCTCGACGGCCTCGGGCGTGTCGGCCATCGTGATGGGCAGCAGGCCGTCGGAGCAGCCGACGAGGAAGACGGTGTCCCACTCCAGGCCCTTGGCCGCGTGGAACGACGCCAGGGTGACGCCGTTGACCGTGGGAGCGTGCTGGGCGGAGGCGCGCTCCTCGAGCTCGCGCACCAGGGCAGGGAGCCGGGCGTCGGGGTCGAGGGCATGCACGTCGTCGGCCAGTGACGCCAGGGCGCTCAGCGACTCCCACCGCTCACGGGCCGCGCCTCCGCTGGTTGGCGCCTGGCGGCTCCAGCCGGCACCGAGCAGCACGTCACGCGCGAGGTCGGGCAGCGGCACCGACCCGTCGTCGGAGCGGGCCGCACCCCGCATCAGCACGATGGCGTCGCGGACCTCCTTGCGCGAGAAGAACCGCTCACCGCCGCGCACGAGGTAGGGGATGCCGCGCTCGGCCAGCGCGGACTCGAAGGACTCGCTCTGGCCGTTGGTGCGGAAGAGCACCGCCACCTCGGACGGCGGGTGGCCGGCCTCGACGAGGGCCGCGATGCGCGTGGCGACGGTGGACGCCTCGTCGGGGTCGTTGTCGGCGACGAGCAGCTCGGGGCTCGGGCCGTCGGGCCGCTGGGCCCGCAGCTCGACCGACCCGGAGCGCCGCTGCCCGCCGGGGCCGCGCAGCACGAGGTTGGCCAGGCCCACGACCTGGGGCGTCGAACGGTAGTTGCGCACCAGCTCGACGGTGCGGGCGTCGGGATGCCGGGCGCGGAACCCGAGCAGGTGCTCGGGCGAGGCGCCGGTGAACGAGTAGATGGTCTGCGCCGGGTCGCCGACGACGCACAGGTCGCGCCGCTCCCCCAGCCACAGCTCGAGCAGGGTCTGCTGCAGCCGGTTGACGTCCTGGTACTCGTCGACGACGAAGTGCCGGTACTGGCTGCGCACCGCCCGGGCCACCTCCTCGTGCTCGCGCAGGATGCCGACCATGAGCAGCAGCACGTCCTCGAAGTCGATGACGCCCCGCTCGGTCTTGACCTCCTCGTAGGCCGCGACGAGACGGGCCATGGCCGTGGCGTCGAGGCCGGCGGGCGGCTCGCGGCGCTGGGCGGTGGCCGCCGCGGCGTACGACTCGGGGGTGAGCAGCGACACCTTCGACCACTCGATCTCGGACGCGAGGTCGCGGACGGCGGCGCTGTCGAGCCGTAGCCGCAGCCGGCCGCCGGCCTCGGCGACCGCGCTGGCCTTGTGCGGCATCACCTCGGGCGACGCGCCACCGATGGCCTGGGGCCAGAAGTAGTGCAGCTGGCGCAGCGAGGCGGCGTGGAAGGTGCGTGCCTGCACCCCGCCGACGCCCAGGTCGCGCAGCCGGGTGCGCATCTCACCGGCCGCTCGGGCCGTGAAGGTGACCGCCAGCACGCGTTGCGGCTGGTAGACGCCGGAGAGCACCCCGTAGGCGATGCGGTGGGTGATGGCCCGGGTCTTGCCGGTGCCGGCACCCGCCAGCACGCACATCGGGCCGCTGGGGTGCGCCGCGACCTCGCGCTGCTCGGGGTCGAGGGCGTCGAGCACCGCGTCGGCTCCGGGGTGCACGGGCAGGGTGGTCATCGCGACGATCCTAGGTGTCGGCGGTGACGCTGCCGGACGCCGCCGGCCGGCCTGTGGACAGAGCGCGGCCGCGGCATCCGCCGACCCGGCCCGGTCTCCGGCGCCAGGCCCTAAGTTCGGCGCCCAGGCCCGGTCTCCGGCGCCAGGCCCGAAGTTCGGCGCCCAGGCCCGGTCTTCGCCGTCGGGCCCTGGGCCTCGGCCGGGGAAGCAACTCCCGAGCCGTAGCGTTCACCCCGGGAAGTCCCCGACCCGATCAGGAGCACCGATGTCCGCCGCCGAGCCCACCGGCCCGACGCTGCCCGCCCCCGGCACCGTCACGATGTTCACGACGACCTGGTGCGGCTACTGCCGACGGCTGAAGTCGCAGATGGAGCGCGAGGGCATCGGCTTCACCGAGGTCGACATCGAGCGCGAGCCCGGCACGGCGGAGTTCGTCATGTCGGTCAACGGCGGCAACCAGACGGTGCCCACGCTGCTCTTCCCGAACGGCTCCGCAGCCACCAACCCCTCGATCGCCGAGGTGCGCGACCGGCTCTCCTGACCCCCTTCCTCCCCGACTTTGTATGGCGGAAGCCGCCCGACACCCCGGGGACGCGGGGTGTCGGGCGGCTTCTCGCCTTCAAAGTCGGGGAGGAGGGGAGGCGGG
>JBBQNZ010000259.1:0-2671 GCA_038330415.1 Actinomycetales bacterium | reverse complement strand
AGCCGGTCGGTCGGGTGCCCGTTGAGATTCACCCGGTCGGGCAGGAGTGTGGCCAGGTGCTGCTCGAAGCGGTCGCGCAGCTGTCGCAGTCGGTGGGCTTCACCGGCACCGAGCGCCCGGGCCGCGAGCTGGGCGGCGTGGCCGAACCCGACGGCTGAGGCGACGTTCTCGGTGCCGGCCCGCAGCCCGCGTTCCTGGCCGCCGCCGCCGATGAGCGGGTGCAGGTGCACACCGGGTCGCACGTAGAGCGCGGCGATGCCCTTGGGGGCGTACAGCTTGTGCCCGACGACGGTGAGCAGGTCGGCGCCGAGGGCCACGACGTCGACGTCGACCTTCCCGGCCGTCTGGGCGGCGTCCACGTGCAGCAGCGCCCCGGCTGCCCGGGTGGCCCGGGCGATGCGCGCGATGGGTTGGATGGTGCCGGTCTCGTTGTTGGCGTGCATGACCGAGACCAGGACGGTGTCGGGTGTGATGGCGGAGGCGACCTCGCAGGGGTCCACCAGGCCGTGCCGGTCGACACCGAGGTAGGTCACGTCGACCCCGTGCGGTGCCTCGAGCTCGGCGCAGGCTGCCAGGACCGCGGGGTGTTCGGTGACCTGGGTGATGACGTGACGCCGCCGGCTGGCCGGGACGGCGAGGACGGCTCCGCGGATGGCGAGGGCGTCGGCCTCGGACCCGCTGCCGGTGAACACGATGGAGTCGCGCTCGGCTCGGATGAGGTCGGCGATCTGGGCGCGGGCCTGTTCGAGCGCGGTGTGGGCGGCCGCGCCGTAGGCGTGGCTGCTGGAGGGGTTGCCGAACTCCCGGGTCAGGTAGGGGGTCATGGCGTCGAAGACGGCCGGGTCGATCGGGGTGGTCGCGTTGTAGTCGAGGTAGACGGGGCGGCCGACGAGCGCCGGGTGCGTGCTTGGGGTCGTCATCGGCCATTTCGCCTCTCTCGCTGCGGCATCAGAAGACCAGAACCTTGTCGGCGTCCAGCGTGAGGTCGCCGAGCTCGTCCATCGTGGAGCGGGAGGCGTCGGGGATGATCATGACCGGGCTCATGCCGCGGGCGTCCATGCAGGTGCCGCAGCACAGGACCCGGCCGCCGTGACGGGCGACGGAGCCGAGCATCCGGTCGAGCTTGTAGTACCCGTCGGGTGTGCGCTGACCGGCCATGGCGGCGGTCACTCCGTCGCCCATGAGGAAGACGGTGAGCTCGACGCCGTCGCGCTTGGCGAGGTTGGCCGCGAGCCGGATGGCGTTGTAGGTCGAGTCCAGTCCGTAGGCGGACCCGTTGACGATCATCACGATGTTCATGCGACGCCGTCCTCGACCGGTAGCCCAGCTAGCCGCCACTCGAGCATGCCCTCGCGCAGGCGCCGGGCCTGGCGCCCCGCCGCTGTGAGCCGGTCGACGGCCTCGTAGGCCATGACGCAGTACGCGCCGCGGCAGTAGGCGACGACCTCGACGTCAGCGGGGAGCTCGCCGAGGCGCTGCTCCAGCTCCTCCAGCGGCATCGACACCGCACCCGGGACGTGCCCGGCCGCGAACTCGCTGCGCGGTCTGACGTCCAGGACGACGACCATGCCGGTGCGTACCCGGCGCAGCAGCTCCTCGCGCGCCACTGCGTCGGCCTCGTCGCCCGTGCTCTTACCCAGGTAGCCGGCGGCGGCGCGCGCGGCATCGGCCAGGTGCGTGGTCGCCACGGTGCGCAGCAGCACCAGCAGCGCGGCCACGTCCTCGCCGGCGAGGCGGTAGTGCACGAAGGTGCCCTCCCGACGGGTGCGGACCAGGCCGGCATCCTTGAGCGCCTGCAGGTGCATCGAGGCGGTGGACAACCCGAGGCCGGCCGCGGTGGCCAGGGCGTCGACGGTGTACTCGCCCTGGGCGATCAGGTCGAGCAGCTCGAGCCGTTTGGGGTTGGCCAGGCCCTTGCCGGCCCGGGCGAACTGCTCGTACAGGGCGGTCTTGGCGTCGCGCTTGCTCATCGGGAACCTCCTGTGGCCACCGGCTCAGCAGCAGCCGGGTCGTGTCGGGTCTCGTACATCCGCGCGGCCACGACCACCCCGGACAGGGCGGTGAGGGCCGCGACGGCACCGATGGCCACTCGGACGCCGTACAGGTCGGCCAGCACACCGGCGAGCACCGCACCGACGGCGAACCCTCCGTCGCGCCAGAGCCGGTAGGTGCCCACGGCCCGGGCGCGCCACGCGGGGTGCGCGACGTCACCGATGGCCGCCAGCAGGGTCGGGTAGACCATGGCCGTGCCCGCTCCGAGCAGGACGCCGGCGAACGCCCACCAGGCGAAGCCGGTCGCGGTGGCCATGACCCCCAGCCCCACCGCCTGCACTGCCATGCCCCCGGCGATGAGCCACTTGCGCCCCCACCGGTCGGACAGCCCACCGGTGACCAGCTGGCCCAGCCCCCACACCATCGGGTAGATCGCGGCGAGCAGCCCGATCCGCTCGATGGACAGGCCGGCCGAGAGGAACAGCACCGGGAACAGACCCCAGGCCAGCCCGTCGTTGAGGTTGTTGACCAGTCCCGCCTGGCTCGCGGCCGACAGCGCCGGCTCCTTGAACGAGGTCTGCACGAACACCTCACCGTTGCTCAGGTGGTCGCCGAGGTGGTCGTGGCGACCGTCGGACCGGGCGACGTGGCTCTTGGCCTCGAGCCGGGCGTACTCGCG
>JBBQNZ010000258.1:0-2679 GCA_038330415.1 Actinomycetales bacterium | reverse complement strand
GTCCGACGTCTTCTCGCTGGGCTCGACGCTCTACGCCGCGATCGAGGGCCGGCCACCCTTCGGGACCAGCGAGAACGCGATGGCGTTGCTGCACCTGGTGGCCTCGGCCGAGGTCGATGAACCGCAACGGGCGGGAGCCCTCACCCCGTTGCTGCTGCGGATGCTGGCGGCGCAGCCTCATGACCGGCCAGCCATGGACGAGGTGGCCCGGGCTCTCGCGGCACCGGTGGGGCACGACGCCGACGGGGAGAGCGGGGGCGACGGCCCACTCGGGGGCGACGGCTCCCTCGGGGCGACCGCGACCCTGCCGGTCCTCGGCGCCAGTGGGCTCGACCAGCTGTGGCCGGAGCGCGAGAACGAGGCGGAGGCCCCGACCGGGAGCGCCGCACCCCCCATGCGTCCGGAGGTCCCCGCACGATCGGCGCCACCCGCCCGCCCCGTTGCCCCCGCGCAGCCGGCGCGCCCCGCCCGCCGGCGAGCACTCCTCGCGGTGCGGGGCGTGGCTGCGGTGGCGGCGGCCCTGGGGTTCGGGCTGCCCGCCCTGCACGACGACGGCAGCGGCGGAGCCGCGCCCGCCACGAGGTCGGCGCAGAGCAGCCCCACCCCCGCCGTGTCCACCGACGGCCCGGCCACCTCCAGCGCCCCGCCCACCTCCGACCAGCCCTCGCCCTCGCCGTCGGCGACGCCGACCCCGTCGTCCTCGACGCCGGCGGTCTCGGGCGCTCCGACGGCGAGCCAGCTGGCGGGGGCCGTCCAGGGCTACTACGCCCTGCTCCCGGACGACCTCGACGCCGCCTGGGAGCGCCTCACCGAGCGGTACCAGAGCTCCACGGCGAGCGACCGCAGCACCTTCAGCTCCTTCTGGGGAGGCGTGGAGCGGGTGCAGACCTCCGGTGTGAGCGGGTCGCCCCCGGGCACCGTCACCGCGACCGTCACCTACGACTTCGACGACGGCAGGGTCTTCGTCGAGCGCACCCGTTACCGCCTCGTCGAGGAGGGGGGCGACCTGCGCATCGACCGGTCCGAGGTGCTGAGCAGCATGCAGAAGTAGCCTCGGTGCGGGTGCAGTAGGCACGGGACACGTGCGACGCGCCACGCAGCGAAAGGTGCGCGCACGGCATCCGGCCCGGGTGTATCGGTCGATTTGGCCGCGGGTCCACCCGTCTGGCACACTTATCAGGTTGCTTGGCGTGCGACGGCGTCCCGCAAGGGTCGACGTCGCCCACCGCGACGAGGTGACCGAACCGCCGGACGGCGGGGCGGCTCGTTTCGCGAAGTGCCAGGCCCCGGGTCATCCGGGACAACCGATCCGATCGACGCAAGCGGGGAAACCGTGCGCGTCGGGCCGCGGAGCGAGGGCGACACGCCCGACCTCGGGGGTCGGGGGTCACGGCAACACCACACAGACACAGACAGATGTACGGCGAGAGAGAGACGGGAACGTCAGATGGCGGGACAGAAGATCCGCATCCGCTTGAAGTCGTATGACCACGAGGTCATCGACAGCTCGGCGCGAAAGATCGTGGACACGGTCACCCGCGCCGGGGCGACCGTGGTCGGCCCCGTGCCGCTGCCGACGGAGAAGAACGTGTTCTGCGTCATCCGGTCGCCGCACAAGTACAAGGACAGCCGCGAGCACTTCGAGATGCGCACACACAAGCGCCTCATCGACATCATCGACCCGACGCCCAAGGCCGTCGACTCGTTGATGCGTCTCGACCTCCCGGCTGACGTCAACATCGAGATCAAGCTCTGAGGCTGACGACATGACCATTGCCACCAAGACCCAGAAGGGCCTGCTGGGCACCAAGCTCGGCATGACCCAGGTGTGGGACGACACGAACAAGCTCGTGCCCGTCACCGTGATCCACGCCGGCCCGAACGTCGTGACCCAGGTCCGCGACGCCGACACCGACGGCTACGCCGCGGTGCAGCTCGGCTACGGCGCGATCGACCCGCGCAAGGTGACCCAGCCGCTCAGCGGCCACTTCGACAAGGCCGGCGTCACGCCGCGCCGCTTCGTCATCGAGGTGCGCACCGCCGACGCGGCCGACTACACCCTCGGGCAGGAGCTCGGCGCCGACACCTTCGAGGTGGGCCAGACCGTCGACGTCACCGGCACCACCAAGGGCAAGGGCTTCGCCGGCGTCATGAAGCGACACGGCTTCAAGGGCGTCTCGTCCTCGCACGGCTCGCACCGCAACCACCGCAAGCCAGGTTCGATCGGCGGGGCCTCGACTCCCGGCCGCGTCTTCAAGGGCATGCGCATGGCCGGCCGCATGGGCGGCGTGCGCCAGACCACCCAGAACCTCACCGTCCACGCCGTGGATGCCGAGAAGGGCCTGCTGATCGTCAAGGGTGCCGTCCCCGGCCCCCGTGGCGCGGTCGTTCTCGTGCGCTCGGCCGCGAAGGGAGCGTGACCTCGATGTCCATCACCACCCTCAAGGTCGAGCTCCCCGCCGAGATCTTCGGCGTGCAGACCAACATCCCGCTGATCCACCAGGTCGTCGTCGGCCAGCTCGCGGCCGCCCGACAGGGCACGCACTCGACGAAGACCCGGGCTGAGGTCCGCGGTGGCGGTCGCAAGCCCTACAAGCAGAAGGGCACCGGCCGCGCCCGTCAGGGCTCGACCCGCGCTCCGCAGTTCGCCGGCGGTGGCATCGTCCACGGCCCGCAGCC
>JBBQNZ010000257.1:0-2707 GCA_038330415.1 Actinomycetales bacterium | reverse complement strand
GGCGCCGGATGACGCGTTGTCGGCCGCGACGTCGCCGGCGGTGAAGCGGAAGTTGCGGTACCGGCTGTCGATGACCTCCGCGCCGCCCCACACCGACTCGACCGCCGACATCGCCTGGGCGCACGTGACGCCCGGGCCCTCGAGCCGCTCGCCCATGACGAAGACGATCTCGGGCTCGATGCGCGGGTGGATCAGGCGGCCCTGCGGCACCGGGTCGCCGACCGGCAGCACCATCGCGTCGGTGAGCCAGGCGACGAACGGGAAGTGCACGCCCATCCGCTGCTGCTTGGCCCGGCTGGTCAGACCCAGCTTGACGCCGATCAGCTTCTCGCCGCGCTCGAGGCGGTTGGCCAGGTTGAGGTCCTGGATCTCGTACCCGGTGTCGAGGTCGAGCCCGGGCCACTCGTCGGTGAACGGCTCGCGGTCGCGGCGCTCGTCCTCGCAGGCCAGCAGCTCGGCCGCGACCGACGCGATGTCCCAGCCCCCCGAGGGTGCCTCGCCGGCCATCAGCGCACGCCCATACCGGCGAGGTCGCCGAGCTCGATGAGGTGGCTCTTCTCCTCGGCGAGCTGGAGGGCGATGTCGATGATCATGTCCTCCTGGCCGCCGACGTAGCCGTACTCGCCGACCTTGGTCAGGATCTCGTGGGCCGGCACGTCGTAGCGCTGCGCGGCCCGCTCGGCGTGCAGCAGGAACGAGCTGTAGACGCCGGCGTAGCCCTGGGTGATCGACGCGCGGTCCATCCACGGCAGGCGCGGGATGAAGGGGCGCACAACGTCCTCGGCGGCGGAGAGCACCTCGCCGAGGTCGACGCCGGTGCGGATGCCCATCCGCTCGAAGGTCGCCGCAAGCACCTCGGTCGGGCTGTTGCCCGCGCCGGCGCCGAGGGCGCACAGCGCGCCGTCGATCTGCAGCGCGCCGGCCTGGTAGGCCAGCACCGAGTTGGCAATGCCGAGGCTGAGGTTCTGGTGGCCGTGGAAGCCGACCTGCGCCTCGCCACCGATCTCGTTGATCACCGAGGTGATCCGCTCCTGCGCGTCGCTGAGCACCAGCGCACCCGCAGAGTCGACCACGTACACGCACTGCGCCCCGGCATCCACCATGATGCGCGCCTGCTCGGCGAGCTTCTCGGGCGTGGCCTTGTGGCTGAGCATGAGGAAGCCGACCGTCTCCATGCCCAGCGCGCGGGCCGCCCCGAAGTGCTGGATCGAGACGTCGGCCTCGGTGCAGTGGGTGGCGATGCGGGCGACCGAGGCACCGGCCGCGTGGGCGTTCTTCAGGTCGTGCAGGGTGCCGAGGCCCGGGAGCATCAGGATGGCGATCTTCGCCTGGCTGGCCTCCTCGACCGCGGCCGAGATGAGCTTCATCTCGTCGACCTTGGAGAAGCCGTAGTTGAAGCTCGAGCCGCCGAGGCCGTCGCCGTGGGAGACCTCGATGACCTGCACGCCAGCACTGTCGAGGGCGTGCACGACGCCGCGCACCTGCTCCTCGGTGAACTGGTGGCTCATCGCGTGCGAGCCGTCGCGCAGCGTGGAGTCGGTGATCCGCAGGTCGCGCTCGCCACCGGCCTTGGGGGTGTTGGCGAGCACGTCGGTCTCGGTCAGCTCGTCGACGACGACGGGGACGTCCTCGGGACGGATGGTCATGTCACCCATGTCAGACACCAGCCTTCTGCGCGCCGGCGCCGGCGCCGACGAGCGGGTCAGGGACGTCGCCGAGCTGGGCCGACGACTTCCACGTGGACGCGACGCCGAGCCGGTGGGCGACCATGATGTCGCCGACCCGGGCCGCGGCCGCTGTGATGATGTCGAGGTTGCCCGCGTAGTCGGGCAGGTAGTCGCCGCGGCCCTTGACCTCGATGGGCACGAACACGCGGGCCATGCCCTTCCAGGTGTCGCGGGCGTGGTCGAACTGGGGGTCGGCGCGCAGGTGGTAGCCGGGCACGTAGTCCTGCACCTCGGCGACCATCGCGTGGATCGAGGCGAGGATGGCGTCCTGCAGCTCGCCGGGTTCGGCGGCCTCGGCCGGGATGGCGCAGAACACCGAGTTCCGCATCAGCAGCGGGGGCTCGACGGGGTTGAGGATGATGATCGCCTTGCCCCGCTCGGCGCCACCGACCACCTCGAGCGCCTGCGACGTGGTCTCGGTGAACTCGTCGATGTTGGCACGGGTGCCGGGGCCAGCCGACTTGCTCGAGATCGAGGCGACGATCTCGGCATACGGCACGGGGACCACGGAGGACACGGCCTTGACCATCGGCGTCGTGGCCTGGCCACCGCAGGTGATCATGTTGACGTTCATCGCGTCGAGGTTGAAGTCGAGGTTGACCGGTGGGCAGAGGTAGGGGCCGACGGCCGCGGGGGTCAGGTCGACGGCGAGGATGCCGGCCTCGGCGTAGCGCGGGGCGTTCGCCTCGTGCGCCTTGGCCGAGGTGCACTCGAAGACGATGTCGGGCAGTTCGTCCTGGGCGAGCAGCCAGTCGACGCCCTCCGCGCTGGACTCGAGGCCGAGCGACTTGGCACGACGCAGGCCGTCGGATGCCGGGTCCACCCCGATCATCCAGCGTGGCTCGAGCACGTCGCTGCGGCGCATCAGCTTGAACATCAGGTCGGTGCCGATGTTGCCGGGCCCGACGATGGCGGCGGTGCCCTTGGTCCTGACAGGGGTGGACATGGCGCTCCTCAGCGGTTCGGAGGGTGTTCAGACG
>JBBQNZ010000256.1:0-2750 GCA_038330415.1 Actinomycetales bacterium | reverse complement strand
ATCGGGACATCATGGCAGTGGCGATGGCCGGTCTGTCGCCGGCCGGGGCCCGGACGCCGCTTCGAACCAGCCCGAGTCAACATCGACCAATAGGTCAAAGTTGACTCAGCGGGCTGGGGCAACTTTGACCTATTGGTCGATGTTGACTCAGCGGCCTGGGGCAACTTTGACCTATTGGTCGATCTTGTCCCGGTCAGGACCTCAGTCGACGGGGGCGACGGCGTCGAGGACGTCACAGCCGAAGGCCTGCGGCAGCACCTCGCGCATCGTCAGCACGCCCTCGGGCGTCTGCAGCAACGTGTCGGCAGTTCCGTTCTCCCACAACAGCTGTCGGCACCGGCCGCACGGCATCAGGCTGTCGCCGTTCTGGTCGACGCACCAGACCGCCACCAGCCGACCGCCGCCGGTGGCGTGCAGCTGCGACACCATGCCGCACTCGGCACACAAGGTCACCCCGTAGGCGGCGTTCTCGACGTTGCAGCCCGACACCACGCGCCCGTCGTCGACCAGCCCGGCGACGCCCACGCGGAAATGGCTGTAGGGCGCGTAGGCGAGCGTCGTCATCCGCACCGCCTCGGCGCGCAGCGCCTCCCAGTCGATGGTGAGGTCGGATGCCGTCACGTCGCCTCCAGCTGGGTGCGCGCCCTCGGTGCCATGGTCGCCATCGGCGCCAGACGCACCTCGGGTGCCGTGGCGCCGTCCAGCGCCGGTCCGCGACGGCGCAGCACCGCCACGGACGAGAGCAGCCGGGCGCCGAAGGTGATGGCGTCCTCGTCGACGACCAGGTCGCCCTGGTGCAGGTCGTAGGTGGGCCCGCCGTGGGTGCGGGTGCCGAGCCGCGCCATCGCGCCGTCGGTGTGCGCGAGGTACCAGGCGAAGTCCTCGCCACCGAGCGACTGCGAGGTGGGCACCGGGTGCATGGCGCCGGCGAGCGAGGCGAGCCGGAAGGCCTCGATGCCCGCCGTGGTGTTGACCACCGGCGGCACCCCCCTGACCCGCTCGACCTTGGCCTGCACCCCGTAGGGCTGCACCACCGCGTGCACGATCTCTTCGAGCAGCGGCCCCACCGAGAGCCAGGCCTGCGCGTCGAGCATCCGCAAGGTGCCCTGGCACTCACCGGTCGAGGGGATGACGTTGCTCGCGCGGCCGGCGCTGATCGTGCCCCACACCAGGGCCGCCCCGGCCCGAGGGTCGAGGCGGCGGGAGAGCGCGGCCGGCACGTCGGTGACGACCTTCGCGAGGGCGTACGTGAGGTCCTCGGTGAGCTGGGGGCGGGAGGTGTGCCCGCCGCGGCCGTGCAGCGAGACGGTGACGTGGTCGCAGGCCGCCGTCAGCGGGCCCTCGCGCAGCCCGACCTGGCCGACGTCGAGGCTGGGGTCGCAGTGCACGGCGAACACGGCATCCACGCCGTCGAGAGCCCCCGCGTTGAGCGCGTCGTGCGCGCCGCCGGGGATGACCTCCTCGGCCGCCTGGAAGACGCCACGCACCGCCAGGCCACGCTCGATGAGCGCGGGCTCGCAGGCCTTGAGGGCCAGCAGGGCGCCGAGGAGGCCGACGACGTGCACGTCGTGACCGCACGCGTGGCAGACGCCCGCGGTGCCCGAGGCGAACTCGAGGCCGGTGCGCTCACGCACGGGCAGGGCGTCCATGTCCGCGCGCAGCGCCACCCGGTGCTCGGCATCCGGCGCACCGATGTCGGCCAGCAGGCCGGTGCCGGGCAGCAGGCGCACCCCGACGCCCGCGGCATCGAGGCGGCGGGCCACGGTCTGGGTCGTGCGCGTCTCCTCGTGCGACAACTCGGGGTGGGCATGGAGGTCCCGCCGGACGTCGATGAGCTCGGCTGCGAGTGAGGAGATGCGCTCGCCGAGTGCGGCGAGGAGGGCATCGTCGTTCATCAGGCAACCAACACTACCGGGCCGCGACGGCTCACTGCGCCGCGGCTCAGCCGTCGCACAGCACCGACTTCGTGCGACCTGGGTGCGGTTTCCGGCCGCGCGATCCGCGAGAACCGCACCCAAGTCGCACGAGGTCGGGAAAGAGGCCGTCAGCCGCGGTTGGCCTTGTACTCGTCCCAGCGGTCGGCGATGCCCGCCATCTCGCGGGTGATGAACTCCATGAACTCGACCGACAGCTGCATCCGCTCCCCCGCCCGGGTGCCCTCCCCCAGGGCACCGCGTGCCTCGACCAGGGCCGCGAGGATCGGCCGGTAGATCTGGTCGGTCTGCATGAGCATGTCGTGCCACGCGTCGTCCATGACCACGTAGACGTCACGACGTGAGCCGCGCTCTCGCTCCCGGCGGATCATCCGCATCTGGGTCAGGTAGCGCACCGCACCAGAGATGCCGGCCGGGCTGACCTCGAGCAGCGCCGACAGCTCGGCCGAGGTGAGCCGGCCCTCTTCGGTGGCCATCAGGGCGGCGAACAGTCGCGCGGGCAGCCGGGCCAGGCCGGCGTCGGCCAGCGCGCCGCCGAGGTGCTCGACGATCTCGTGGAGGTGGGGGTCGGTCACGTCGGTGGCCGGCGCGTCGCCGCCCGCGGCGGGTGCGTCGCCGCCCGCGGCGGGTGCGTCATCCCGGCCCGCCCGGCCCGCCGGGCCCGCCCGGCCAGCCCGGCGGGCCGGCGAGGTGGCGGGCGAAGACGGCATACGCGGAATTTACACCATTCACAGAGTTCTGAAGGCGGTGTAGCGTAGGTCACATGTCTGATGTCATCGCCGTCTCCGGCCTGCACAAGTCGTTCGGCCACACCGT
>JBBQNZ010000255.1:0-2770 GCA_038330415.1 Actinomycetales bacterium | reverse complement strand
CCCAGGCCGTCGTCGATCGTGATGATGGTGGTGCCGACCTCGACGGTGTCGCCCTCGCCGGCGTCGATCGAGGCCACCGTGCCGGCGAACGGCACGGGCAGCTCGACGAGCGACTTGGCGGTCTCGATCTCGACGATGATGTCGTTGACCTTGACCGTGTCGCCTGGCTTGACGTGCCAGGTGACGAGCTCGGCCTCGGTGAGGCCCTCGCCGGGGTCGGGGAGCTTGAACTCACGAAGAGCCATCTGCGAGAACGCCTTTCAGTGAGCGAGCGAGCGGTCGACAGCATCGAGGACGCGGTCGAGGTCGGGGAGGAACTCCTCCTCGATGCGGCTCGGCGGGTAGGGCACGTTGTAGCCGCCGACCCGCAGCACCGGGGCCTCGAGCGAGTAGAACGCCTGCTCGGTGACGAGTGCCGAGATCTCGGCACCCATGCCGAGGAAGGTCGAGGCCTCGTGCACCACGACCACCCGCCCGGTCTTGCGCGCGGAGTCGAGGATGGTGGCCTCGTCGAGGGGCGAGAGCGAGCGGAGGTCGACGACCTCGAGCGAGCGACCTTCCTCCTCCGCCGCCTGGGCGGCCTGGAGGCAGGTCTTCACCATCGGGCCGTAGGCGAGCAGGGTGACGTCGGTGCCCTCGCGCAGCACCCGGGCCGAGCCGAGCGCTCCGTCGGGGGCGTCGCCGACCTCGCCCTTGTCCCAGTAGCGGCGCTTGGGCTCGTAGAACACGACGGGGTCGTCGGTCTCGACGGCCTGCTGGATCATCCAGTGCGCGTCGTGCGGGTTGGACACGGCGACGACCCGCAGGCCGGCGGTGTGCGCGAAGTAGGCCTCGTTGGACTCGCTGTGGTGCTCGACCGCGCCGATGCCGCCGCCGAACGGGATGCGGATGACGAGCGGCATCGCGACGTGACCCAGGCTGCGGGCGCGCAGCTTGGCGACCTGGCTGACGATGTGGTCGAACGCCGGGTAGACGAAGCCGTCGAACTGGATCTCGACGACGGGGCGGTAGCCGCGCAGCGCCATGCCGATGGCGGTGCCGAGGATGCCGGCCTCGGCCAGCGGGGTGTCGATGACGCGGTCCTCGCCGAAGTCCTTCTGCAGGCCCTCGGTGACCCGGAAGACGCCGCCGAGCTTGCCGATGTCCTCGCCCATCAGGACGACCTTGGGGTCCTTGTCCATGGCGGCCCGCAGACCGCTGGTGATGCCCTTGGCCAGGGTGGTGGCGGCCATCAGCTGGCTCCCTCGAACGAGGACTGGTAGTGCTCGAACTCGGCGCGCTCACGATCCACGAGCGGGTGCGCCTCGGCGTAGACGTGGTCGAACATGTCGGTGCCGGGCGGGTCGGGCAGGGCCAGGCAGCGCTCGCGCACCGAGGCGCCGAGCTCGTCGGACTCCTCCTCGACGGCGTCGAAGAACTCGGCGTCGGCGCGGCCGGTGGTCATCAGCCAGCGCTTGAACCGCTCGATCGGGTCGCGGTGCTTCCACACCTCGACCTCGGCCGAGACTCGGTACTTGCTGGGGTCGTCGGAGGTGGTGTGGGCGCCCATCCGGTAGGTGTAGGCCTCGATGAAGGTGGGGCCCTGACCCGAGCGGGCGGCGTCGAGCGCGGCCTTGGTGACGGCATACACGGCGAGCACGTCGTTGCCGTCGACCCGGATGCCGGGGAAGCCGAAGCCACGCGCCCGGTGCCACAGCGGGGCACGGGTCTGCTTCTCGTTGGGCTCGGAGATGGCCCACTGGTTGTTCTGGCAGAAGAAGACGACCGGGCTGTTGTTGACGCCGGCGAAGACCAGCGCCTCGGACACGTCGCCCTGGCTGGTGGCCCCGTCGCCGAAATAGGCGATGACGGCGGTGTCGCGGTCGTCGTCGCCGGTGCCGACGCTGCCGTCGCGCTGCACCCCCATGGCGTAGCCGGTGGCGTGCAGGGTCTGCGCGCCGATGATGATCGTGTAGAGGTGGAAGTTCTTCTCGTTGGGGTCCCAGCCGCCGTGGTTGACCCCGCGGAACATGCCGAGCAGGTTGACCGGGTCGACCCCGCGGCACCAGGCGACGCCGTGCTCGCGGTAGGTCGGGAAGGCGTAGTCCTGCGGGCGCAGCGCGCGGCCGGAGCCGACCTGGGCGGCCTCCTGGCCCAGCAGGCTGGCCCAGAGGCCGAGCTCGCCCTGGCGCTGCAGCGCGGTGGCCTCGGCGTCGAAGCGGCGGATGAGGACCAGGTCGCGGTAGAAACCGCGCACCTCCTGGTCGGTCAGCGCGTCGACGACGGCGTCGTGCTCCGGGTGCGAGACGCGCTCGCCCTCGGGGTTGAGCAGCTGGACCATCTCCGGCCCGCCGTCCTGCGCGGGGCGTTCGGGGGCCTCGGCGCGTGAGACGTGATGGTCCACGCCGAACGCCGTCTCCAGGGGGGCGACCTCGTTGTCGCTCACAGGGCACTCCTTCTCCGGGCTTCCGTGGTGACGGTCGCCGCGTCGGTGGTCGTCGCGACCGCGGGTGCTGGGTGTGGCGGCGGTCACTGCCGGTGTCGGCAACCACCGTACCGGTGGGGCAGCCGTTACGCGTACGCCTGCTCTCCGGGAGCCAGCACCCGCAGCCACTGGCCCCGGTGGCCGTCGACCCGCAGCTCCACGCGTCCGCTCGGGTCGACCGGCTGGTCGTCGCGACCGTCGAGCACGTCGCGCAGCACCGAGCCCTCGGGCACCGCACCGAGCTCGAGGGTGACGAGGGCGTCGTCGGCGCCGAGGTTGTGCACGGCGAGCAGCCGCCACTCGTCC
>JBBQNZ010000254.1:0-2899 GCA_038330415.1 Actinomycetales bacterium | reverse complement strand
CAGCGGCACCGCGAAGGGACGCTCGGGCGTGGCGGTGATGTCTCGCTGGCCGTTCGCGGAGGTGCGCACCGACATGGGGGAGGAGTTCGCCGGGTCGGGCCGCTGGGTCGAGGCCGACGTGGTGGTCGAGGGGGCGCACGGCCGCGCCGTGGTCACCGCCGCGTCGGCCTACGTGCACACCGGCCAGGCGGGCACCCCGCGCCAGGGCGAGAAGATTCGATTCCTTGCCGCCGTGGGGGAGCGGCTGGAGGCGTGGGCCGCCGACGGCCGGTATGCCGTGCTGACCGGTGACCTCAACATCGCCCACCGTGTCGAGGACCTGAAGAACTGGAAGGGCAACCGCGGCAAGTCGGGGTTCCTGCCCGAGGAGCAGGCCCAGCTCGACGGCTGGATCGGCACCCACGGCTTCGTCGACGTGCACCGGCACCTGCACGGGCCTGGTCCGGGGCCCTACACCTGGTGGTCGTGGCGGGGGCAGGCGTTCGACAACGACTCCGGCTGGCGGATCGACTACCAACTGGCCTCGTCGCCGCTGGCCACCCGCGCGACGCGGGCCGAGGTCGGGCGGGCCGCCTCCTACGCGCAGCGCTGGAGCGACCACGCCCCCGTGTCGGTCACCTACGACCTCTGAGTCGGAGCCCACTTCCTCGAACGTGGGTGAAGACCAGCGGCTGGGCGACGATCTTCACCCACGTTCGAGGCGCGGGTCAGGGGTTGCGGTGGGCCGCGGCGCCGGCCGTGACCACGAAGCACTGCGGCTCGTGCCAGCCCCGCTCGGCGAAGGCCTCACGGATCTCGTACGTGGCCTCCTCGACGACACCCGCGGGCAGCAGGGCGATGCTCGACCCACCGAAGCCACCACCGGTCATCCGGGCACCCAACGCACCAGCCGAGCGGGCCGCCTCGACCGACGCGTCGAGCTCGTCGCAGCTCACCTCGTAGTCGTCACGCAGCGAGGCGTGCGAGGCGTCGAACAGCCGGCCCAGCTCGACCAGGTCGCCGGCGTGCAGGGCCTCGACGGCGGCGCGCACCCGGGCGATCTCGGTGACGACGTGGCGGGCGCGGCGGCGCAGCACGTCGTCGGAGAGGCGCGCCAACGCGTCATCCAGCACAGCCGGGTCGACGTCACGCAGCGAGTCGACCCCGAGCTCCGCCGCGGCCCGCTCGCACGCGTCGCGACGCTCGCCGTACTGCCCGTCGTTGAGGCTGTGCTCGGCCCGGGTGTCGGTGACCAGCAGCACGTGCCCGGATGCCGGGTCGTCACCGGCGAGGTCGAAGGGCACCTGCTCGGTCGCGCCGCTGCGGCAGTCGAGCAGCAGGGCGTGGTCGACCCGGCAGAGCAGCGCCGCCGACTGGTCCATGCCACCCGTGGGCGCTCCGGCGATGTCGTTCTCGGCGCGCACACACGCCGCGGCCAGCCGGGCCCGGCCCGCGTCGTCGCCCAGCAGGCCCAGCCCGAACAGGTCGCTCGCGGCCGCGCCGACCGAGCACTCGAGCGCGGCCGAGCTCGACAGCCCGGCACCGAACGGCACGTTGCTGTCGATGGTGACGTCGAGCCCGTGCACCTCGTGCCCGTCGCCGCGCAGGGCCCACAGCACGCCGGCCACGTACGCGGCCCAGCCCTCGGGGCGGCCCGGCCCGACGTCGGCCAGCTGCACCTCGGCCAGCTCGTCGGTCTGCACCGACCACACGCGCAGGAGGTCGTCGGCGCGCGGTGAGCACGCGGCATCCGTGCGGTGGGGGAGGGCGATGGGCAGCACCAGGCCGTCGTTGTAGTCGGTGTGCTCGCCGATCAGGTTGACCCGGCCCGGCGCCGACCACACCCCCTGTGGGTCGCTGCCGAACACCTCGCGGTGGGTGTCGGCGACTCGACGGGAGCTCTCAGCGACGCTGGCCATGCCGCGCAGTCTAGGTGCGGCGCCCCTGACACAATGTGCCCATGGCCACCCCTGTTCCGCCCGCTTCCGCACGCCCGCGCATCCTCTCCGGGATGCAGCCGACGAGCGACTCGCTCCACCTCGGCAACTTCCTCGGTGCCCTCGTGAACTGGGTCGGGCTGCAACGCGACTTCGACGCCTACTACTTCGTCGCCGACCTGCACGCCCTCACCGTGCCCACCGAGCCGGAGGTGCTGCGCCGCCGCACCCGGGTCACCGCGGCGCAGTTCATCGCCGGCGGGGTCGACCCCGAGGCGTCGGCGGTGTTCCTGCAGAGCCACGTCGGGCCGCACCCCGAGCTGGCCTGGGTGCTCGCCTGCCAGACGGCGGTCGGCGAGATGAACCGGATGACGCAGTACAAGGACAAGGTGGCCAAGGGCCACAACGCCAACGTCGGGCTGTTCACCTACCCGGTGCTGATGGCGGCCGACATCCTGATGTACGACGCGGCGTTCGTGCCGGTGGGCGAGGACCAGCGCCAGCACCTCGAGATCACCCGCGACCTCGCCGAGCGGCTCAACACCCGCTTCGGGCCGGTGCTCACGGTGCCCGAGCCGTACATCCTCAAGGAGTCGGCCAAGATCATGGACCTGCAGGAGCCCACGTCGAAGATGAGCGGGTCGACGTCGTCGGAGAAGGGGCTCGTGCTGCTCAGCGACGAGCCGGGGCGGATCGCCAAGAAGATCCGCTCGGCCGTCACCGACACCGAGGCCGAGGTGCGCTACGACCCGGCAACCAAGCCCGGCGTCTCGAACCTGCTCGTCATCCACTCGGTGCTGTCGGGCATGCCGGTCGCCGCGGTCGAGGCCGAGTTCGCTGGGCGCGGCTACGGCGACCTGAAGAAGGCCGTCGCCGAGGTCGTGGTCGATGCCGTCACGCCGTTCCGCGAGCGGATGGCCGAGCTGCTCGCCGACCCGGCCGAGCTCGACCGCATCCTGGCCCGTGGCGCCGAGCGTGCCGCG
>JBBQNZ010000253.1:0-2908 GCA_038330415.1 Actinomycetales bacterium | reverse complement strand
GGGCGACTCGAGCGGTTTCGCTCGGCTGGCGGTGGACCACAAGGGTCGGATCCTGGGCGCTACGGTCGTCGGGCCGCGAGCCGGGGAGTCCATCGGGGAGCTCACGATGGCCGTCAAGCTGGGGCTGCGCACCCGCGACCTCGCAGGCGTGATCCACCCCTACCCGACGTTCAACGACGGGCCGTGGAACGCCGCCATCGCCGACGTCCGCACCCAGCTCGAGTCGCCGCGCGCAAGGGCGGGGCTACGGGCGCTGGTGCGGCTGCGCCGCTGGCGCACCCATAGCAGCACCTGACGTTCAGGGCCCCCGCCTGCACAGCGAGCACACCCGTCGGTCTGAGGTGGCGTCCGAAGGGCTTCTCGATCACGATGCGGCTGCGCTCGTGCTGTCCGACTTCGACGTCTGCGAACACCGACTGACGCCCCTCCTGCCGCAGACGCGCATCGTCCCAAGCCGAGACTGCAACCCCGATGACCCGCGCGGGCAGAATCGTCGCGGCCAGCTGGAGCAAGGCCGGGAACAACATCTTCCTCGCCAGGTCACCGGTCGCTCCGAGCAGCATCTACGCGTCGCTCCGGCCACTCATCACGGCACCCGCCTAGTCCTGGCCCATCAGACTCCACCGGGGCACAAGCTGCGGGACCGCAGCGGGTTTCCCAACTGGCTTGGCGAGGCGAATGTCAGCGGGCATCGTGCTCGTGGTGTGTGTCACGGCCAGGACGGTTGCCCCGACTGAACAGGTCCACCGTGAGCACGCACACCCATGGAGGCTTGTCGCGGCGCGCGACGACCGGCCAGCCGTCACCTTGGCCGGCGGCCGAGCCGGCCGGGCGGGCAGTGGTCTCCGTCGTGGCCATGGGTGCCTGGGGCGAGCTGTCCCCGCTGAGCCGGCCCCAGCGGGCGAGCTCCGTCAGGCGCCGACGGCGGGCGACCGAGCCTGGGCGGCCGAGCACGGCCTGGGCGACCTCGCTGCCGCTGGGGTTGGTCAGGTGCTGGGAGCCGACCCGGACCGTGGGCACGGTCTCGTTGCCGTTGTTGACCTCTCGCACGATGCCGCGCGCGTCGTCGTCCTGCCAGATGTTGCGCCACCGCGCGGGGATCCCGCGTCGGGTGAGGTCGATCCGCAGCGCGGTGCAGAACGGGCAGCCCGGTCGCCAGAAGACCTCGACGACGGGCTGGGAGGCATCGGGGGCCGGCTCATCTGAAGCGCTCATGGCAAGAGAACCCGGTGGAGTGTGGGTGCTCATCCCGGTAGCTCGGCGCCGTGGACGTTGGCCGGGGCCTGACGCCCCAGGAGCAGGGTGTCGTGCGGCCCGAAGGTGGGGCCGGGGTGTCCGGTGACTCGCTGGATGACCTCACCCGGAACGCCGATGTCGGCGACGTAGAGCACCCCCACGTGCGGGGCTGCGTGCGGCTGGAGCAGGCCGGGCTTGGCGGCGGCAAGAGTGAGCGTGGTGTCCGCGCAGACGGCCGGTCCGGGCGCCAGCCCGGTGTCGACGTCGACACCGGAAGGGGCGTCCAAGGCGAGGACGGCCTCACGCCCGCAGCCGATCCAGCGGATCAGCTGTGCGGCGCTCCCGCGCGCCGGGCCGTCGAGGCCGTAGCCGAGGATGCCGTCGATGACCAGCTCCCCTCGAGGCAGGGTGGGCACCGCGGACACGTGAAGCACCGGCACCCCCAGGCTCATCAGGGTGCGCAGCTGGAGGCGGACCGCGCCGCGGCTGAGCCCGGCGCTGCCGGTGGTCACGACCACCGGCAGCGCCCCCCAGCCGTGCAGCCGTCGGGCCGCGACCATGGCACCCCCGCCGTTGCCGCCCGTGCCTGCGGCGACGACCACCCGGCGGCCCTCGACGTGGCCACCGAGCATGGTCCGGGCGAGCGTGGCCAACGCTCGCCCGGCGTTCTCCATCATCTGGACCAGGGTGATGCCGAGCTCGTCGACCATGATCCGGTCGACCTCGGCCATCTGAGCCCGCGTCACCGACCGCTCGTCCTGCCGTGCGCGCAGGCCGGGCTGCGGACCCGAGCCCGCCGCCGCCTGGGCACGTGGGTTCATGCGAGCCTGCCGAGGGCGTCCTCGATGCCGCGGTGGAAGGTGGGGTAGGCGTAGATCATCGACGTCAGCTGCTCCACCGGAACCTGGGCGTGCACTGCGACTGCCAGGGCCCCCAGGACCTCCCCGCCGCTGGGTCCCATCGCGGTGGCTCCGACGAGGACACCACGCTCGGCGTCCTCGACCACCTTGATGACGCCCTCGTTGCCGGGCTTGTGGATCCAGCCGCGGGCGGTGCTCGCTACCTCGGTCGAGCCGACGCGGACCTTGCCGAGCTGTTCTCGCGCCTGGGCTTCGGTCAGGCCGACGGCGCCCACCTCGGGGTCGGTGAACGTCACCCGGGGCAGTGCCCGGTAGGACGCCGGCGGGCCGTCCTCGCCGAGGATGTCGCGGATGACGATCCCGGCCTGGTACATCGCCACGTGCGTGAAGGCTCCCTTGCCGGTGACGTCACCCACCGCCCACACCCCCGGTGCGACGCGGCACCGCTCGTCGACCGGCGCGACCCGCGCGTCGGCGGCCACACCGACCGATGTCAGGCCCACCGCCGCCGGGTCGGCCCGACGGCCCGTCGCGACCAGCAGCCGCTCGGCGCGGACGGCGGAGCCGTCGGCCAGGGACACGGCCACCCCGGCGCCGTCGGCCCGAACCTGCTGCGCACCGACCCCAGTGCGCACGTCGACCCCCTCGTGCCTCAGGACGTCGGCGAGGACGGCACCCGCCTCGGGCTCCTCGAGGGCCAGCAGCCGGGGAGCGGCCTCGACCAGGGTCACCTCGACCCCGAACCGCGCCATCACCTGGCTCAGCTCGCAGCCGATCGCCCCGCCACCGAGCACGATGATGGATCGGGGCAG
>JBBQNZ010000252.1:0-2910 GCA_038330415.1 Actinomycetales bacterium | reverse complement strand
GGAGTTGGGCACCGCGATGACGGCCGGAGGGCCGGGGATGCCGCCGGGGCCGGTGCCCAGCCGCACCTGGGCTGCGACGGCTCGCGCCTTGTGCGTCTTCAGCTGAGACCCGTGCCGTCGGGCGAGCTCGTCGACCACCATGGCGCCGACGTTGTGCCGGTTGCCCGCGTAGGTGGGGCCGGGGTTGCCCAGCCCCACGACGAGCCAGGGTCCGGAGTCGGTCACCGGTCCAGTATGCCGTGGGCCGGGAGAGGCCTCAGGGCCCGGTCCGAGCGGACCGGGCCCTGAGGCGGTGGTGCGGTGATGCGGCGGATCGAGTGGCCCGGGGCTGATCAGGCGTCGTCGGAAGGCTTCTCGCCCTCGGCAGCGGCGGTCTCGCCGGCGCCGGACTCGGCGGCCTCGTCGTCGGACTCCTCGCGCTCGATGCCGGCCTCGGCCTCGGCCTCGGACAGCTCGGCCTCGAGGGCCTCCTCGGAGACCTGAGCGGTGATGTTGACGACCAGCGCCTCGGCGTCGGTGACCAGGGTGGCGCCCTCGGGCAGCTCGACCTGACCGGCCAGGATCTGGGTGCCGGCCTTCAGGCCCGCGACCGAGACGGTGATGCTCTCGGGGATGTCGGTGGCCAGCACCTCGAGCTCCAGGCTGGAGTGGTCGGTGGTGACGACGGTCTCGGGGGCCGCCTCGCCCTCGATGTGCACGTTGACGTCGACGGTGACCTTCTCGCCCTTGTTCACGATGACCAGGTCGATGTGCTCGATGACCGGCTTGATCGGGTCGCGCTGCACGTCCTTGGCCAGCGCCAGCTGCTCCTTGCCGTCGATGACGATGGTGAGCAGGGCGTTGCTCTGCTTCAACGCGAGCATCGACTGGTGGCCGGGCAGGGTGATGTGCACCGGCTCGCTGCCGTGGCCGTACATCACGGCGGGGATCTTGTTGTCGCGGCGGATCTTGCGCGCAGCCCCCTTGCCGAACTGGGTGCGGGTCTCGGCGACGAGCTTGTTGTTGTCGGACATGGGTGCTCCTGGGGAGTCGAAGTCGGATGAGGCAGTCGGTCCTCGACGCGGGACGTGGCACCGAACGTGGCGCGCGTACGGCCCGCGGATCCACCGGATCTGCGTCCGCCAGCGTCGATCACGGATGCGTCGACCGCTTGCGCGGCCTGACCGGACAGCTCTGTCCGGTGCGACGTCCCTCGCCGAGGCAACCCCCCGAGTCTAGGCGACGGTGGAGTGAACGTCTAAATCGGTGTCCGCGGCGGCATCCCGGGCCTTGGCCGTGCGGGCCAGGTCGCGCTCCCCCAGTCGCACCGCGACGACGCCCGAGAGCAGCACGGCACCGCCGACGAGCTGCAGCACCCCGGGCAGCTCGGCGAGCAGCAGCCAGGCGAAGAGCACCGCGAAGAGCACCTCGGTCAGGCCCACGAACGAGGCGAGGGTCGATCCGAGCAGCCGGGCGCCGACGATGCCGAGGATGTAGGCGAAGGCGGCGGCCACGACGACCAGCTCGGCCAGGGCCAGCCACGCCGGGATGCCGGCGCCGGCCACCTGCACGGTGGCGTCGCCGACGTCCATGGGCAGCACCCCGACGAGACCGAGCAGGGCGAGTGCGACGGCGCCGACGGCCAGCCCCAGCCCGGCGAAGGCGGTCGACGGGATCGCGGTGGGGCGGGCGGCGAGTACGTAGTGGCCGGCCAGCCCCGCGGCGGCGACCAGGCCCCAGAGCACCCCCGACAGCGGCGGGGTGGTCTGGCCGGTGATGTCGAGGATGAGGGCGAGCCCGACCAGGGCCAGCACGATGCCGACCACGGTGAGCCGGTGCGGCCGCTGGCCGGTGAGCACCCACACCCACAGCACGACGAGCACGATGCCGAGGTACTCGATGAGCAGGGCGATGCCGACGTCCATGCGCGACACGGCCTGGAAGTAGCCGAGCTGGGCCGCGGCGACGGCGAGCGTGCCGTAGAGCGCCACCCGCGGCAGCTCGCGGCGGATCGAGCGCCACTGGCCGCGCAGGCTCCACAGGGCGAACGGCATCAGCAGGATCGCGGCGCCGGTGATGCGGGCCAGCACGACCGCACCCGGCGACCAGCCCACCTGCATGAGCGACTTCGCGAACGGCCCGGACGTGCCGAAGGCCGCACTCGACAGGAGCATCGCGACGAGGCCGAGGCCCAGGTTCCGCTTCATCGCCTCGACCATCGGTTCCATCCCTGCGCGTGGCCCCGACCCGGAATGTCAGGAGCAAAGTATGCTGTTGCCCATGACGGTATGCTGGCCATCTGTCAGGAGTCAAGATGATTTTCACCCATGACACCGACATGACGCTGATGCACGCGGCGGCCCTGGCCAACACCGGGCCCGCACTCGGTGACGAGGACCGTGAGGACCTCCCCGACCTCCCGGCCCTGCTGGCGTGGATGGACCGCTGGGAGTGGACCGGCGCCCGCCCGACGAGCCAGGCCGAGGTGGATGCCGTGCGCGCGTTGCGTCCGCGGCTGCGCGAGATCTGGGGTCGCGACGACGACGGCCTGGTCGACGCGGCGAACGCCCTGCTCGAGGAGGGCCGGGCACTGCCCCGGCTGGTGCGGCACGGTGCGTTCGGGTGGCACGTGCACGCGACCTCCGACGACGCTCCCCTGGCCCACCGGATCGCGGTCGAGGTGGGCATGGCGCTCGTCGACGTCATCCGCGCCGACGAGACCGACCGCCTCAAGGCGTGCGCCGGCGACGACTGCGAGGACCTGCTCATCGACCTCAGCAAGAACCGCTCGCGCAAGTTCTGCGACGGAACCTGCGGCACCCGCGCCAACGTCGCCGCCTACCGAGCCCGCAAGAACCGCAAAGCCGCCACCCCCGACTGACCCCACCCGGATCGGGGCCGTACTCCCGACTCGAGGAAGCGGAGCGGCGG
>JBBQNZ010000251.1:0-2950 GCA_038330415.1 Actinomycetales bacterium | reverse complement strand
CCGACGCTGTTCGATGCCGAGCCGGTCCGTGCCGATCCCGTCTTCGGCGGGCTACGGCGCTCGGAGCTGGCCCACGGCGCGTGGGTCGACTCCGCCACGGGCTGGCTGCACGGCGCCGCCGCCGTGTTCGACGATCTCGTCGCCAACGTCGCGTGGCGCCGCGGCCGTCGCCTCATGTACGGCCAGTTCGTCGACGAGCCGCGGCTGCACGCCTGGAGCCGCGAGGCCGTGGCCGACTGCCACGTGGCCCGCCCGGTCATCGACCACATGGCCAACCTGCTCTCGCGGCGCTACGGCGTCGTGCTCTCGAGCGTCGGGCTCAACTACTACCGCGACGGCACCGACAGCGTGGCCTGGCACGGCGACCGCATCGCCCGCGAGCGCACCCAGTCGACCATCGCCATCGTGTCGGTCGGCGGCCACCGCCCGTTCCGCCTGCGCCCGCGCGAGGGCGGCCCCACCACCGAGCTCCTGGTCGGCGGGGGCGACCTGCTGGTGATGGGCGGCAGCTGCCAGCGCACCTGGTTCCACTCGGTCCCCAAGGTCCGCGAGGCCCCACCGCGCATCAGCATCACGTTCCGCGTCGCCGGCCCCGGCTGACGCTCCCGCTCAGATGCCTCGCAGCATCCGTAGACTTCCGACCCGTGACGGACGAACGAGCAGGCCCCGGGATCCCCGATGCCATGTTCCGCGTGGTGGTCGAGACGTCCCCGTACCTCTATGCGGTGGTCCGGGAGGACCTCAGCCTCGGGTACGTGAACCCCGCCGTCGTCGACATCCTCGGCTACGAGCCCGAAGCGCTGGTCGGGCGCAGCGCGACCGAGATCATCCATCCCGACGACTTCGGGATCGCCCTCGGTGCGCTCACCCAGCTCGTGGCGGGGTACGGCGGGCGGCCCGAGGGCGGGGTGCCCATGCCGGTGCGGCTCATCCGGTCCGACGGGACCCTGGCGCTGGTCGAGCTCGGCGCCGTTCCCCGGCTCGACGACCCCGACGTGGTGGGCACGATCATCCGCGGCCGGCCCATGGCCGGTCAGCAGTCGCTCGACCAGGCCATCGAGGCGCTGGTGGCGTCCAGTCCGCTCGAACAGGTCCTCGAGTTCCTGGTCACGTCCCTCGAACACGAGCTGCGCGGTGCCCGGGTCGCCATCGGCCACGGCTGGGACGGCACCGGCTTCGCGTCGGTTATCGCACCGCACCTGCCCCCCGTCTTGAGCGGGGCTGCGGCGAGCGGGAGCACCGGCGACGAGCCATGGACCCGAGCGCTGGTTGACGCCGAACCGGTCTCGCACGCGACCACCGACGACCTGCCCGCCGCGCTGCGGGCGCCGGCCGACGACCTCGGCCTCCGGTCGTGCTGGGTGCGCCCGGTCCTCGTGGGCACCGACGATGCGCCGGTCGCCGCGCTGGTCGTGTGGCGATCGGTCCCGGGTCTGCCCCTCGTCAGCCACGAGGTCGCCCTGGCCCGCGCCGGCCGCCTCACCGCCCTCGCGTTCGAGCGTCGCCGCACCGAGGACCTCCTCCGTCATGCCGCGCTGCACGACAACCTCACCGGGGTCGCCAACCGCGCCCAGTTCTTCCTGCGCCTCCAGGAAACCACGGCCACCGCCGGCGCGGTGACGAGCCCGCCGCCGACGGCTCGCGGCTCGTTCGTGGCCGTCCTCTACCTCGACCTCGACGACTTCAAGCCGGTCAACGACACCCACGGCCACGGCCACGGCGACGAGCTGCTCCGAGCCGTCACCGCGCGCATCGAGGCGACGGTGCGGCCCGACGACCTGGTGGCCCGCCTCGGCGGCGACGAGTTCGCGGTGCTCTGTCCCTCGGTCCGCGACGCGTCCGAGGCCATGGCCATCGCCGAGCGGCTGGTCCACGAGGTCGCCCGACCGTTCGAGCTGTCCGGCACCACCGTGCAGGTCGGTCTCAGCGTGGGGGTGGCCATCAGCGACCAAGCCGAGGGCGACGGACCCCAGCTCCTGGCCGCCGCCGACGCGGCGCTCTACGAGGCCAAGCGCGCCGGCAAGGGCCAGTGGCGCCTGGCGCCCTGAACGAGTCCGGCGAGGTCGACCACCAGCGGCGTGCCGGCGCCGGGTCGCGACCGGTTCAGTCGCGCTCGGGCATCCAGTTGCCGTGGAAGCCGAAGGGGACGCGGCGGGGCATCTCGACGGTGGCGACGGGCGGGGCGCCGAGGTCGCGGGCGTCGTTGATGACGAGGGCGCTGGTGCCCGTGGGGCGGTCGTAGACGAAGTTGAGCAGCCAGCCGTCGTCCTCGGCGTTGCCGTCGGGGTCGGGGGCGAACACCGCTTCGCCGGCGTCGACGTCGGTGCCGTAGGCGTGGGTCACCGAGGTTCCCGTCGTGGTGTCGTACTTGGTGACGCCCGTGAACTGCACCGGTCCGTCGGTCACCTGGTCGACGGTGGCCAGGTAGCCGTAGCGGTTCACCGAACCCTCGCGGTGCGCGTTGATGCGGGGGAAGTCGCCGGGACGGTCGTCGAGCTGCTCCTCCTTGACCATGCCGCTCGCCAGATCGAGGGTCCAGCGGTGCAGCGTCGGGAACACCCGCTCGGTCAGCACGTCGTCGCCGAAGGCGATGGGCATGCGCGACGCACGGGAACCGTCGACCACGACCGTCGTGTCGTCGGCATCCCAGCCGTTCATGAAGTGGAAGACGAAGAACGGATCCAGCTCGAACCAGGCGATGTCGTCGTTGCCGCCGTCGCGGGGCATGACCCCGATGCGCGCGCCGTGTTCGGGCTCCCAGCGGATGCCGGTCTCGCCCTTCATCATCGAGTCGACGTCGAAGACGGCAGGGAGGTCGAAGAACACGACGTGGCGTGACGTCATCACGAAGTCGTGCATCATCACGGCGCGGGGGAGCTCGATGTCCACCGAGCGGGTCAGCGTGCCGGACGCATCGGCCACGTGGTAGCGCGCGTAGGGCGGGAACGGG
>JBBQNZ010000250.1:0-3133 GCA_038330415.1 Actinomycetales bacterium | reverse complement strand
GTGTTTTTCGACGTGACCGCCGACGCGTACGGCCGGTTCATGGGGCGCTACTCCGAACCGCTGGCCGGACAGCTCGTGGCCACAGCCGGCCTTCGTGCCACCGACCGGGTGCTCGACGTCGGCTGCGGCCCGGGGGCGCTGACCGCGCGCCTGGTGGCGCTCGGCGGCGCCGACCGCGTCACCGCGATCGACCCGTCCGCCTCGTTCGTCGCCGCCCTCGCCGCCCGCCTGCCGGGGGTGGACGTCTGCGAGGCGAGCGCCGAGGCGCTCCCGTTCCCCGACCACGCGTTCGACGCGACGCTGGCCTCGCTGGTGGTGCACTTCATGAGCGACCCGGTGGCCGGTCTGCGGGAGATGGCCCGGGTCACCCGCCCGGGCGGGCCGGTGGTCGCCTCGGTGTGGGACCGCGGCGGGGGCAGGGGTCCGTCGTCGCCGTTCTGGCGCGGTGTCGCCGCCGTCGACCCCGACGCGACCGGCGAGGGCGACGCCCCGGGTTCCAGGGTGGGCCACCTCGCCCAGCTCTTCGATGACGCCGGCCTGCGAGCCATCGAGGAGTCGGTGCTCACCGTCACCGTCGCCTACGAGACGTTCGAGGAGTGGTGGGAGCCCTACACGTTGGGGGTCGGTCCGGCCGGCGCCTACGTCGAACGGCTGGCGCCGGCGGACCGGCAGCGCGTGCGGGCGGGATGCGCGGCGCAGCTGCCGGCGGCGCCCTTCGAGGTCACGGCGTCGGCATGGACGGTGTGTGGCCGGGCGTAGCCGGTTCGTCGCTCGCGTCGTCGAAGACCCGCAACAACCGCTCCGCCTTCCAACGGGACTCGGCGTACTCCTCGGCGACGTCGGAGTGGACCGTGATCCCGCCCCCGGTCCCGAGCAGGTAGCGACCGTCGCCACTGGTGGTCAGCGACCGGATCACCACCCCCAGGTCGGCCCGCCCGTCGGCGGCCACCCACCCGAACGCACCGGCGTAGGCGCCTCGGGCGGTGTCCTCGACCTGGTCGATGATCTGCATGGTCCGCAGCTTCGGCGCGCCGGTCATCGACCCGGCCGGGAACAGCGTGCGCAACGCGCCCACCGCGCTCGCCGCGCTCGCCGCGGAGGTTTGAGCCGACGAACTCCTCGCATGCCACGCCCTTAGCAACGGGGCGGCCTGTCTGCCCTCGACTCACGCCAGTCCTCGGAAGCATGCCACGCCTGGCTCCCTCCACATTCTGAGGACCTCGACCCGATCGGATACCTCCAGTGGAACTTCCTTGAGCCAAGCCACTCTCCTTTCACGCGTCCGACTTTGCCGCCGTCGAGACGGTCGACTGGCGGCGCAATGACTGTGAGGATCGGGATCCACACCCCGTCGCTCATCCACTGACCTGCTTTACATCCGGGTGACCGCCGAGAATCATCGAGTGGTGCCTACTCGGCAGATTGCGGTTGGCCTGACGCCCATGGAGACACGGCGTCCGGTCGTGCTGCACTTGGCCGATCGCGCG
This sequence comes from Actinomycetales bacterium, assembly GCA_038330415.1. Lineage (GTDB taxonomy): Bacteria > Actinomycetota > Actinomycetes > Actinomycetales > Dermatophilaceae > Fodinibacter. Next base: position 1,646 of record JBBQNZ010000250.1, on the reverse strand, counting down.
GAAGCCCTCGGATACGACGCGTTCTTCGTAGGCGAGGGCTGGGGTCACGACGCGGGCGTTCTCCTGGCAGAGGTCGCGACGCGAACGCATCGGATCACCCTTGGCACGGGGGTTCTCAACGTATGGGGGCGCACGGCGGCCACCGTCGCCATGCTCGCCACCAGCCTTGCTGAGGCTTCGGGCGACCGGTTCGTGTTGGGGCTCGGCGCCGGGAGTCCGCCACTTGCCGAGGGGTTCCATGACATCGAGTTCGCGGAGCCAGTCCAACGTCTCGACGCCGTGACGCGACAAGTACGCCGGTTGCTGAGCGGCCAACGACTCGAAGCAACCGTCCAGCGGGACAACCGGCCGCTGAGGTTGGCCGTCACCCCGCGAAGAGAGATCCCCATCCACCTGGCCGCACTGGGCCCGAAGTCCGTACGGCTGGCTGGTGAGCTCGCCGACGGCTGGGCACCGTTCCTCCTCCCGCTCTCCGGGCTCGACGCAGGCCTGCGGTTGCTCCGGGAGGGTGCGGCGAGGGGGGAGTTCCAGCGGGCGCTTCCGCTCATTGCCCCCTGCATACCAGCAGCAGTCTCCACCGACACCACTCAGGCCCTGGAGATGGCTTCGTGGTGGGTGTCGTTCTACCTCATGAGCATGGGCCCTCTGTACCGCCAGACCTTGCTCCGACTCGGATTCGGTCGCGCCGTCGAAGAGGTCCTCGCGGCCAACCCCACCCCACGGACGTTCGACGTCCCGGAATCGGCGCGGGTTCTGTTGGACGAGCTGACCCTGTGGGGCGATACACGCCAGGCACGTGCGGCTCTTGACCGTTGGCGCGCCGCCGGCGCGCAGATGCCCACGGTGGTTCTTCCGCCCGGCCGCCCCATCGAGGAGCTTGACCACATGCTCGAAGCCATGTGCAACTGACCTCACCCGGCCCGCGTCGACACCGACAGGCGGCCGACGTCGCGCATCCTGCGGTCGAGCGGTGGGTTGGCCCTCACCTCTGGTGTCCGAGGTGCCAAGTCATCGACGGGTTCGACGATGAAGTTGGGACGCCACGGGCCATTCCCTGGCAGTGGGTCGGCCGGCGCCGTCAACGATGCTGCAACCCTGCGGCGGTTAGAGGTGGCTGCGGTAGCCGAAGCCGCGCACGGTCTCGATGGACGAGGCGCGGGGTCCGAGTTTCTTGCGGACGGACCGGATGGTTGAGTCCACGACGTTGCTGCCGCCGTCGTAGTCGTAGCCCCAGACCTCGCGCAGGATGCTGGCGCGGTCTACGACCTTGCCGCGTTGGGTGTGCAGGTGGTTCATGACGGCGAACTCCAGAGGTGTCAGCGTGATGCGCTCACCATCGACCAACAGTTCGCCGGCCCCAGCCTCGAGAGTGGTGGTGTCCCGCATCCCCAGTTCGTCGGCTGCAAGCTCAGCCAGCCAGCCGTCCACGGAACCGGGACCGAAGTCGAGGACGGCCGAGTGGTATTGGGCGCCGTCGAGTTCCAACTGGGCCTCGGCGAGTGGCCGAAAGCCGAGCTTGACGACCACCGGGCCGAACACTTCGAGGCCTTGGACCGTGGTGTAGACGCGCCGCAGGGCGGGTCGCAGCGTCATGTAGGCGCCCTTGATGTCGAGCCAGCAGGCGGCCTGCACCGGTGAGGGGCCCT
>JBBQNZ010000249.1:0-3183 GCA_038330415.1 Actinomycetales bacterium | reverse complement strand
ACCTTCGCCCCCAGTGGCTCGCCGGGCTGCACCGGCCGGATGCCGACCTCCTGCGACAGGGCGCTCCCGGGGTGCACGCCCAGGGCGGCCCGCAGCGCCTCGACGTGGCCGAGGGCGAACCAGTCGCCCGGCCCCACCCGCACCAGGGCGCGGGCTCCGGGGGCGTCCGGCGAGAACCACGCGGCGTCGAGCCCGCGCACGAGCGCCGCGGGGATGCCGTCGGCCTTGCCCTTCACGAGGTCGGCTGCGGCCGCCACCTCGTCGGCCACGGCCCGCATGGTCACGGCCAGCGGGCGGCCGTCGTGGTCGGTCGCGCCGCGCAGGTCCTCGAGCACGGCCAGGCCGGCGCTGCCCAGGGCCAGGTCGGTGAGACCGTCGCGCCAGGGACGCCCCGCGGTGTCGCTGAGCACCACGGCCAGCGGTGTGGCACAGGGCAGCTCGAGCCGGTCGAGGAGCTCCGTGCGCAGCCGGGCCGCCTCGGCGTCCGGGTCGTCCGGCAGCACGAGCACCCGGGCGGACGGGCCCGTGTTGGAGGCGTCGACGCCGGCCGCGGCCATCACCGGCCCGGCCACCGACTCCACGACCCGCGTGAAGCCCTCGGCCGCACGGCGCTCGGCGACGACGCGGACGGTGCCGGCTGTGACGGCATCCTCGCGGGGGCCGTCCCACGTCAGCCCGAGGGCCTTGGAGACGATTTTGCTCGACACCACGAGGCAGTCGCCGGCCCCCAGGGTCACACCCGATGCCGTGAGCGCGTCGAGCAGCAGGTCGGCGAGCCGGGCTCCGGCCATCACCTCGCCCACACCGAGCACCGGCACGACCGACAGGCCGGCACCCGTCGTCGGCGACGGCACCGGCGCCTCGGTCACGCGGGCACCGCGGCAGCAATCCGCAGCGCGTGCTCGGCGATGCGCGCGGTGGCCGGCACGTCGCTCATCAGCAGCGGCCCGTCGAAGACCTCGACCCGGGCGCGACGCAGGGTGGTGCCGGCGTCGGCCGGGTCGACCAGCCACCCGTCGAGGAAGTCCTCGTAGAGCTCGCCGACGGCCTGGGCCGTCGTGTCGACGCCGATGGCCTCGAGGCACGCGTCGGCATGCCCGCGCACCGGGCGGCCGGAGATGAGTGGGGACACGCCGACCACCGGGGCAGTGGTGCCGCGCAACGCGTCTCGCACCCCCGCGACACCGAGGACGATGCCGATCGACACCACCGGGTTGCTCGGCGGCAGCAGCACGACGTCGGCCTGCCGGATGGCGTCGAGCACCCGCGGTGCGGCCGTGGCGCGGTCGAGCCCGGCGACGACGAAGCGACGGGCCGGCACCGATGCCTGGTGGCGAACCCACCACTCCTGGAAATGGATCGCGCGCTCGCCGCCCTCGCCGTCGTCGACCACGACGTGCGTCTCGACCGGGACGTCGGTCATCGGCACCAGGTCGATGCGCTTCTCCGGCAGGCCCCAGCGCGCCGCGAGCCGGGCGGTGACCTCGCTGAGGGAGGCCCCCTGCCCGAGCCACTGCGAGCGCACGACGTGCGTGCCGATGTCGAGGTCGCCGAGCGCGAACCACTGGGGGAGTGCGCCGTAGGCAGCGAGCTCGCCCTGCACGCGATGGCTCTCGTCGGCGCGGCCCCAGCCCTGTCCCTCGTGCACGCCGTCGCCGAGGGTGTACAGCAGCGTGTCGAGGTCGGGGCAGACCCGCAGGCCGAAGAGCGTGATGTCGTCGCCGGTGTTCGCGATGACGGTGACCGTCGAGTCGGCGAGCCCGGGCGTGGTGTCGAGGTGGTGGCGCAGGCCGCGGACGAAGCGTGCTCCGCCGACGCCGCCCGCAAGGGCCGTGATGTGCATGTGCGAGAGTCTGTCAGTCGCGTTCGGGCTGCGGCGAGTCCGCCCGAAACGCCGGGGGAGCCGGGAAAAAGCACACCAATAACACCATCCGGCTTGACGGGAGGCGCATGACACGCGTGTAATTCCACCCATGTACTCCGAGGACTCCCTATCGGAGCACGCGGGTCGAAGGGTCGAGGAGGGAAGCATGCACGAGCTCTATGTGATCGACGGGATGCTCGACGAGGGTGAGCCCGAGGACGGTGCTCTCTCCTGGCAGGAGCGGTCGCTGTGCGCGCAGACCGATCCCGAGGCGTTCTTCCCCGAGAAGGGCGGCTCCACCCGCGAGGCCAAGAAGGTCTGCGTCGGGTGCGAGGTCCGCTCCGAGTGCCTGGAGTACGCCCTCGCCAACGACGAGCGGTTCGGCATCTGGGGTGGCCTGTCCGAGCGCGAGCGGCGCAAGCTGAAGAAGCGCGCGGTCTGACCCGGGGCCCCCGCCCCGACCCGCCGCCCCACGGATGACCCTGGCTCCCGCCCGCCCCGCACCCACCCCGTCCGACACCGACGGGGTGGAGCCGAGCGTGACCGCGGTGGTCATCACCCGCCGCGACGCCCGCGGCCTGGCGGCCCTGCTCGACGCCGTGCTCGACCAGAGCCTGGCCCCCGATGCCGTGCTCGTCCTCGACCGCAGCGGCGGCGCCGCCATCGCGGCGGCGGACAGCGGCGACGACGACCCGACCGACCACCCGGTCACGGGCGACCACGTCAGGCTCGACCACAGCTCGGTCACCGTCGCCGGCGTCGTCGACACGGCGCGCCGCACCCACGCGGTGCCCGTCACCGTGCAACCCGTCGACCCCCGCACCCCGACCCGCACCGCCACCCACCGTGCGCTGCTCGACCCCGAGGCCGACGCCCCCATGACCACCCTGGCCTGGCTGCTCCCGGTGGGCACCACCCCGGAGCCCGGCGCCCTGGTGGCGCTGGTCGACACCTGGCGCCGCTCTGCGTCGGCCGGGGTGGTCGGTCCCAAGCACCTCGACGCCGCCGACCCGCAGCTGCTGCGGGCGCTGGCCATCCGCACCACCCGGGGTGGCCGGTTGCTTTCCCGTCCCAAGCCGGGCGAGCCCGACCAGGGGCAGTACGACCGGTCCGCCGACGCGCTGGGCGTGCCCTTCGCCGGCTCCCTCGTCGAGCGCGAGCTGCTCGGCACGCTGCGTGGCTGGGAGGCGTCGTTCGGCGACGTCGGCGCCGACCTCGACCTCGGGTGGCGCGCCCACAACGCCGGCCGCCGGGTGGTGGTCGTGCCCACGGCCCGGATGCGCACCGAGCCGGGAGTGGCCCCTGCCGGCGCCAGCACG
>JBBQNZ010000248.1:0-3219 GCA_038330415.1 Actinomycetales bacterium | reverse complement strand
CGGCGGGCCGGCGAGGTGGCGGGCGAAGACGGCATACGCGGAATTTACACCATTCACAGAGTTCTGAAGGCGGTGTAGCGTAGGTCACATGTCTGATGTCATCGCCGTCTCCGGCCTGCACAAGTCGTTCGGCCACACCGTGGCCCTCGACGGCCTCGACCTCAACGTCCGCGAGGGCGAGGTGCACGGATTCCTCGGGCCCAACGGCTCGGGCAAGTCCACCACCATCCGCATCCTGCTCGGCCTGCTGCGCGCCGACCGCGGCTTCGCGACCGTGCTGGGCCGCGACCCGTGGCACGACGCCACCGAGCTGCACCGCCAGCTCGCCTACGTGCCCGGCGACGTCGTGCTCTGGCCGAGCCTGAGCGGCGGCGAGGTCATCGACCTGCTCGGGCGCCTTCGCGGCGGCGTCGCCGCGGAGCGCCGCCGCCGGCTCGTCGAGCGCTTCGAGCTCGACGAGACCAAGAAGGGCAAGGCCTACTCCAAGGGCAACCGGCAGAAGGTCGCCCTCGTCGCAGCCCTGGCCAGCGACGTGCCGCTGCTGGTGCTCGACGAGCCGACGGCCGGGCTCGACCCGCTCATGGAGGAGGTCTTCCAGAGCGAGCTGACGGCCCTGAAGGACGAGGGGCGCACCGTGCTGCTCTCGAGCCACATCCTCAGCGAGGTCGAGCGGGCCTGCGACCGGGTGAGCATCGTGCGGGCCGGCCGCATCGTCGACAGCGGCAGCCTGGCCGAGCTGCGCCACCTCACCCGCACCCGGGTGCACGCGGTGCTGACCACCGCCCCGACCCTGGCCGAGGTGCAGTCGTGGCGCGGCCTGCACGACGTGGTGGTCGACAACGCCGAGGTGCGCTGCTCGGTCGAGGCCGCGCACCTCGGCGAGCTGGTCGCCACCCTGGGCAGCCGGGGCGTCGAGAGCCTCACCTGCCAGCCGCCCACCCTCGAAGAGCTCTTCCTCGCCCGCTACCAGACGCAGCCGGATGCCGGTGACGCGCCGAGCGCTCCCGGCTCACCCCGCACACCCGGCTCGCACCGCCCGACGCAGGAGCAGCCGGTATGACCACGGCCACCGCCCCCGCGCCACCCATCGCCCCGACCATCTCGCTCGGCACCCGGCTGGCCGGCTTCTCGCACCTGCTGCGCCTGGCCTGGCGGCGCGACCGCATCCTCATCCCGAGCAGCGTCCTGGGCCTGGTCGTGCTCGCCGTCGGGTCGGCCCAGGCGACGCTCGCGCTCTATCCCACCGACAGCGAGGCCGCGACCGGCCTGGCCGGCGTGCTGAACAACCCCTCGGTCGTCGCCATGTACGGCCCGATCGCCGCACAGTCCGCCGACGCGCTGGCCGTGTTCAAGACGGTGATGATGGGCGCGTTTCTCACCGCCGTGCTCGGCTTCGTCGTCGTGCGGCGGCACACCCGCACCGAGGAGGACGAGGGGCGCCTGGAGCTGCTCGGCGCCGGGGTGGTCGGCCGGTGGTCGGCCCTGGCCGCCGCCGTCACCCTCGGCACCGTCGCCGTCGTCGCCGCAAGCGTGCTGTCCGGGCTCGGTCTGGCGGCGCTGGGCATGGACCCCGTGGGCAGTATCGCCTTCGCCGTGGCCTGGATGACCGCTGGCTTGGCCATGGTGGGCGTCTCGGCGGTCGTGGTGCAGCTCGCCTCCACCACCCGGGGCGCCGCCGGGCTCGGGTTCGGCTACCTCGGCGCGATGTACGCGCTGCGAGCCGTGGCCGACTCCGCCGACCAGGGCACCTTCGTCCAGGCGCTGGGCTGGCTCTCGCCGCTGGGCTGGGCCGGGCGGGTCGAGGCCTATGGCGCGAACCGCACGTGGATCCTGCTGCTCGGGGTGCTCGCCCTCGTGGCCGGCGTCGCCGTGGCCGTCGCGGTGCTCGACCGCCGCGATCTCGGGGCCGGCATCTTCCCCGCCCGTGCTGGCCCCCTGCGGGCCTCGCGCCTGCTGGTGGGGCCCGTGTCGCTGGTCACCCGCCTGGCCCGCGGCACCATCATCGGGTGGTCGGTCGGCATGCTCGTCGGCGGCGTTGTCGTGGGGTCGCTGCTCGGGTCGGTGGCCGAGATGGTCGCCGATCCCGGCATCCGGGACCTGCTCGAGAAGCTGGGTGGCACGACGGGCACGGTCGAGAACATCTACGTCGCCACCGAGCTCCATTTCGTCGCGGCGGCGGTGGCCGCCGCCGGCATCGCCCTCGTGCTTCGGCTCGTGGGGTCGGAACGGTCGGGCCTGGGTGAGGTGGTGCTCTCCACGCCGACCAGCCGGGTTCGCTGGTTCGTCGCCCACGTCGCCCTGCCGGTCGTGCTCACGACCGCCCTCCTGACACTGATCGGCGCCGTGGTCGGCCTCATCGGTCCGACGGCCAGCCCGAACGCACCGTCCTTGGGGCCCTCCGTCGCCGCCAGCCTCTCGGTTCTTCCCGCGGTTTGGGTGATGATCGGGGTCGCCGCCGCGCTCGCGGGCGCCCTCCCCCGGTTCGCGCCGTTCTCGTGGGGCGTGCTGCTCGTGACGTTCATGCTCACCGAGATCGGGCCGCTCACGAAGCTGCCCTCGTGGCTGGTGAACGTCTCGCCGTTCAGCCACCTGTCGCCGCTGCCCGGCGGCCAGTTCCAGGTCGTCTCGGCCGTCGTGCTGACCCTCGTGGCCCTGCTGCTCGCAGGCGCCGGCTACTGGGCCTACCACCACCGCGACGTCGTCTGACCGGCTCCGCCCCGGCGCCCGGCTCCCGGCACCTCCCCGACTTTGCAGGTCAGGAGCCGGTCAACACGCCGCCTGCGCGGCCCGCTTGGCGCCTTCTGACCTGCAACGACAGGGCCCGGCTCCTCCCCGACGCCCGGCTCCCGGCTCCTCCCCGACTTATTGCGGATCTCCCCCCCAGTTGAGCCCACTACGGCAACAGGTGGGGTGGACCTGCGCGCATGCGCGCGGTTGGGGCCAGCGCACTCTTGATGGGCCCGCGGAACCGATGCGCCTATGACGGGCCAGGCGTCGGATCTGCGGGTGTGCTCGTCCGGCCCATGCGGTGCCCACCCAACAGAGCAGCGCGGCCGCCCCCAGTGAGGGAGGCGGCCGCAACGGCGTGGGGCGTGTGCCTGTCGAGGTCAGGCGACGTCGGGCAGGCTGGCGAGCCTCTCGGGGGCCAGGTCGAGTTCTCCTGGCCAGCAGACGGTGTGCAGCTCTTCATCGAAGAACAGTTCGTTGAAGGCGTCGTCG
>JBBQNZ010000247.1:0-3270 GCA_038330415.1 Actinomycetales bacterium | reverse complement strand
CTCCGGCGCCGTCGCGGTGCTGCTGGCCCTCGTGGCCCTCGGCCCGGTGCAGGCGCTGATCATGCTCGGCATCGTGATCGGGGTGCAGCAGGTCGAGGCCCACCTGCTCCAGCCGTTCCTGGTCGGGCGGGTCATGCGCATTCACCCGCTCGCCGTCATCCTCGGCATCGCCACCGGCGTCATCCTCGCCGGCATCATCGGCGGTCTGATCGCGGTGCCGACCGTGGCCGTGCTCAACGCCGTTGGCCACCACCTGCTCGACGGCCCGCAGAGCGAGGACGACACCCCGCCCGGCCGGGCCAAGACGCCGGGCGAGGTGCTCGAGCCCGGCGAGGAGGCCCAGGCCGAGGCCGAGGCCGCCGACATGGAGGAGCGCACCGAGGTCGAGCCGGCGCGGACCGACACGGTCTGACCCGCAGGTCGGCGGCCCCGGGCCAACGCCGGGGTCGCTCCTGCGCACCCGTGAACCGCGACGCCTGGATGCCGCGGCAGGTCGGCTCAGGCGCCGGCGACCCGGCGCTCGTCGTAGCCCGACTCGTCGCTCTCGCGCTCGACCGGAGCCGGGTCAGGGGTCACGGCGGCCGGGGACACCTCGGGCCGCTGCGCCTTGGCCTTCATCGTGTAGGTCGGGCGGGGCACCGGCACGGGGTCCCAGGTCAGCGGGATGTCGTCCTCGTCGATCATGGGCACCATGACGTCGTAGGCCTGCTCGGTCGGGGCGACGGCCTGCGCCGCGACCGGCTCGACGACCGGAGAGTCGGTGCCCACCAGGGCAGGCTCGGCCAGGGTCGCGTCGTCGGCGGCCTGGACGGCGGGCGCGGCCGGGACGACCTCGGTCACCTCTGCCGGCTCGGCCACGGCAGGGCGGGCGGATGCCGCGGGGGCAGGGGACCGCCGCACGCCCGGGGCGCGCGGTGTCACCGGGGCTCCGGCGCGACGGCGGGCCAGGTCGGCCTGGCGACGGCGGTGGGCCTGCACCAGCGCCTGCTCGGAGCGCACGCCGGACCGGACGAAGAGGAACGCCGCCAGCACGGCCACCAGCGCGGGCGCGAGCGCCCACAGCGGGAGCAACGCGAAGGCGACCAGCGGGACGATCAGGAGCAGCTCGGCGAGGGCGACGAGCAGCAGCAGGCCACGCACGCGACGGCTGGGCCGCACCCGGCGACCGCCGGTGGCCGCTGCGGCCGGGCGACGCGCCGGGCGAGGCTGCGACGGCGCGGACGACGGTCGGGTGGCCGACGCGGCAACGGGGGCAACGGCATCCGGGCGCTCGCTGACGCGCTCGGTGACGCCGACCGCACCGGGCTGGGCGGCCACGGCGCGCTTGACGAGCACCTGCGGCCGCGCACTGCGGCCCGGGTGCACGGCATACGACGGGGGCGCCGCCTCGGAGAGGTCGGTGCCGGGCAGGGTGTCACGACGTTCGAGCACACGCATCGCCTCGCTGAACTGCTCGACCGAGCGCGCCGTGGAGACGTGGTCGCGCCGGCGCACCCAGTACTGCACGAAATAGGCAGCCCAGACACCGAGAAGGACCAGGAAGATCAGGCTCGAGGGCGACTGCACGTTACGACGGTAGGTGCGCGTCGCCGTCGGACGCCGGACCCCCGTCGGTGTGTCGCGCAAGTGACTGTTGTGACGACTGTGCCTGGAGCGGCGGCGAGTTCGTCGCCGACTCCGTCGTCGTGATCCGCACGAGCCGGTCGGCGAGGGACTCGCCGGCGAGGTCCTCGGCGGTCAGTGCGAAGGACAGGTGGTCGCGCCACGCGCCGGCGATGTGCAGGTAGTGCAGGCGGAGCCCCTCGCCGCGGAAGCCCAGCTTGCGCACCACGGCCAGGCTCGCGGTGTTCTCGGGCCGGATGTTGACCTCGATGCGGTGCAGGCCCAAGGTGCCGAGCACGTGGTCGCCCGCCATCGCCAGGGCGGTCGGGATGACCAGCTGCCCCGCCACCGAGCGGCTCACCCAGTAGCCGATGTAGCACGAGCGGAACGACCCGAGCACGACCGAGCCGACCGACAGCTGCCCGACGAACCGGCCCCCGACCTCGACCGCGAACGGCAGCGCCCGGCCCGAGCGGGCATCCCGGTCGTACTGCTCGACGAGCTCCTCGAAGGTGCGGGCCGGCGCGTCGGGGTCGGGGGAGGTCGCGTCCCACTCCTCGAGCCACGCGGCGTTCGCCCGCCGCACCGACTGGAACGCCGGGCCGTCGGCGACCGTGAGCGGCCGCAGCACCACCTCGACGCCGGTCGGCGTGCGCCCGGTGAGCCGCAGCGGCCACGGCCACACCTCGTCGGGCGTGCCCTGACCACCGCGGACCGGCGACCCCGCGCCCCGCCGGCGCAGCCGGTTCCACATCAGTGGTCCCCCCCCTGCGCCTGGCTCAGCGCGTGCGGCAACACCTCGGCCAGCACCTCGAGGGCGTCGCGCACCCCGCCGGTGGACCCGGGCAGGTTGACCACGACGGTGTGGCCCGCCAGCCCGGCGAGCCCGCGCGACAGCACGGCGGTGGGGATGCCGTGTGCCACGCCGCGCGCCCGGATCGCCTCGGCGACCCCCGGCACCTCGCGGGTGAGGAACGGGCGGGTGGCCTCGGGGGTGCCGTCGGTGGGGGTCAGGCCGGTGCCACCGGTGGTGAGCAGCAGGTCGGGGCCGGTCGCGAGGGCCGCCTCGATGGCCGCTGCCACCGCCGGCCCGTCGGGCACCACCGTCGGGTCGGGCACCGAGGCGCCCCACCCGCGCAGCGTCTCGACGAGCAGGGCGCCACCACGGTCGGGGTAGACCCCCGCTGCGGCGCGGGTCGAGCAGGTCACGACGACGGCGGTGCGGCCGGTGAGGGGCGCGGCATCCGGCTCGGTGGCGGTCACGCGCCCTCCTCCCAGTCGCCGCTGCGGCCCCCCGACTTGGCGGTGACCCGCACGTCGGTGATCCGCGCGTGCTTGTCGACGGCCTTGACCATGTCGATGAGCGCCAGCGCGGCGACCGCGACGGCGGTGAGCGCCTCCATCTCGATGCCGGTGCGGTCGGCGGTGCGCACGACGGCCCGGATCTCGACACCCTCGTCGACGACGTCGAGGTCGACCTCGACGGCGTGCACGGCCACCGGGTGCGCCAGCGGGATCAGCTCGGGAGTGCGCTTGACGGCCTGGATGCCGGCCACCCGGGCGACGCCGAGGGCGTCACCCTTGGGCACGACCCCGTCGCGCAGGGCCGCGACGGCGGCCGGCGAGAGCAGCACCCGGCCGGCCGCTGCGGCCCGTCGGGCCGTGACG
>JBBQNZ010000246.1:0-3313 GCA_038330415.1 Actinomycetales bacterium | reverse complement strand
GCGCTGCGGCAGCCAGACCACCGACAGCAGCAGCCACGGCAGGAAGGGCAGCCAGATGCGCTCGACCTCCGCCTTGCTCATCAGCGACAGGTCGGCCACGGCGACCATGGCCACCCCCGCGGCGACCAGCGCCGCGACCGGTTCGGGGCGCCGTCGGGCCACCAGCGCCCTCAGCTGCGGCCACCCGGCGCCGAGCGCGGCCGGAAGGGCGGGGCCGGCGACCAGGATCAGGGCTCCGAGGTTCCCGACGACCCAGTACCACCCGGGCCGCTGGCTGGCCAGACCGGCCCAGTAGCGTTCCTGCAGAACCGGATACGCCTGCCACCAGGCGAACCCGAGTGCGGCGAAGACCAACACCACTACTAGGGCCGACGCCGCTGTGACCCCACCCACGAAGGACCGGACCCGGCCCGGAGTCGCGGCCGACAGCAGCACCGCCGCCGCGAGGGCACCGAGCAGCAGCAACCCGTAGGACTCCATGACGCACCAGCCGAAGAGCAGGCCGGCGAGCACCGCGAAACCCGTGCGGGACGCGGCGGTGTGGGCGGCCGTCGCTGCTGCGAGCGCGGCCGCCGCCCACGCGCCGGTCGCGGCGAACACGGCATCCGCCGACACCGCCATGAGCACCGCGGCGGGCCCGACGACCAGGAACGGCAGGGCGCGCCGGGCGGCATCCGGGCGCCCGAGCCGGTGCAGCGTCGTTGCGACCGCGGCCGGCATCGTGGCCGAGACGAGCACGATGACGATGCCGGCAGCCTGCCACGACCCCAGCCCGAGGCGGTCGAGGCCGATGAACATGAGCACCGCCCCAGGCGGGTGGCCCGCGAGGTGCACCGGCCAGTTGTCCGGGCTGTCGAGCGGGATGCGGGCCACGTACTCGCGCAGCATCACGCCGACGTCGTCGATGCCGCGGGCGCTCTCGAGGTACTCCGTGCCGTGGTCGAGGATCTTGCCGAGGCCGGCCGGGCCGTCGACGAGGGCGAGCGCGACCATCCAGACGACCGAGACGAGCCACGACAGTGCGAGCAGCCGGCGCCAGGAGAGCTGGTCGAGGGCCCCGGCCAGTCCGCGCCACGCCGTGGCGGTGACCACGGCGATCGCGACGAGGCTGCTCCACCCCACGCGCCATGACCAGTCGCCGAGCAGCGGCGGCGCGGTGCCCGCCTTGACGTCGACCCCCGTGAGCGACGGCACGAGCATGGTGAGGGCGACGACCGCGAGTGCGACGACGAGCCAGCGCCGGGCGCGGGTCCCGGCACCCTCGGATGCACCGCTTCGAGCGGGCGCTCTCGGGGCGGTCGCGGGCGTGGCCATGGCGCAAGGATGCCGCGTGCGGTGTCGCCGGAGGCCCCGGGCGAGGGCTTCAGGCGGATCCGTCACACCTCCGTAAGACCGATGCCGGTTGCAGGGCTCTGGCCGCTCCTAGGGTCGCGGCATGGACCTGGACTGCGACCTCGTGATCCCCTGCCGCGACGAGGCGGCGGCGCTGCCCGGGGTGCTGCGGCGGGTGCCGCCCGGTATTAGTGTCGTGGTGGTCGACAACGGCTCGACCGACGGCACCGCCGAGGTGGCGCGAGCGCTGGGGGCCCGTGTCGTGACCGAGGACCGGCCCGGCTACGGCGCCGCCGTTCACGCCGGGGTCGAGGCGGCGACGGCATGTCACGTGGCGGTGCTCGACGGCGACGGGTCGATGGATCCGCGCGAGCTCCTGCCCCTGCTCGACGAGGTGCGCTCCGGACGCGCCACGATGGCCTGTGGCCGACGCCGACCCGCCGCGCGCGGGGTGTGGCCGTGGCACGCCCGCGCCGGGAACGTGGTCGTCCTGGCATGGCTGCGCCGCCGCACCGGGCTCGCCGTGCACGACATCGCACCGGTGCGCGTCTGCCGCCGCGAGGACCTGCTCGCGCTCGGGGTGCGTGACCGCCGGTTCGGCTACCCCGTCGAGCTGCTCGTGCGGGCGCAGGAGGCCGGGTGGGTGCTCACCGAGCACGACATCGCCTACCACCCGCGCGCGGCGGGTACCCGGTCGAAGGTGTCGGGGTCGGTGCGGGGCAGCCTGCGCGCGGCCCGCGACTTCGCGAAGGTCCTGGCATGAGGGGCAGCGTGCTCGTCATGGCCAAGGCGCCGGTCGCCGGGCAGGCCAAGACACGCTTGGCTGGAGTCGTGGGTGACGCCGGGGCGGCCGAGCTCGCCGCGGCAGCCCTCCTCGACACCCTCGAGGCCGGGGCGGCCGCGTACCCGCCCGGCCGGCGGGTGCTGGCCCTGACCGGTGACCTGCGCGACGCGTGCCGCGCCGCGGAGATCCGCGCCGCCTCCGGCGACTGGATCGTCGTGGCGCAGGGCGGGCGGACCTTCGGCGAGCGGCTCGTCGACGGCCATCGGCAGGCGCACCGCTTGGTGGGCGGGCCGGTCGTCCAGATCGGCATGGACACCCCTCAGGTCTGCCCGACCGTGCTGCGTGACCTCGCGGAAGCGGCGCACGGCCACGGGGGACCGGTGCTCGGCCCGGCCCTCGACGGGGGCTGGTGGGTGCTCGTCACGACCCACGCCGGCCAGGCCGCCGTTCTCAGCGGCGTCCCGATGAGCCGGCCCGACACCGGGCGCCTCACCGCGGCTGCCCTCGCCGCAGACGGCCACCCCGCCGCGACAACCCGAGCCCTGCGCGACGTCGACCTCCCTGCTGACGCCGAGGCGGTGGCGGCACAGGCTCCCGGCACCCGCTTCGCCGCCACGTGGCGGTCCCTGGCCCGCGACGGCCGCGCGCCGCAGCGCTCGGCGGCCGGCGCGGTGGGTGCCCGCGTCGAGGACTTACGGTGAGCGAGCGCACCCTCACGGGGGTCACCGCACGCATCGACGCCCTCATCCCGATGCCGCAGTCGTTCACCAGTGACCTGCGCGGCCCACGCACCACCGCGCGGGTCGGAACGTGGCTCGGCGTGGCCTTCTCGCTGGCGTTCGTCACCGGCCTGTACAGCCATGCCTCCCAGGTCGGCTCCCCGTGGGTGGCCCTGCCCACCGGGCCGGCACGGCTGTACCAGGTGACCCAGGGCGTGCACGTCGCGGCCGGCACCGCGGCCATCCCGCTGCTGCTGGTCAAGCTCTGGTCGGTCTTTCCCCGGCTCTTCGTGCGCCCACCGCGCCCCGGGCACCGGCTCACCCTGCACCTCCTGGAGCGCGGGTCGATCCTCCTGCTGGTCGGCTCGGCGATCTTCCAGCTCGTCACCGGCCTGGCGAACTCAGCCCAGTGGTACCCGTGGTCGTTCGGGTTCGTCGGCGCCCACTACGCCCTGGCCTGGGTCGCGGTGGGCTCGCT
>JBBQNZ010000245.1:0-3342 GCA_038330415.1 Actinomycetales bacterium | reverse complement strand
AAGGGCCCGCGGAGAAACAACGTCAGGGCGCTACGGCGTGTCGGGCTGTGGTCTGATCGTGTAGTTCCAGTCTCCGTGGAAGTCGTGGCGAGTGATCGGCAGGGCGTCGATGTCCTTCTTGGTGTATCGCAGGCCGATGGGGTACTGGCCTGTGTCCAGGACGCAGCGGACCTTCAGGCCGGTGGCGGTGGTGGTGTTGCCGATCAGGTCGACGATGACCTGATGGGTGCGCAGCGGCCTCCCGCGCCAGTTCAAGGTGATCTGGGAGAACAGCCGGTGTTCGATCTTGTTCCACTTACTGGTGCCCGGGGGTAGATGGGCAACGGTCACCGAGAGCCCTGTGTCGGCGGCGAACTGGGCTAGTTCGATCTTCCAGGCCCGAATCCGGGAGCCGTTGGATCCGCCGCTGTCGGCGCAGATCAGCAGCCGCTTCGCGCCCGGGTAGCGCTCGCTCCCGATGGTCTCCCACCACGAGCGCAGGGTGGCCACCGCGAACGCGGAGGTGTCGTGGTCGACCCCGACGCAGACCCAGCCGGTGTTGGCGGACACGTCATAGATGCCGTACGGGATCGCCTTGCCCAGCTCCGGGTCGGGGAAGTCGTGCACGTCGACCCGTTCCGGCTGACCGGACGGCTGGTACTCCCGGCCGCCATTCTTGAAGTCCCCGACCAGCTCCTTCTTCTTGGTGTCCACCGAGACCACCGGCTGGCCCGCGCCGAGGTGCTCATCGACCTGCGCTGCGAGGTAGCCGAACTGGGCATCGCGGTCGGCGTGCTGGCGGCCCTCGGTGACCTTGGCGTTGCCCTGCAGGCTGAACCCCATCGCCCGCAGCATCCGGGCCACCGTTCGCTGCGAGACGGCGTGGCCACCCTCGGTCAGCGCCGCCGCCAGGTTGCGGGTCGACTTGGTTGTCCAGACCAGCGCCGACATCGGGTCCCCGCGAGTCTGGGGGTCCACCAACGCCTTCAACTCGGTCGCCAGGCCCGGGTCGGTCTCGGCCAGGCTCTTGCGCCCACCCCCGGCGTTGCGCACCCGGACCTGCGGGGCTGGGTTGCCTTCCATCTCCCTGACCCCGCGACCGATCGTGTCCGGGTGCACCCCGGTCACCGCCGCCATCGCCGTCATCCCACCCAGGCCCAACTCCGTGGCCTCAACCCCCAACAGCAGCCGACGCTGCCGCTCATCCAGATGCGCCCGCAAGGCGGCATACCTACGCCCCGCAGCCTCTGCGGTCTGCATGTCCACGGCCATAGCACAACCGTAAGGGCTTCACCCCGTAATTCCTAGGTTATTTTGGCGCGTGTCCTTAGTTGGTGTTCCCGACGTGGGTGCTGCTCGTCAGCGTCGTCATCCTGGTCACCCGACCGCCGACCCCCGCTGGTCGCACGGCGGAGTGACGGTCATGGCCAAGGTCGCGACCTCGTTGTCGATGATGCGCAACGAACGTTCCATCGCGGTCGGCTGGAGCCGCCCGACACCCTCGCCGTGCGGGTTGTCGAAGAGGCCGAGCAGCAGCATCAGCACGGTGATGACCACCGTGACGCTGCCCATCAGCACCGCTTGGGTCGTCGCGCGTTCGGCGCTGTCGGCGAAGAACGGCAGGTAGCCGAAGACCACCGCGCCGATGTGGTACAACGCCAGCCACAGCGGCGTCGAGATGATGCCCTGCGCCGTGTGCACGCGGTCGTTGCGCGCCTCCTGGCGCTGCGAGGTCCGGGACATCCAGCGGTCGTAGGCCGACTGCTCGGTGTCGCCCGCCGGCTCGAGCGCGGCGACCGTGCGGAACAGCGCGGCACCCCACGGGTGGACCGAGTCCTGCACGCTGCCGCTGCCCACGGCATCCCACTCGGTGCCCACGACGGAGCGGCCGCAGCAGATCAGCTCGCCGGTGAGCTGCTGCGGCGAGCCGGCCGGCATCAGCAGGGCCGTCTGCACCATCTGGGCCGCGAAGACGGCCTGGGTCCCGGCCCCGGCCCGGGTGTCGTCGTAGGCCTGGAAGGACAAGAAGTTGATGAAGCCGAGCAGCACGCAGAACCCCGTGGCCAGCAGCCGAACACGCCCGACGCGCGGTCGCCGTCGCTGAACCAGCTGCCGGCCGGGGCGCGCCGCCGCACCAGCAGCATCGCCGTGACGGTTACCGCCGTCACGCCGGCGAGGATGAGCAGGAACGCAGGAGGTTCACCCGGCGGCCGCCTCCCCCGGGTAGACGACACCGACCTGCCGGCGCACCTCGTCCATCGCCGCCATCACCCGGCGGGTGGCCGCCCACGGCATCGACCAGGTCTCCTGCCGCCCGGCCGCCAGGGCGCGCGCGACCTCGGCCGCCTCGAAGCGGAAGCCGTGCTTTGCCACTGCCGGCACGAACTCGTCGATTACGCTCTCGTCGGGCCCGATCAGCCGAACCCGGCTCTGCACGTCGTAGAACCGCCCCTCCACCTCGAGGCGGGCGCGGCTGCCGACGACCCTGGCCGGGCACGAGGTGGCCCCGGCCATCGAGCACCACAGGTGGGCGAGGCCGCCGAGCGGCCCGCGCGCCTGGATCGTCGTGGTCGCGTCGACACCGAGGTCGGTGAGCGTGCTCTGGGCGGTGACGCCCTCGAGGCCGCCGAGCACGTGGTCGGCGAACGAGAGCGGGTACACGCCGAGGTCGAGCAGCGCCCCGCCGGCGAGCTCGGGCTGGGAGAGCCGAGCCGGGCCCCCGGGCCAGAGCAGCTGGCCGTGGTCGGCGTCGACGAGCACCACGTCGCCGAGGGTGCCCGCCTCGACGGTGCGCCGGATGACGTCGTAGTGCGGCAGGTAGCGGCTCCACATGGCCTCGGCGGCCAGCAGGCCCGAGGCCTCGGCGGTGGCGAGCACCTCGTCGGCCTCGCGCCGGCTGCGCGTGAACGACTTCTCCACGAGCACCGGCTTACCGGCACGCAGCGCGAGCAGGGCGTGCTCGTGGTGCTCGCTGTGCGGGCTGGCGACGTACACGGCATCCACGTCGGGGTCGGCCACGAGGTCGGCGTAGGAGCCGTGCGCCCGCTCGACACCGTGCCGGGCCGTGAAGTCCCGTGCCCGCGCCGGTGCGCGCGACCCCACGGCGACGACCCGCGAGCGGGTGCCCTCGTGCACGGCGTCGGCGAAGGTGTTGGCGATGCCCCCGGGGCCGAGCACGCCCCAGCGGATGGCTGGCGCCGCCATCGGGTCGGGCACGGTGGAGGCGGCGAGCGTGAGGGGCGCGGACGGCATACGCCGCAGCGTAGGCCGTACGCCCCCCTCAGAACCGGCACGTGGCCACCCCCACCAGGTCGCCGCCCAGCACGCCCGGGTAGACGTCGAGCCCCATGCGCACGAACCACG
>JBBQNZ010000244.1:0-3463 GCA_038330415.1 Actinomycetales bacterium | reverse complement strand
CGGCAGGAGCCCGTGTTCGCTTGGGGCCGTGGCGGGCGATGATCGCGGTGGCGGCCGGGTTGATGCTGCTCTCGCTCGTCCGGGTCATCACGGGTGCCGACGACCTCACCTCGGTGGGGACGATGCGCGAGGCCCTGCAATGGGCGATTCCGATCGGGCTGGCGGGTCTGGGTGGCCTGTGGGCCGAGCGTGCGGGCGTGATCAACATCGGCCTCGAGGGGATGATGATCCTCGGCACCTGGTTCGGCGCCTGGGCCGGCGTCACCTACGGCCCGTGGATGGGGGTGCTGGTCGGTGTGCTCGGCGGTGCACTCGGTGGCGCTTTGCACGCGCTCGCGACCGTGACCTTCGGTGTCGACCACATCGTGTCCGGTGTCGCGATCACGATTCTGGCCGCCGGAGTCACCCGCTATCTGTCCGGGTTGACGTTCGCCGACATGGCCGGAGGCGGCCCCACCCAGTCCCCGACCATCGGCGCCATCTCCCGCATCACGGTGCCTGGCGTGTCTGGCTTCTTCGGCGACCTTGCCGCGAAGAACTGGTTCCTGTTGTCGGATCTCGCGGGCATCCTCGGTGCACTGACCACCGGCCTGTCGCTGCTGACCGTCCTGGCTGTCCTGCTCGTCCCGCTGACCTACTTCGCCCTGTGGCGCACCACGTTCGGCCTCCGCCTCCGGTCGTGCGGCGAGAATCCTGGCGCTGCCGAGACGCTCGGCGTCAACGTCTACCTCTACAAGTGGTACGCGGTTCTCATTTCCGGCGGGCTGGCCGGTCTCGGCGGCGTCTATCTCGCCGAGGTCTCGTCCAGCCTCTACCGGGAGGGGCAGACCAACGGCAGGGGCTTCATCGGTCTGGCGACGATGATCTTCGGCAACTGGCGGCCGGGCGGGCTCGCGGCCGGTGCCGGATTGTTCGGATTCACCGACGCCTTGCAGCAACGGCCGCGGGGCACCGAGTCGGTGCACGCGCTGTTGCTGTTTGTCGCGATCCTGGTCCTTGTGGTCGCAGTCAACAGCCTGCGCAAAGGCAACTGGGTGCTGGCCGGGATCAACGCCATGGTCGCCGTGCTGGTCTTCGTCTGGTTCCTCGTGCAAGAGGACGTGCCCAACGAGTTCGTGCGCTTCATGCCCTACCTCACGACCCTGCTCGTTCTCGCCCTCGCCGCTCAACGGCTCAGACCGCCGGCGGCTGACGGCATTCCCTACAGACGGGGCGAGGCGGGTTGACCACGCCCCCGATCGACTGGGCGGCGCTGCGCGAGGCGGCCCGCGAGGCCATGACGCACGCCTACGCGCCGTACAGCAACTTCCCCGTCGGCGCCGCCGGCCTGGTCGACGACGGGCGCACCGTGTCGGGGTGCAACGTCGAGAACGCGGCGTACGGCGTGGCTCTGTGCGCGGAGTGCGGAATGGTCTCGGCGCTGGTCGCGAGCGGCGGTGGCCGCTTGGTCGCGGTCACCTGCGTGGACGGCCATGGCAACGTGCTGATGGCGTGCGGGCGCTGCCGTCAGCTGTTGTGGGAGCACGGTGGGCCCGCGCTGCTGGTCGAGACAGTGAGCGGGGTAAAGGCGATGAGCGAGGTGCTGCCCGATGCGTTCGGCCCCGATGATCTGGTGACGCGCAAGTGAGCACGTCGGACAAGAGCCAGAAGTTCGACGCCGTCGACGTGATCACGGCCAAGCGCGACAAGCACGCGCTCAGCGACGAGCAGATCGACTGGGTCCTCGAGGCCTACACGCGCGGCGACGTGGCTGATGAGCAGATGGCTGCCCTCGCGATGGCGATCCTGCTCAACGGCATGGACCGCCGGGAGATCGCCCGGTGGACCGCCGCGATGATCGCCTCCGGTGAGCGGATGAGCTTCGAGGGCCTGGGCCGTCCCACGACCGACAAGCACTCGACCGGCGGGGTGGGCGACAAGATCACTCTGCCGCTCGCGCCGCTGGTGGCGGCCTGCGGGGCGGCGGTTCCCCAGCTGTCGGGCCGGGGGCTCGGCCACACCGGGGGGACGCTGGACAAGCTCGAGTCGATCCCGGGCTGGCGCGCCACGCTCACCGCGCAGGAGTTCCTCGACCAGTTGCGCGACGTGGGTGCCGTCATCTGTGCCGCCAGCGACAACCTGGCGCCGGCCGACAAGTTGCTCTACGGGCTGCGCGACGTGACGGGCACCGTCGAGTCGATCCCGCTCATCGCGTCATCGATCATGAGCAAGAAGATCGCGGAGGGCACGGGGGCACTGGTGCTCGATGTCAAGGTCGGGTCGGGCGCATTCATGAAGGACGTCGACTCCGCTTGCGAGCTCGCGGAGACGATGGTTGCCCTGGGCACCGACTCCGGCGTGCGCACCGTGGCCCTGCTGACGAACATGCAGACGCCGCTGGGCCTGACTGCCGGCAACGCCCTGGAGGTCCAGGAGTCGGTCGACGTGCTCGCTGGCGGCGGGCCCGACGACGTGGTCGAGCTGACCCTCGTGCTGGCCCGGGAGATGCTGGCGGGAGCGGGCCTCGACGATGTTGACCCGGCTGACCGGCTCAAGGACGGCTCGGCGATGGATGTGTGGCGGCAGATGGTCCGGGCCCAGGGGGGCGATCCCGACGCGTCCCTGCCGGCGGCGCGGGAGACCCACGTCCTACCGGTTCCTGCCGACGGTGTGCTCACCCGGCTGGATGCGCTGGCCGTCGGGGTGGCCGCGTGGCGACTCGGCGCCGGACGCGCGCGCAAGGAGGACGCCGTGCAGGCGGGGGCGGGTGTGCAGATGCATGCCAAGCCGGGCGCGCAGGTGCGCGGCGGCGAGCCGCTGTTCACCCTGCACACCGACACCCCGGATCGCTTCGAGCGCGCCATCGAGGCGCTCGCCGATGCCATCACGATCGCGCCGGACGACACCCGGCCTGACCTGCTGCCCCTGGTCATCGACCGGGTCAGCGCCTGATCGAAGGAGCCGCCGCATGCCGCAGCTGATCGAGTCGCCCAGCCGGATCCCGGTCCCCGGGGGGAAGGTCATCGACGAGTACGTCGGGCGGGTGAGCTCGTCGACCGCGGAGTTCTCAGTGGCGCACATGCGCGCGCCTGCTGGCTGGGAGGAGCCGGCCCAGACCCCGGACTTCGACGAGGTGACGCTCGTGCTGGCCGGGTCGGTGCGGGTCGAGCACGAGGGCGCAACCCTCGAGGTGGTGGCCGGTCAGGCCGTTCTGACCCGGGCCGGCGAGCGGGTGCGCTACAGCGTGGGGGAGTCGGGGGCCGACTACGTCGCGGTGTGTCTGCCGGCTTTCGCGCCCGAGATGGCGCACCGGGACGAATGACTCCGACAGCGGCTAGACGGTGCCGGACCGCCGCGGGTCTTTGAACGGATCGGCAACGGGGGGCGTGGCCAGCTCGGCCCGGGGGCAGGTGGCGATGGTCAGCCCGGCCCAGATGAGGGCGTCGTCACAGAGGCTCTCGACGGTCCAGCCCTGAGCCAGCCC
>JBBQNZ010000243.1:0-3488 GCA_038330415.1 Actinomycetales bacterium | reverse complement strand
CTACTCAGAAAGTAGGCCTCCCATGGCTACTGGCACCGTGAAGTGGTTCAACGCCGACAAGGGCTTCGGCTTCATCGCCCCCGACGACGGCTCCGCCGACGTCTTCGCCCACTACTCGGCGATCAACAGCAACGGCTACCGCTCGCTCGACGAGAACGCCAAGGTCGAGTACGAGACCCAGCAGGGCGCGAAGGGCCCCCAGGCGGCGAACATCACCGTCATCGGCTGACCCACGCCTCCTTCTGCGCCGCAAGGCGCATCACGAACCGCCGTCCGGCTTCCGGGCGGCGGTTCGTGTGTTCGGTGCGTACCTCCAGTGACCTATTGGTCGATGTGGGTACGTGTTCGTGGGTCCGGGCAGGGCGTGCGGCGTTAGCGTCGTGCCATGAGCGTGCGGATCGACCTCAACGCCGACCTCGGGGAGTCCTTCGGCACCTGGGTGCTCGGCGACGACGAGGCGATGCTCGACGTCGTCACCAGCGCCAACGTCGCCTGCGGCTTCCATGCCGGCGACGCGACCACCATCCGCCGCACCGTGGCCATGGCTGCTGAACGCGGGGTGGTCGTCGGCGCTCAGGTGGGCTACCGCGACCTCGCCGGCTTCGGACGGCGCCGCATCGACATGGATGCCGGCGACCTCACCGCCGACGTGCTCTACCAGCTGGGCGCGCTCGAGGCGATGTGCCGCGTGGCCGGCACCCGCGTCTCCTACGTCAAGCCGCACGGCGCCCTCTACACCACGGCCGCGGTCGACGAGGTGCAGGCCAGGGCGGTCGTGGATGCCGTGGCCGCCTACGACGCCACGCTTCCCGTTCTCGGACAGCCGGGTTCAGTGCTGCTGCGGGTCGCCTCGTGGGCCGGGCTGCCGATCGTGGCCGAGGCCTTCGCCGACCGCGGCTACACCGCCGACGGCGGGCTCGTGCCTCGCTCCCACCCCGGTGCCCTGCTCCACAACCCGGCCGAGGCCGCCGAGCGGGTCCTCCGAATCGCCTGCGAGGCAACGGTACTGGCCGTGGACGGCACGCTCGTCGCCGTGTCCGCACGCTCGGTCTGCACCCACGCAGACACCCCGGGAGCGGTCGCCCTCGCCCGGGCCGTGCGGGCCAGGCTCGAGGCCGCCGGGGTGAGCATCGCGCCGTTCGTCGACCCGGTGTCGTGACCGGGGCGGGGCGGGCGGGGGTGGCCGTCGAGGTGCTCCCCGTCGGCGACGAGGGGTTGCTGCTCGAGGTGGCCGACCTCGACGCCGTGCTGGCCCTCGAGGGCACCCTGCGCGCGGCCGTCGCGGCAGGTGGCAGGGCCTCGCGGGGCGTGACCGACGTCGTGCCGGGAGCACGAACCGTGCTGTTGCTCACCGAAGCCGGCGCCGACCTACCGGCACTGCGCGCCGCCGTGCTCGCCCTCTCCGAATCCGTGCGGGTTGAGCGCGGCTCCGTGGGCGGGCCGGGAGAGGAAGCTGCGCCCACGTCGCCCGAGGTCCAGATCGCGGTGCGCTACGACGGCCCCGATCTCGACGAGGTCGCCGCCCGCACCGGCCTGAGCAGGGCCGAGGTCGTCACCGCGCACACCGGGATGCCGTGGCGGGTCGCCTTTGGTGGGTTCGCCCCCGGCTTCGCCTACCTCGTCGGCGGCGACCCACGCCTGGAGGTGCCGCGTCGAGACCGCCCGCGCCCCTCGGTGCCGGCCGGTGCGGTGGGGCTGGCCGGGACGTTCTCCGGGGTCTACCCCCGTTCCTCCCCGGGCGGCTGGCAGCTTCTCGGCACCACGGATGCCGTGCTGTGGGACGTCGACCGCGCACCGCCCGCCCTGCTCGGATCCGGCACGACGGTGCGCTTCGTCGACGTCGAGGCGACCTCGTGACGGCGCTCGAGGTGCTCGCCACCGGGCCCCTCGTTCTCGTCGAGGACGCCGGGCGCCCGGGCCTGGCGGCCGTTGGCGTGGGCCGGTCCGGTGCGGCCGACCGCACCGCGCACCGGCTCGGGGCACGCCTCGCCGGCCACCCCGAGGAGCGCGCGGCCCTCGAGGTGCTGCTCGGGGGTCTCACCGTGCGGGCGCTGGGCCGCCTCACGGTGGCCCTCACCGGGGCACCCGCTCCTGCGACCCTCGACGGGCGGCCGGTGGCCCACGCGACCCTCGTCGACGTGCCGGACGGCGCAACCCTCACCCTGGGGATGCCGGCCACGGGCCTGCGCACCTACCTCACCGTCCGCGGCGGCATCGACGTCCCGCCGGTGCTCGGCTCGCGGTCGACCGACACGCTGTCAGGTCTCGGGCCCCCGGCCGTGGAGGTCGGCGACGTGCTGCCGGTGGGCGCAGCGGGCGGGCGGTTCCCCACCGTCGACCACGCCGCCCATCCCTCGGTGCGCCGAGCCGGCCCGATGCTCCTCGAGGTGCTCCCCGGCCCCCGCGCCGCCTGGGTCGGTGGCTGGGACACCGGCCTGGGCGGCCTCCTCGAGGGGGCACGAGTCGTCGACGGCGAAACCGACCGGGTCGGGTTGCGGCTCAGCGGCTCGGCGATCGAGCGCGATGCCGCCTGGCGGGGTGTCGAGCTGCCGAGCGAGGGCATGGTGCGCGGCGCGGTACAGGTGCCACCGAGCGGTGAGCCCGTGCTGTTCCTCGCCGATCATCCCGTGACCGGCGGCTACCCCGTCGTCGGCGTGCTCACGGCATCCGCGTGCGACCGTGCCGCGCAGCTGCGCCCGGGGAACGCCGTGCGCCTCATCCGGGCGCCCGCAGCCGGCTGACGTCGGCCGGGGCGGGAGCCGCGGGCGTCGACAGCGCCCAACCTGGGAGACGCCACAGCCGGGAACGTGACGCCGGCTGGAAATCTACGTTCCCGTAACTTACGGTAGCGAAACCTACCGGAACGTAACTCCCCTGACCCACGAAGGTGGCATCGATGGCCGCTGTCCGCAACGAGACCCTCCCCTCCGGCGACGGCGCATCGAACCGGCCCCGCCCGACGGTGATCCAGGGCGGCATGGGCGTGGCCGTGTCCGGGTGGCGACTGGCCCGTGAGGTCTCGCGCGCCGGTCACCTTCGGGTCCTCTCCGGCACCGCCATGGATGCCGTGCTCGCCCGCCGCCTGCAGGACGGCGACCCCGGTGGCCACGACCGCCGAGCGCTGCGGCACTTCCCGCGCCGGGTCGTGGCGCAGCGGGTCGACACCTACTTCGTCGAGGGCGGACGACACCCCGACACGCCATGCAGACCGCTGCCGAAGCTCACCATGCTCACCGCGCACACCGGCCAGGAGCTCGCGGTCGTCGGCAACTTCGCCGAGGTCTGGCTCGCCAAGGAGGCCTCGTCGGCGCGCAGGAGCTGGTCGCCCGGCACCCGCAGGGCTGGTCGGCCGCCGATGCCGTCTCGTACCTCCTCGAGCGGATGCCGGCCCCCACGCTGTGACGGCGTTGGGTGCAGAAGTTGCAGGCCCCCCAACCACATAAGAAAACAACAAAAAATTAGCAAAACGGGGGTAAAACACCATAAAC
>JBBQNZ010000242.1:0-3534 GCA_038330415.1 Actinomycetales bacterium | reverse complement strand
GCTACTGCACGCCGGGCATGATCATGCAGTCGCTCGACCTCCTCAAGGAGAACCCGAACCCCTCCGAGGCGGAGATCAGGGTCGGCCTCGAGGGCAACCTGTGCCGGTGCACCGGCTACCACAACATCGTCAAGGCGGTGTCGGCCTGCGCCAGCACGATGGCTGCCGGGGGCGGGGCCATCGAGGACGACTCACCGGTGACGTCGGTGAGGGCGTCATGACTGCCGTCGACGACCGGCCCACGGGCGAGATCGGTGCGGCCCGCAAGCGCAAGGAGGACCGGCGGCTGATCACCGGTCGCACTCGGTGGACCGACAACATCCAGCTGCCCGGGATGCTGCACCTCGCCATGGTGCGCAGCCCGTTCGCCCACGCCCGGATCACCGCCATCGAGAGCAGCGAGGCCACCTCGGCCCCCGGGGTCGTCGCCGTGTTCACCGGCAAGGACCTCGCGGACATCCAGGGCGTCAACATCAACGCCTGGCCGATCACCGCCGAGCAGGTCGCGCCCACGCACCTGCCGGTCGCCATCGACCACGTGGCCTGCGCCGGCGAGATCGTCGCCGTCGTCGTGGCCCGCAGCCAGCGGGCGGCACGCGACGCCGCCGAGAAGGTCGACGTCGACTACGACGAGCTGCCGTCCGTCCTCGACGCCAGGGCGGCCCTCAGCGACGAGGTGCTCGCGCACCCCGACCTGGGCACCAACAAGTCGGCCTTCTGGAAGCTCGACTCGGCGGAGGCCGGTACCGGCGGCGACGTCGACGAGGCCATCGCCAAGGCACGCGTCGACGGCATCGTCATCGAGCGCGAGTACCGCCAGCAGCGCCTCGTCCCGGCCTTCATCGAACCCCGCTCCACCGTGGTGGACCCCACGGGCGAGCAGATGACGGTGTGGAGCGCGACCCAGATCCCGCACATCCTGCGCTTCGCGATCGCGGCGACGACGGGGGTCCCTGAGTCCAAGGTCCGCGTCATCGCCCCCGACGTCGGTGGCGGGTTCGGCGGCAAGCTGCAGACCACGCCCGAGGAGTTCGCGACGATCGCCGTGGCGCGCAAGGTCGGCAAGCCGTGCAAGTTCACCGAGACCCGCTCCGAGACGATGGTCTCTGGCCACCACGGCCGCGACCAGTGGCAGAAGCTCACCCTCGCCGCCGAGCAGGACGGGACGGTCACGGCGCTCAAGGTCGAGCTCCTCGCCGACCTCGGCGCGTATGTCGCAATCATGGGTGGTGGCGTACCGGTGCTCGGCGCGTGGATGTTCAACTCGATCTACAAGTTCGCGGCCTACCAGTTCAACTGCCAGACGGTGCTGACCAACAAGACCTGGGTCGACGCCTACCGCGGCGCCGGCCGACCCGAGGCGACCTTCGCCATCGAGCGGCTCATGGACGAGCTCGCCGCCGAGGTGGGGGTCGACCCCTTGACGATCCGGGAGAAGAACTGGATCACGCACGACGAGTTCCCGTTCACCACCGTGGCCGGGATGACCTACGACACCGGTGACTACGTGGCGGCGACGGACAAGGCCAAGGAGCTCTTCGGCTACGACGAGCTACGGGCCGAGCAGAAGCGGCGCCGCGACAGCAACGACCCGGTGCAGCTCGGCATCGGCGTCTCGACGTTCACCGAGATGTGTGGCCTGGCGCCCTCCCGGGTGCTCGGCTCGTTGAGCTACGGTGCGGGCGGTTGGGAGCACGCGAGCATCCGGATGCTCGCGACCGGCACGGTTGAGGTGATCACCGGAACCTCTCCACACGGCCAGGGCCACGAGACGGCGTGGAGCCAGATCGTCGCCGAACGGCTCGGTGTGCCGTTCGAGAACGTCGAGGTGCTGCACGGCGACACCCAGATCGCGCCGAAGGGTATGGACACGTACGGATCCCGGTCGTTGGCCGTGGGTGGCGAGGCGCTGGTCCTGGCGGCCGACAAGGTCATCGAGAAGGCCAGGACCTTCGCGGCGCACCTGCTCGAGGCCAGCGTCGACGACCTCGAGTTCTCGGGCGGCCGCTTCACGGTCAAGGGCACCGACAAGGGCATCGGCATCACCGACATCGCGCTCGCGACGTTCGCGGCGCACAACCTGCCCGACGGCGCCGAACCGAGCATCGACGCCGACGCCACCTACGACCCCATCGACTTCTCCTTCCCGCACGGCACCCACCTGTGCGCCATGGAGGTCGACACCGAGACCGGCGCCACGACGATGCGCAAGTACGTCTGCGTCGACGACATCGGCACGATCATCAACCCGCTCATCGTCGAGGGTCAGGTGCACGGCGGCCTGGTGCAGGGCATCGCGCAGGCACTGTGGGAGGGGGCCGAGTACGACGACCAGGGAACCCTCGTCACGGGGTCGTTCGTCGACTACACCCTCCCGACCGCTGCCGACACGATCAGCTTCGTCACCGCGCACACCAGTTCACCGTCGACGACGAACACGCTCGGCACCAAGGGCATCGGCGAGGCAGGCAGCATCGCCTCCACCCCGGCGGTCGTCAACGCCATCGTGGATGCCGTGCGCCACCTCGGCGTCGACGACGTCCAGATGCCGTGCACGCCCGAGCGGGTGTGGAAGGCCATCCAGTCCGCCGGTGCGCACTCCGGAGACGTCACCGGGCAGGCCCAGCCGCACTTCGCGGACGACGCCCCCAACCAGGACCCATCCAGCGGCGCGACGGACGGAGCAGCACAGTGATCCCCGCGGCATTCGACTACCTCGCCCCCACCACCGTCGACGAGGCCCTCGCGGCGCTCGCCGCCGGCGGCGACGACGCCAAGGTGATGGGCGGTGGCCAGTCGCTCCTCCCCATCCTGCGGATGCGGCTCAACGCGCCCGAGACGCTGGTCGACCTCGGCCGGATCGAGGCGCTGCGCGGCATCCGTGACGCCGGCGACCACCTCGCCATCGGCGCGATGACGCCCTACAGCGACCTCCTCGAGAGCGATCTCGTGCATGAGCACGCTGCGTTGCTCGCCAAGGCGGTCGCCGAGGTGGCCGACCCGCAGATCCGCCACCGCGGCACGATCGGCGGCGCCCTCGTGCACGCCGACCCCGCCGGTGACGTCGGGGCTCCGGTGCTGGCGCTGGATGCCGAGCTGGTCATCGCGGGTGCGGGCGGTGAGCGCACCGTGCCGGCGTCCGAGTTCTTCCACGACCTGTTCGAGACCTCGGTCGCCGAGGGCGAGCTGCTCACCGAGGTGCGCATCCCGAAGCACACCGGCTGGGGGTCGCACTACGAGAAGTTCGTGCGTGTCTCGCACCAGTGGTCCATCGTCGGTATCGCGGTCGCCGTGAAGGCCGAGGGCGGCACCATCAGCGAAGCCCGCATCGGGCTCACCAACATGGGCAACACGCCGCTGCGCGCCCGTGGCGTGGAGCAGGCCCTGGTCGGGCGGTCCGCCGCCGACCTCGGCGACGCGTGCGCCTCGGTCGCTGACGGCACCAACCCGCCGAGCGACCTCAACGGTGACGCCGACTACCGGCGCCACCTCGCACGGGTGCTCACCCGTCGCGCCGTCCTGACTGCGCTGCGA
>JBBQNZ010000241.1:0-3595 GCA_038330415.1 Actinomycetales bacterium | reverse complement strand
TCGACACCCCGGTGATCTGGCGCGCCGACCTCGGCGCCGGCGACACCTTCAGCGGTCCTGCGATCGTGGAGGAGTTCGGCTCCACGATCCCCGTCCACCCCGGCTTCGAGGTCGTGGTCGACGACTGGGCCAACCTCGTGATCCGCAAGGAGAGCAACCGATGAGCAGCGACACGAGCACGCGCGCAGTGGACCCGGCGTACGTCACCGCCCGGCCGGCCAACCCGGCCGGCCTGCCCACGTCGTACTCGCACGGTGGTCGCCTGACGGCCGCGGGCACGTCGGTCGACCCGATCCTCGTCGAGATCGTGCAGGGCACGCTGGCCAGCGTCGAGATGGAGGTCGAGACGGCCATCGGTCGCA
Source organism: Actinomycetales bacterium (assembly GCA_038330415.1). GTDB lineage: Bacteria > Actinomycetota > Actinomycetes > Actinomycetales > Dermatophilaceae > Fodinibacter. The sequence goes on along the minus strand of JBBQNZ010000241.1, from coordinate 3,233 downwards.
CCAGCCGCTCGCCGATGATCCGTGACGCCCACGACTTCCGCGCCGGCATCCACGACCGGCAGCTGCGCAAGCTCACCGGCCGCTCCTACAGCGCTCTGGTGCACCCGATCGTGCGCGACTTCCCGCTGGAGGAGATGCGCGAGGGCGACGTGTTCTTCCACAACGACGTCTACGAGTCCGAGGGCGGCATCGGCCACCTGCCGGACCTCTGCGTGACGGTCCCGGTGTTCCACGAGGGCCCCGACGGGGTGAAGAGCGTCGTCGCGTTCGTGCAGGCCTTCGGGCACCACGACGACATCGGCGGCGCCGTCCCCGGCTCGATGCCGAGCAACGCACGCACCGTGTTCGAGGAGGGCCTGTCGGTGCCCCCGATCAAGCTGTGGGATGCCGGGGTGCCCAACGCCGCCGCGCTGCGGATCATGACCCGCAACAGCCGGATGCCGGACAGCCTGGCCGCCGACCTCGACGCCGAGTGCTCCGCCTGCCTGATGGGCGCGCGGCGGCTCGCCGAGCTGTTCGCGCGTTACGGCCGCGACACCATCGAGGCGGCGTTCGACGCCATCCTCGACGCGACGACCGAGACCTACCGGCGCGAGATCCTCGGCAAGATCCCCGACGGCACCTACGTGTGGGAGGACTACGCCGAGCACGACGGGGTCGACGAGCCGCGGCTGCACACCCAGCGGATCACGCTGACCAAGACCTCGACCGGTGGCCCGGGGCCCGGTGACGGCGGCCCGAAGCTGCTCATCGACTTCACCGGCACCGGCCCGCAGGCCAAGGGCCCGATCAACCACTGCGGCGACTACGTGGGCGGCAACTTCCTCAAGAAGTGGCTGGCACCGATCCTGCGCAACCTCGCCGACACCCCCGAGCGGATGGCGGAGCTCGACGTCAACGAGGGTGTCGTGCCGCTCATCGAGATGCGCTTCCCCGACAAGGGCACGCTGCTCACGCCGATCTACCCCGCGCCGACCAACGCGCGCACGTTCGTGATCCTGCGGCTGCTCGGCGTGCTGGCCGGGGTGGTGGCCAAGGCGGTCGACGGCCGGATGCCGGCCGACCAGGAGACGATCCGCTACACCGGCGTCTACGGCACGGACCGCGACGGCAACGACTACCTCATGCGCGAGGTGCTCGGCGGCGGCTCGGGCGGGCGCTACTACGCCGACGGCGAGGACACCATCCACGTCGTGCCCGACTCGCGCAACCTGCCGACCGAGTTCACCGAGAGCCGGTTCCCGTTCGTCGTCGAGCGGCTCGGGCTGGCCGTCGACTCCGGTGGCGCGGGCCGGTACCGGGGCGGCCTGGGCTACGAGAAGCAGATCCGGATGCTGCGCGAGGCCCACTTCATGTCGATCGCCGACCGCTCGATCCTGGCCTGCTGGGGGGTCAAGGGAGGCAGGGCCGGGCGCTCCTTCGAGGTCACCATCGACCTCGGCGGGCCGACCGAGCGGGTGGTCGACGCCCTCGCCGATGCCGAGCCGGTGCGCGCCGGGCAGGTCATCCGCATCCGCACGACCGGCGGAGGCGGCTGGGGCGACCCGCTCGAGCGGCCCTACGACGAGGTCGAGCAGGACCTGCGGTGGGGCAAGGTCTCGTTCGAGGGCGCCCGTGCCGACTACGGCGTCGTCGCGAGCGGCGGCAAGGACGCGCCGGTCGTCGACGTCGCGGCATCCGACGCTGTGCGGGCCAGGCTCCGCGCGGCCCGCGCTGACGTGCAGCCGTTCTTCGACCGCGGACCCGGCTACGCCACGTTGTCCGGAGGGGCGACCGCGGCCGACGTCGACTTCGTCTGAGCCGGGCACGGTGCACGCCATGGATGCCGCGCATGGCCCGGTGCTCGTCGTGGGTGCGACGGGCAAGACCGGCCGGGCGGTGTGCGCTGCCCTCGTCGCCGCCGGCGTGCCGGTGCGGTCGGCTGTGCGGGCGGGACGCGAGCCGTCCGCACCCGCCGGCACGACGCCCGTCGTCGTCGATATGGCGACCGGGCACGGGCTGGCGGCCGCCCTCGACGGCGCGCGGGCGGCATACCACCTCGCTCCCAACATGCACCCCGACGAGGTGGGCATCGCGGCGCGGGTGGCCACCGCCGCGGCAGACGGTGGACTGGAGCGGCTGGTCTTCCACTCGGTGCTGCACCCCGACGACGCCCGGATGCCGCACCACCTGCGCAAGGCCGAGGCCGAAGCGGTGCTGCGCGAGCGGCTTGGGGCGCGGCTGACCGTGCTGCGGCCGGCGGCCTACCACCAGAACCTCGTGGCGCAGGCCATGGCGGGGATGCTGCGCGTGCCCTACTCCCTCGACGCGCCGTTCACGAACGTCGACCTCGCCGACGTGGCGCAGGTGGCGGCCGCTGCGCTCGGCGGAGCCCACGCCGGGATGGCTCTCGACCTCGCCGGGCCGGAGTTGCTCACCACCCGGCAGCTGGCCGAGCAGGCCGCCACGGCTCTGGGGCAAGAGGTGGGTGCCGTGCGAATCTCGCTGCAGGAGTGGCGGGCCGGGCCGGGAGCGGTGTTCGATGACCAGCCCCGCGCCGACCTCACCGCCATGTTCGCCGCCTACGACGACAGCGGTCTCACCGGCGACCCGACGATGCTGCCCGGGCTGCTCGGGCACCCGGCCTTGACCTGGGTGACCTGTCTGTCACAGTCGACCCCGGCCTGGCGACGAGGGTGACACCATCGGTGCCATGAGCGACGAGCGGGACTGGTTGGACCGCGCAGTCGACCTCGCCACGGCGAACGTGGCGCGTGGCGGAGGCCCCTTCGGTGCGGTCGTCGTGCGCGACGAGGTGGTGATCGGCGAGGGCACCAACCGGGTCACGGCCGACCTTGACCCCACCGCCCACGCCGAGGTGGTGGCGATCCGGGCGGCGTGCCGGCGCATCGAGAGCTTCTCCCTGGCCGGCGCCACGCTCTACGCCTCGTGCCAGCCCTGCCCGCTGTGCCTGTCCGCGTCGCTCTGGGCCCGGGTCGACGCCGTCGTCCACGCCGCCGACGGCGACGCCGCCACTCGAGCCGGGTTCGACGACGAGAACTTCGCCCGCCTCATCTCCGCGGCGGGGGCGGCCGAGGACTGGCCGCTGCGCCTCGAGCACCACCCGACCGCCCGCTCCGAGGAGCCGTTCGACGCCTGGCGCGCCCACAGCGACCACACCGCGTACTGACCCTTCGGGGCTGGTGCTGGTGCTGGTGCTGGTGCTGGTGCTGGTGCTGGTGCTGGTGCTGGTG
>JBBQNZ010000240.1:0-3603 GCA_038330415.1 Actinomycetales bacterium | reverse complement strand
CAGGCGCCGGTGGTGATCACCGAAGGCGCGCACCTTCCCCAGGTCGGGCTGCTGCTGGCGTTGCCCGGGTTGGAGGCCACCGGCCTGCTGGCGGTCGCGCAGGACACCTACGGGCCGATGCGTCCTGGGTTCTACGGGCTGCGGGTGACCTTGTTGACCGGGGTGTTCATGGCGTTGCTGCGCGAGCCCCGCGCCGAGGGTGCCACCCGGCTGCGCCCGGTTGATCTGGGGCGGGTGTTGGGGTTGGACCGGGCCCCGGAGGTCAAGACCCTGCGCCGCAAGCTGACCGAGCTCGCCGGCCACGGCAAAGGCGCCCAGCTGCAGGCAGCGCTGGGCGCCCACCGCGTCCAGAACCGTCCGGACGCGGTGGGGTTCCTGCACCTCGACGGACACGTGCGGGTCTACACCGGGACCCGGCAGCTGCCCAAGACCCACATCGCCCGGATGCGGATCGCGGGCCCCGCGACGCAGGAGACCTGGGTCGGCGACACCGACGGCGACCCGGTCATGGTGCTCACCGCCGCGCCGTCGCAGTCGTTGGCCGCCGAGCTGGCCCGGCCACTGCCCGACCTGCGGGCCCTGGTCGGACAGGACCGCCGGTGCACGGTGACCTTCGACCGGGGCGGGTACTCACCGGCGGTGTTCACCGCGATCCTCGCCGCCGGGTTCGACATCCTGACCTACTACAAGGGCACCTGGACACGGTCACCGATCGCTGAGTTCACCGACGTCGAGTACACCGCCCCCGACGGCACCACCCGCACCTACCAGCTGGCCGAACGCCGCATCGACCTGCCCGTCCCGGCCCAAAAGGCCAGCACCAGCACCCAGGAAGCGGCAGAGGACCCGGCGACGCCGGCCACGGTGAGGCCGGCCACGGTGAGGCCGGCCACGGTGACGTTGCGGTTGGTGGTGCGACGCAGCCCGGACGGGCATCAGACCCCGATCCTGACCAACCGCACCGACCTGACCGCGGCCGAGATGGCCTACCGGATGGCCAACCGGTGGCGCCAGGAGAACTACTTCAAGTACGCCCGCGAGCACTTCGCCCTGGACGCCCTGGACTCCTACGCCGACCAACCCGACGACCTGACCCGGCTGGTGCCCAACCCCACGAAAGCCCACGCGATCCACCGGGTCGCGGCCGCCCGGACCGGCGTCACCAGCGCCCACGCCGGCCTCGCCCAAGCCATCGACACCGCGGCCGCCAAGGCCGGCCGACCCCGCAACCAGGGAAAGGCAGAGGTCGACCCCACCGCAGCAGCGGACCTCGCCGCCGCACACGACCACCTGACCCAAGCCAAGCAGGCCTCCAAGGCCACCCCCACCCATCTCCCGCTCGAACAGGTCCGCCCCGGCACCCGGCTCCTGGAGACCGAACGCAAGCTGCTGACCCACGCCATCCGGATGAGCGCCTACAACACCGAATCCGCGTTAGCCCGACTCCTGCGGCCGCACTACGCCCGCGGTCAGGACGAAGCCCGCGCCCTGCTGCGTGAAGCGTTCACCCTGCCCGGCGACCTCCAGATCACCGGCACCACCCTGCACGTCCGGCTCGACCCCGCCTCAGCACCCCGACGCAGCAAAGCCCTCAACGAACTCTGCGACGACCTCACCGCCACCAAGACCCGCTACCCCGGCACCGACCTCGTCCTCGCCTACAGCGTCAAAGAAGCCACCCGCGTCGCGCATAGATGAACTCACCATGTCAGGAGTTCTGGAGTCCCCCGAACAGCCCACCGAGCAGCCCGTCGAGCAGCCCGTCGAGGAGCCCGTCGAGGAGCCCACCGAGGAGCCCACCGAGCAGGTGGGGTCGGCGGTGGTGGGGGACGGTACGGCCGGTGCCGGGTCGGCGTTCGCGGGGTCGGCGCGGATCACCACGGGGACGTTCGCGTGTCGGTATGCGGGGGCGATGCTGCTGCACGCCTACCTGGGGCGGGTCGGCGCGGGGTCCATCTTCGCCACGCTGGCCGGTGGCCCGGCCCGCCGCTGCGACGACCTGGGCATCCTGGCGACCACGACGCTGGGGTTCGCCCTCAGGATCGACACGGTCGAGGGGGCCAAGCACCTGCGCCGCGCCGAGGCCGGGCCCGTGGCCGGGCTCACGATGATCCCGGAGCTGAAGACGCTGCGGACCCGGCTGTCCGCGCTGGCCGACGGCACGGATCCGCTGGGGGTGCAGCGCGCGTTCGCTGCGGGGATGCTCGCCAGTGATCCCGCGGGCGATCCGGTGTACTTCGTCGATGACCACTTCGTGCCCTACGCCGGGGCGCGGCCGGTCGGCAAGGGCTGGAACACCAAACGTCGCCATGCCCAACCCGGCCGGGACGACACCCTGCTGGTTGATGCCCGCGGCCGCGCCGTGGTCTTCGGCAGTGGCGAGCCGACCGGGCTGTCCACGACCCTGCCCGGCGTCCTGGCCCAGCTGCGGGCGGTGATCGGCCCGCACGCGCCGGTGCTGCTCGGGTTCGACCGGGGCGGGGCCTACCCGGTCACCTTCACCGCGTGCCGGGCCGCGCGCGCGGACTGGGTCACCTATCGACGCGCCCCGCTGGTGCAGGTCACCGCGACCCCGAAGAAGTCCTGGACGATCCGCGACGGGCGACGGGTCACCGTGGTCCTGGCCGACGAGACCGTGCACCTGAAGGGGTACGGGCAGGCCCGGCAGCTGACCCTGTTGGAGCACGACCAGCCGGTGCTGCAGGTGCTGACCTCCGTGCTGACCGGGACCGGCGCGGACCTGCTGTGCTGGCTGCGGGCCCGGTGGCGGATCGAGAACATGTTCAAGTACGCCGCCGCGCACAACGGCATCGACGCCTTGGCCTGCTACGACATGGACATCGCACCCGAGACCCGGGCGGTGCCCAACCCGGCCCGCCTCGCGGCCCGCAAGAACGTGAAGGCGGCCGAGGCCGAGCTGGTCGCGGCCGAACGCGCCCTGCCGCAGCTGCTGAACGGGCCGGGGACCCCCAAGCAGATGAACGCCGCGCTGCCCGGCACGCACGCCCGGATCCGGCACGCCCAGACCGCGCTGGCCGACGCGAAGACGGCACTCAAACCCATCCCGGCCAAGGTGCTCGCGACCGACCTGGACCCCGGCGCGACACGAGCCCGACCGCACCTGGCCCGCCGCGGCCTGCAGATGGTGCTACGACTGCTCGCGTTCAACGCCGAAGCGTGGCTCGCCGAACACCTCAACGCCTACCTGGCCGACCCCGACGAGTACCGCGCCATCACCCGCCACCTGCTGCACCTCGGCGGCCGCATCGACTACACCACGACCGGGATCACCCTCACCCTCGACCGGCCCGACACTCACCGCGTCGCCCGCGCCCTCCAGTTGCTCACCGACGAGCTGAACAACACACCTGCGCGCCTGCCCGGCGGCCGCCCAATCACCTACCACGTCAGGCCCGCATGAATCTCAACACTCAACCCACCTCTACTTCCGGAGGTCTGAGTCTCAGACCTCCTGAAGTAGTGGCGCTGTAGCACTGTGACTTGCGATTTCGCGTCGGCGTGTCTCTGCGAAATGTGTTTTAACTTGGTAGGGTTTGGGGGTGACGATCGAGGCGGCGGTGCAGGCCGTGCTTGGGGGTATGC
>JBBQNZ010000239.1:0-3766 GCA_038330415.1 Actinomycetales bacterium | reverse complement strand
CCGGTCGTGCTCGGCCCACCCGAGGAGCTCAGCCGGTGTCATGGTGACCGTGCCGAAAGTGGCGCAGCGCGGTGCCCTCGTGCGGGGTCACCGGCGGGATCGGGTCCGCTCGGCCAGGGCGGCCAGGGCGGCGGGGAAGATCTCGGCGGGCGGGTTGACCAGCCCGGCTCCGACCTGCCCGATTCCGGGCCGGTTGCCTGCCATCCCCGTGTTGATCTGCGGCAGGATGCTGGTCCGGCAGACGGCGGTGACGTCGATGCCGGTGGGTGCGCCCTCGAACTCGAGCACCGGGATCGTCCACCGAGGGTTCTTCGCAAGCGTGATCTCGTGCATCCGCCGGGTCGTCGCGAGCGCGTCGGGCACCGTCCCGCCGACGAACCGCACGATCGCCGGGGCGGTCGCCATGGAGAACCCGCCGATGCCGGCCGTCTCAGCGATCGCGGAGTCGCCGATGTCGGGGTTGGCGTCCTCGGGGCCGAAGCCGCCCAGGTACAGCCCGTCGACGGACTGCGCCGGGCCGGCGAACCACTGCTCGCCGGTACCCGACACCTGGATGCCGAACTCGGTGCCGTTGCGGGCCATTGCGACCACCATCGTCGACCCGTCGATGCCGCGGGCCGCGTCGAGCGCGAGTTTGCAGGCCGGCATCGACAGGTTGAGGAAGAAGTGCTCGTTGCCGCCGATGAACCGCAGCACCTCCGCCACGTCGCCGGCGTCGTGGCCGGACGACACGAGCGCTGGCGCAAGATCTCGGAGGATCATCAGCGTGCCGGAGCGGTTGCGGTTGTGCCCTTCGTCGCCCATCTGCAGCATCTGGGTGAGGATTCCGGTGACGTCGACCGGGTCACCGGCGCGCACCGTGTCGCGCAGCAGCGGGCCGAGGACGGCGGACATCCACCGCAGCCGCTCGAGGACCTCCGGACCGTAGGCGCCGAACCTCAGCACCTTGCCCAGCCCCTCGTTGAGCGAACAGAAGGCTCGGCCCCCTGTGGCGGGGTCCTCGAGGACGAACATCCACATCGAGGAGGAGACCACGCCGGCCATCGGGCCGACAGTGCGATGGTGGTGGCACGGCTCGAGGCTGAACCGGCCGTCCTCGAAGAGCGCCACCGCGTCCTCGGCGTCATCCACCAGCCCCTCGAGGGCCGCCGCGCCCATGAGCGCTCCACGCAGTGGCCCCGAGGCGCGCTCCCAGGCGATCGGCGGACCGGCGTGGAGGAACTGACCGGGCTCCAGCCCCAGCACCTCCGAGGCCGGGGCGACGTCCACCAGCGTCGCCTGGCTGGCGAGCACCGCCTCGACAGCGCGCTGGTTCGCCGCACGGCGGAGCGGGTCGGTGGCCAGCACGGCCAGGTCGTCCGCGGTGCCGGCCATCGGCGGCTGCCACTCGACCCGCTCCACCAGCACGCCCTGCGCCTCCACCGCCGTGGCGAAGTGGCCGGCGCCGGCAGAGGACAGCCCGGAGAGGGTGCCCGATGAGGCGGGAGGGTTCGCGAGTGTCATGACGTGGCTCCGGTGGTCAACGAGGCGGCCCGGGCGGCCGCGTGGGCGTTGGACAGGTGCACTTCTGCGCCCGCCTCGGCGAGGGCACGCGCCTGCCGGGTGAGCCCTTGCGGGTCGTCCTCGGTGCCGACGCAGGCGACCACGACGGGGAGCTCGCGACCACCGTCGCGGGCCGCGGCGATGGCGGCGGCGATTGCGGGGGCGAGGAGGGCAGCAGGGTCGGGCTCCGCACCGTGCCCGAGCACCACGTCGAGGAGGAGCACTGCGGTGGCCGGGTCGGCGGCCGCCCGCGACAGGTGCTCCAGCCGCAGGCTCGGGTCAATCATCGGGTGGGCTCGGCCACGCGTGAGGGCGTCGTCACCGAAGTCGACCATCAGGTGGGCGTCGGCCGTGAGCGACTCGTCGAGCGCGAGCTGCGGGGTGAGGGGGATGTTGCTGCGGATCGGGCCGAGCCGTTCACCTGCGACGAGCATCGCCTCGTCGCACAGGGTGCCGCCCACGAAGAGACCCCGGAGGTACCCGGGCATCGGTTGCCACTCGCGCTCGCCCCACACCGGCCACTGCGGCACGGGCACCTCGAGGGAGCGCAACAGCTCCTCGGTCGCCGTCGTCAGGTCCGGTCGGCCGAGGCCGAGCAGGGCGAGGTCGACGGGTGTCGAGAGGGCGTCGGCGTACCTCTGGACCGCCTGCGCCACCTCGGGCGCGGGCGGCTTCGACACGAGCACGATGCGGTGCGACGACGGGTCTGCGTCCAGGCGGCGCAGTGCCTCCATCGTCGAGAGCCCGCCTACGGCGGTCGAGAGGTCGCGTCCGCCCACGCCGAGGGCCGCGCTCACACCGACACCGGCCGCCGCGAGCAGGCACATCAGCTGCTGGCAGCCCGTGCCCGAGGCGGCGACGATGCCGACCTCTCCGCGAGGCGTGACGTTGGCGAAACCGAGCCCGACGCCTCCCACCACCGCCGTCCCGCAGTCGGGGCCCATGACCAGCAGCCCACGGTCGGCGGCGAGCCGCTTGAGCGCCACCTCCTGGTCGACCGGCACGTTGTCGCTGAAGATCATCACGTCCGCGCCCTCGTCCAGGGCGTCCGCGGCCTCGACGGCGGCATGCTCGCCGGGAACCGACACCATCGCCAGCGGGGCACCTGAGCGCCGCAGGGCGCTGGCGGTGGTGCGCGGGCGCACCGCTCCGGTGGCTCCGCCGTCAGGGCGGCCGGTGACCACCAGCGCGCCGGCCACGGCGGCGAGGGCTTCTGCAAGCGACTCCTCCGACTCCAGCCGGAGTGCCACGACCATGTCGTTGGGGGTACACGCGGGCACGTCGAAGCCCATGCCCGCGAGCACCTCCACGTTGAGCGGGGTGCCCATCGCCACCTGCGCGGCGAGGACCCCGGGTGCCGCAGCAACGTCCCTGCTGACCTGCAGCAGGGTGACCGAGTCGGCATAGGCGCTGCGCAGCTCCACGTGCGTGTACCCGTCGCTGGGACTCATCGGGAGGCTCCTTGAAGTGAGGGTGAAAGCAGCTGAAGGGACTCCACGGCGGCCAGTGCGCCGAGCACCAGCCCCGACCCGGAGGTGCCGCCGATGTCGAGCAGGTCGTCGACTGCCCGCTCGACGCGATCAGGGTCACCGGTGGCCATGGCGCGTAGGAGGTTGCGGAACTGCGGCACACCCTCGCCGCAGGCGGCGCACTCCAGCAGGGTGGCCGAGAGTGTGGTGGTCCGTTGCCGGGCGGATCGCACGACGCGGCGACGGAGGGCACCCAGCGCGGGGTGCCGGGTCGCCACCGCAGCAGCCAGCCACCCGGCCAGCACGTCGTCGCCGAGCGGGGTGAGCCCGCTGCCGAACCCCAGGAGCCCGGCCACCGCAGCGGAATCGCACGCGGCCAGCCGCCGCATCGGGTCCTCGGGCAGTTCGGCGATCGCCGAGGCCAGCCGGTCACCGACGGCGTGCCGGAGCAGGTGGGCTCCGGAGGCGATGTCATCGGCGACGAGGACTCCGACGGTGGTGTCGATGATCTGCGTGACCGTGACCTCGAGCCCCGGCAGCGCGATCGAGCCGCCCCCCACGGTGGCACCGTCGCCGGGGTGGAGCGCCGGGAGCCGGGGACGCTGCGTGCGCACGCCGCAGGGCACCAGCACCGCACGCGACGACAACACCCCGAGGCACGCACCGTCGAGGTCGAGGTACACGGCGTCCTGGCCGGCGTGCAGGACGGCCGCCGACCGGGGCGGTCCGCAGACCGTGCCGAGCACCGAGACCGA
>JBBQNZ010000238.1:0-3859 GCA_038330415.1 Actinomycetales bacterium | reverse complement strand
CCCGAGCGCGGTGCCGCCACCTCGGTGTACCTCGCTTCATCCCCGGACGTGCAGGGCGTGACCGGCCGGTACTTCGCCAACAGCAAACCCAAGACCTCATCCAAGGCCTCACAGGACACCACGGCGGCGGCCCGGCTCTGGAACATCTCCGCGGCCCTCGTCGGCCTCCCCTCAGCCGACCATCTCTGACCCGCGCCGCCACCCATAAGAGGGTCAGCGACTCGCACCCATCGCCTCGGCCTCTCCGCCGTTGAGATGAGGCGACCTCCCAAGAAGCTGACAGCCCTTGCGTGCTCGCCGGCCCGCATTCGCTCCTTTGGAGGGCACAGCGACGCGCGTCACTGCGCCGCCTGTTGGTCGTCGTCGAACGGCGGTGTGCAGCGCGGCGGACAAGGCTCGCGACTGGAAGATCGTCGAGAACGAGGGCGACGGCTCGGGCGGGACCGGCCCCGTGTGAGCGGGGTGCGCCGCAGGCAGATGTGAGAGCCTGCGGGCGCCGGCACGGCACTCAATCAGAACGTGGGCCAAACCCGCTGCCTGGGCGGCGAGAGTTACCCACGTTCGGCGTCGACCCAGGGCCGAACGACCCTGAGTGGGACGTTGAGGCCGATCACCGAAGGGGCACGGCCTTCAGTCGACCATCCGGGACTGCGCCTGTTTGGTGATCTGGGCGATCAGCTCCTCACGATGCCGGGCCGCAGCAGCCTGCTCCGAGGGCACCTCCACGCGGGTGTTGGCGATTCCCCAGATCATCAGGTCGACCAGCACCGGGATGAGCTCGATGGCAGGGCGTCGGGGCACGTAGACCCAACGCCTGCCGTCCTCGGGATCTCGGACCCGGCCGATGATGCCGCTGTCGCGGAGGCGCTGGAGGCGCTCGGCGAGGGTGTTGGTGGCGATCGACTCGTCGGCGGCGAAGTCGGCGAAGTGGGTACGCCCGCCGATGAGCAGGTCGCGGAGCACGACCAGGGTCCACCGGTCTCCGAGCACGTCGAGCGACGCGGCGACCGGGCACGAGGATCGCAGCTCCGGCGCCGGTGAGGCCGAGGTCGAGGTCGAGGTCGACATCACCACATCCTACTTGCATCTACGGAGCGATCTTGCGTATGGTCACTTGCATGACGCAAGTGAGATCAATGCCGGAAGGCGGCGAGGCTCGGACGGCGCCTGCCGTCAGAGTCGCGAGCACTGACCGCGCCGGGCATTCGCGCCCTGACGGTCGGTGGCCCAGCCGGGACAGGTCGAGGTCCCTTCTCCCGGTCGCAGGGCAGCGGGTGCTGGTGACGGGCGGCAGCTCGGGGATCGGGATGGCCCTGGCCCGAGCCCTTGCCGGGGAGGGGGCGTCGGTCGTGGTCACCGGTCGCGACGCCGGACGACTGGCTGCCGTCGCCCAGAGCCATCGGTCGATCGAGGGGGTCGTGTGCGACGTGACCGATGACGACCAGGTGCGGGCCCTTCGTCGGCAGGTCGTCGCCGGCGGTGGGCTGGACATGCTCGTCAACTGCGCCGGGGTGATGCACTTCTTCGACGTGACGGCCGGGTTCCCCCTGGAGCGCCAGCTCCAGGAGGTGGCCATCGACGTTGCCGGTCCGATGCGCATGGTCGACGCCTTCCTCCCCGACCTCATGCTGCGCCCGTCGACGATCATCAACGTCAGCTCCGGGCTCGCCTGGGTGCCCTACGCCCGGGCACCGGTCTACTCGGGCGCCAAGGCGTTCATCCACGCGTGGACGATCTCGCTGCGCCACCAGCTCAAGGGCAGCTCGGTGCGGGTCGTCGAGGTCCTCCCCCCGATCGTCGACACCCCCCTCGCGCGCGGACTGAACCCGAGCTTCTCGCGGATGCCCGTCGACGACCTCGTGACCGCCGTGATGGCAGGGCTGCGACGCGGCCGCGAGGAGATCGCTCCGGGCCAGGCACTGGGACTGAAGTGGCTCAGCCGGCTCGCACCCCCGCTGATCTTCAGCCTCCTGAACAGAAAGGCACCATGATGACGAGCACCTCGAACGACAGGCCCCGACCCTGGACGATGTGGGCCATGGCTTTCGGTGGGTCACTCGGGTTCACCGCCGTGATGCTGACCATCGGCATGGGCCTGGGGCGGCTCTGGGTGCAGATCGACCCCGTGGTCTACGGCGACACGTGGTTGAACACCTTCCTTTTCCTCCTCCCGTGCATCGCGATCACGCTCATCCCCGCCTTCATCGGTGCCATCTGGTCCTGGCGGGACGCCGCTGCCGGTTCCGCGGCGAAGCGGCGCTGGGCTGTGGCGCTGGCCGGCCTCAGCGTTTCGGTGCTGGTGACGCTCGTCTACCACCTCCCGGTCAACATCCGCATCTGGTCCGGTGGCATGTCGTCGAGCGAGCTCACCTCCCAGCTGCACTGGTGGCTCGCCCTGCACGCCGTGAGGACCGCGGCCGGGCTCGTCGCCACCATCGCGGCTTTCCTCGCCATCAAGTCGTCTTTCGAGCAGAAACCACACCAGGAAGGGAGACCCCGCTGATGCCGTCGCCCTACCTCATCGTCGCCATCCAGTTCACCGTCGGCCTGATCATCTTCGGAACAGCGTTCCGGCAGTTCGTGCTCGGCCGGCTGCAGTCCGCGGACGTGTTCCTCGCCGTCGGCCCGGTCCTCCTGATCCAGGGATTCAGGTTCCTCGGGCTGACGATGCTCGCGCCGGGACAGGTCGCCGCCGGTCAGGACATGGGTGCCATCGAGATCATCGCCTACGGCGACCTCGCCGCCGCGGTGACCGGCGTCATCGTTGCCCTGGCTGCCTACCGGCGCTCACCCCTGACGGTTCCGCTGGCATGGGTGTTCACCGTGGTGGGCCTCACGGACCTGGCCTCCGTCGGCGTCACCGTGGCCAGGGCCGGAACGCTCGAGCAGGGGATCGGCGTCATGTGGGTCACCTTCGGGCTCATCGCCCCGCTGCTCGTGCTGTCCCACGGCTACGTGCTCTATGCCCTGACCGCCCGGCGAAGAGAGTTCTCCGCCGCACCAACCGCACCCGCCGGGCGGCTGAGCACGCCCGGCAGCGCCGGGCCACCGCCCGGTGGCCGCACCACCCAGGAGACGAGGACCAGATGACAGCTGCACGCGACCACCGCTCACAGTGGGACGCCTACGGCGAACTGTGGACCATCACCGATGTCGCCGCCCGGCGCGAAGCGTGCGACGGGGTGCTGGCCACGAGCTGCACGTACACCGACCCTACGGTGCACGCCGAGGGTGTCGAGGAGATCGTCGCCTACATGACGCGCTTCCAACAGAACGCTCCCGGAGGTCACTTCGTCACCGAGACGTTCCTTGGTCACCACGACCGCTCGCTGGCTCGGTGGGCCATGGTGCTCGGCGACCGGACCGTCGTCGGGACAGGCACCTCGTTCGCCACCTACGACACCGCCGGCGCCCTGACCTCGATGACAGGCTTCATCGACGCGCCCGCCGACTCCTGACCGGACAACCCACCCGCCGGAGGCCCGCCCGAGTTCGTCAAGCCGTGCTGAGCCGCCTTGTTGCCTGCTTCCGCGCTGCGTTCGTCGTGTCCCGTTGCGGCATCGCTCGACGTGCTCGGCGATCGATGAGCACTCGTGGTGTTGCGCGATCTGGTCATCGATGGCAGAACCCACTTCGCCGACTTCGCCGCCGACGAGTCGTTGGTCGCCCCACAGCTGAGGGCCACCCACGTTCAGCGGCCTGTCAGCTGTTCGCTTCTGCTAGGAGCGTGGGTCCGAAAGGGCCAACAGGCTGACGGCGGGTTCGCTGTGCTGCGGCGTGACGGGTTGGGGACCTGAGGTAGGGCAGGGTCGCTGCCGCCTTGTTCTGCCTGCTCTGGCCGGTGGTGGGCCCTGGTAGG
>JBBQNZ010000237.1:0-3996 GCA_038330415.1 Actinomycetales bacterium | reverse complement strand
AGCAGGACCGGTGCGGCGTCTTGGACGCTCTTGAGTAGGTGGTGTCGCCGTTCGAGGTTGGGCTGGTAGCGGTAGGCGCCGAGCACGTCGGCGTCGGACAGGACACGGTCGCAGGTGATCAGTGGGAAGCAGCCATCGCTGACGGCGTCGTAGGCGATGCGCTCCAGGGTGATGTCGGCGCTGATGGTGTAGCGGGTGGTCAAGACCTCCCGGTAGTTCGTCGCGGCGCTGGGCCGGCCGGGTCCTGCCTGCTTGTAGGTGGTGGTCGTGCTCTGGCCGATGGTGAAGGTGACCCACTTCTCGCAGCGGGTGTCGGTCAGTGCCGCCGCTGCGGCCTGCTCGACTGCGGCGCGGGTCTTGAGGCGGTTGCGGGTCCCGGCGAGTTTGAGGGCGAGGGCGTCGATCGCGGCAATGCCAGCTTCGGTGCGCGCCATCCTGTTGGCGGCGTCGCGGCCGGCTTTAGCGGTCGAGTGGACCCAGACGATGCGGTAGCCCTCGGCCGACGGCGTGCGCGCCGGGGTCGTGCAGTAGACCTCGTCGGGTTCGCCCAGCCGTGCGCCGGGCCGGCGGGCGGCTTCGGTCCAGACCGGGGTGTGGGTCTGCAACCAGTCCCGGAACGCGCCGTCTTCCTTACGGGAGCGGGGCATCACGGTGACGAACCGGCCACCACGGCCGGCGATGTGCCCCATCGCCTGCCGGGAGCACAGCTTGCTGTCTGCGACGTAGAGGAAGTCGACCCGGCCGGTCAGCGCAACCAGGCCGTCCCAGGTCGGGACGTGCGTCGGGTCATCGACGGTGTTGCCGTCGGCGAGGCGGTAGGCGATCGGAACGGCCCCATCGGCGCTGACCGTGAGGATCCAGACCAGCTGTTTGAGGTCCGGACGGTGGTCCTTGGAGTGCCCTTGGGTGATCACCGGGGTCGGCTTCCCAGCCCGCCGGCTGCCGTCAGCGTCGCGGTAGGCACCGTGCACGCTGATCGAGGTCGAGTCGTTGTGCAGCCGGCTGGTGTCGATGCTGAACTCGCTGATCGCGGCGAGCATGACGGTGGTCAACAGGCTGGCCCGGTCAGCGTCGAACAGCGCGTCCAGTGCCCGGCCGACCCGATCATCGTTGACCGCAGCGACCTCGCAGGGCCCCATGCCGAGCAGCGCCGGGTCATAGCGGGCGGCCCACTCACCCAGCGCATACAGCGGTTCACGGCCCAGCACCAGGTTGGCGATCACCAGCCGGATTGCCGCGGCCGGCGTCAGCTTGGTACGGCCATCGACCTCACCCAAGGCCTCGCCCAGCAGGGCAGGCAGGCCGAGGCGGTCCAGGACGTGGTTCACGATCGGCAGACCACCCAGAGACCGTGAAGTGAGCCCGAAGCCCCCCGCGTCCTTGGCCAACTCCGAGGCCAGGTCGTTGCCTTCGCCCATCACGACACCCCGATCCTTGACGGCCTCCGACGGTGCACCCCAATGCTATCCTTCGACTGCCAGTCGAAGGGCATTGCGACACGCGGAAGGGACCGAGCCGTTGGCGAAGAAGACACCACTACCAGGCGCCCGGATCAGCGCCGCGCTGGCAGACCTCGACTACGCACTGCCTGGCACCCTCTCGCGCAGGTTCATGCGGTGTGGCAAGGACAACTGCCGGTGCAAGGCCGACCCGCCAGCACTGCACGGCCCGTACCTGCACTGGACCCGCACCGTCGCTGGCAAGACCGTGACCCGGACCCTCACCCAGGACCAAGCATCTCGCTACCAGGCGTGGTTCGACAACGCCCGACGCCTACGCGACATCGTCACCGACGTCGAAGCCCGATCCCTAGACGCCTTCAACAAGGTGGAAGGACCGCCCCGCAAATCCACGAGATAACCCGACCGAGAAGTACGGAACGTCAGTTCGGGGCCCCCGCGCGGTGGGTATTTCGCAATAGGTCGCCGTCGACCGGGGGTTCAGTGGGGGGTGGGCGGGGCCTCGACGAGGCGGTCTCGGGTGATGTCGGCCAGGGTGCGGCAGCCGGTCAGGGCCATCGTGAGGTCGAGCTCGGCCGTGATGTTGCGCAGCACCTCGGCGACCCCCGCGGCGCCCGCCAGCGCCAGCCCGTAGACGTGCGGCCGGCCGATGCCCACGGTATCCGCCCCCAGGGCGAGGGCGACGAACACGTCGGCGCCCGAGCGGATGCCGCTGTCGAAGAGCACCGGCACGTCGGAGCCCGAGAAGCGCACGGCATCCGCGACGCCGGGGAGCGCGTCGAGCGCCGCGACCGAGCGGTCGACCTGGCGGCCGCCGTGGTTCGACACGAGGATGCCGTCGACCCCCTCGTCGACCGCGCGTCGCGCGTCGTCGGGGTGCAGCACCCCCTTGAGCACCACCGGCAGCCGGGTCAGCTCACGCAGGCGGGGTAGGTCGGCCCAGCTGAGCGAGGGGCGGGAGAACACGTCGAGGAAGGTCTCGACGGCGGCCCGGGGCTCGGGGGCCGACAGGTTGCGACGGGTCTCGCCGGGGTGGTTACGGCTCAACGTCACCAGTGTGCGCACCGCCGCGGGGGTCGGCCGCGGCTGCGGCTCGGGCTCGGCCGCGGCCCGGGCGGCGACCCGGTCGGCGACGAGCCGGCGGAACACGGGGTCGGAGGTGTACTGGGCGATGCCCTCACCGCGGGCGAAGGGCAGGTGCCCCAGGTCGAGGTCGCGTGGGCGCCAGCCGAGGTATGCCGTGTCGAGCGTGACGACGATCGCCTCGCTGCCGCAGGCCTCGGCCCGGCGGACCAGGCTGGCGACCAGGTCGTCGTCACTGCTCCAGTAGAGTTGGTACCAGTGGCCGGCGCCGCGCAGCGCAGCGGCGACGTCCTCCATGGGCACCGACGCCTGGGTGCTGAGGATGGGGGTGACCCCCTGCTCGCGAGCCGCCCGGGCGACCGCGAGGTCGGCATCGGCGTGTGCTGCGGACAGCACGCCGATGGGGGCGACGAGCAGGGGTGACGCGTGCCGGCGCCCGAACAGCTCGACCCCGAGGTCGCGCTCGCTGGTGTCGACGAGCATGCGGGGCACCACCCGCCACCGGGCGAACGCCTCGCGGTTCGCCCGCGCCGTGGACTCGCCACCCGCCGACCCGGCCACGTAGGCGAAGCCGCGGCGCGACATGGCCCGCCGGGCCGCCTCCTCGAGTGCTGCGCCGTCGGTGGGCACCTCGGGTCGCCGGCCGAAGGTGCCGGCCCGGTAGATCGCGGACTGGGCGGCCTTCCCGACGTCGCGAAACGGCATACGACCTCCTGCGGGGGTGGCGGTGGGCGCACCGCGGCTGCCGCCTGTCTACCCGATCGCACCGGCGGGCGGAAGGTCGACCCGCCGCAGGCCCCACCCGCCTAGGGTGTGCGCCATGCCGCGTTTCAGCTGGGCCGCCTGGGGCCTCCTCGTCGTCGTGCTCGACCTCCCGCTGCTCGGCTGGGACGTGCTGCCCGACCTGGTGGGCTACTTCTGGCTGTTCATCGGCCTGGCCGGTGGTCCTGCGCTGCACACCGGCTTCGCCCGGGCCCGGGCGGCCGCGCTGGTCGGCATCCCGGTCGCGGTCATCACCGGCACGCCCTTCACCAACAGCGTGATCGGCGTCGAGTGGGGCGCTGCCTTCACCGGCATCCTGGTCAACGTCGTGGTGCTGCACCAGCTGGCCACCGCCATCCGCGACCTCGACCCGGTCGAGGGCGACAGCGACCAGCGCCGCTGGGCGAGCGGCATCCGGATCGCGGCGCCCATCGCGGGCGGCGTGCAGCTGGTGGGCCTGGTGTTCCTCGCCACGGTGCTCGCGATCTTCTACGTCATCGGCCTGCTCGCCCTCGCGGTCGTCGGCATCATCGCCGTCGTGCTGCTGCACCGGGTCAACCGGGCCGGCTGGCTCGCGCCGGCCCCGACGGTGGCTGCGACGGAGTGATCCGCCCGCTCGACACCGGCTGGACCGTGCGGGCCGCCGGCGGCCCCGTGCCCGACGCGCTGCGGGATGCCGTCGTGCCGGCGG
>JBBQNZ010000236.1:0-4017 GCA_038330415.1 Actinomycetales bacterium | reverse complement strand
GCGCATCCTGTCGCAGTACAACGTCGGCGCGCAGACCCGGCGCACCCCGAACTCCACCTGGCACCCGGAGGACGTCCTCGAGATCCACCCCGCGGATGCCGAGCTGCGCGGCATCACGTCGGGCGACGTCGTCGAGCTGTCATCGCGGGTGGGCACGACGCGGCTCACCGCCGTGGTGTCCGAGCGGATGCCGGCCGGCGTCGTCTACACGACGTTCCACCACCCGGTGACCGGCGCCAACGTCGTGACGACCGAGAACTCCGACTGGGCCACCAACTGCCCCGAGTACAAGGTGACCGCCGTGCAGGTCGAGGTGGTCACCGAGGCGGCGCGGGCTGATGCGGTGGCCGCGGCGGCGCTGCCCCGATGAGCGGTCCCACCGGCCACGGGGAGCCGCCGGTCGTGCGGCTCGGCCACGACCTGGTCCGCAACTTCGAGGCGCTGCCGCCCGACCAGGCCGCGGTCGAGATCGCCACGCACATCCGCAAGTTCTGGGAGCCACGAATGCGCCACGAGCTGCTCGCGCGCATCCGCTGGGGCGACACCACCCTGCATCCGCTGCTGGTGGCGGCCGCCGGCGACCTCCTCGACGGCGACGTCGACCGGTCGGAGGTCAAGGAGCCCTCGGGCGGCTGACCGTCGCAGGCGAGGTATCCCTCACAGGATCGTGCCGACCTCCTGCCGTCACGCTTGACTGGTGCCGGGCGCTGTCGCGCCGGGCGGCAGGCCGGGCATCGGAGGTACCACATGGCGGCCATCGAGGTCACCGGTCTGCGCAAGGTCTACGGGGGCGTCGCAGCGGTCGACGGACTCGACCTGACCGTCGGCGAGGGCGAGGTCGTCGCGCTGCTCGGGCCCAACGGGGCGGGGAAGACCACGACGGTCGAGATCCTCGAGGGCTACCGCTCCCGCGACGCCGGGACGGTGTCGGTGCTGGGGCACGACCCGCAGTCCGGCGGGCGGGCCTTCCGCGACCGCATCGGGATCGTGCTGCAGGAGGCCGGTTTCGAGGACAACTTCACCCCCCGCGAGCTGATCCGGCTGCACGCCGGCTACTACTCGCACCCCCGCCCGGTGGCCGAGGTCATCACCGTCACCGGCCTAGACGAGAAGGCCGACGCCCGGGTGAGCACCCTGTCCGGCGGCCAGAAGCGCCGCCTCGACCTCGCGCTCGGCATCGTCGGGGACCCCGACCTGCTCTTCCTCGACGAGCCGACGACCGGCTTCGACCCCTCGGCGCGCCGCCGCGCCTGGGACCTCGTCGAGAGCCTGCGCGCCCTCGGCGCCACGATCCTGCTGACGACGCACTACCTCGACGAGGCCGAGCACCTCGCCGACCGGGTCGTCGTCATCGACCACGGCCGGGTCGTCGCCGCCGGCACGCCCGAGGAGCTCGCCGCGACCGCCGGGGCAGCCACCGTCATCTCGTTCCGGATGCCGGCCGGCCTGGACGGCGCCGACCTGCCCACCCTGGGTAGCGACCGGCGGATCGCCGGCAGCGTCGTCGAGGTGCGCACGCATACGCCGACGGCGGACGTCGCGACGATCGCGACCTGGGCCATGGACCGCGGCGTGGAGCTCGACGCCCTGACCCTGGCGCGCCCCAGCCTCGAGGACGTCTACCTCGACCTCGTCGGCGAGCAGGCGCTCGACACCGGGGCCGAGGCGGACCTGTGATGACCGCCGTCGCGAGCACCCGGCATCCGGCCAGAGCCCGGGGCTCGGACCCGCTCCGGCTGTGGCGCCAGACCCGCCACGAGCTCGTCGCGCTGCGCCGCACGCCCATCACGCTCATCCTCAGCATCGGCCTGCCCCTGCTGTTCTTCGTGCTCCTGTCCGCGCTCGTCGGCAACGAGCTCGTCGCCGAGGGCGGTGTGCGGATGGTGCAGTTCCTGGCGCCGGGCATGGCCTCGTTCGGGGTCGTCATGGCGACCTTCACCTTCCTCGCCGTGGGCCTGGCGGAGGCGCGCGCGACCGAGGTGGTCAAGCGCCAGTCGGGCACCCCGGCGCCGCGGTGGCTGCTCATCGCGGGGCGGGTGGGCGCCGCCCTCCTGCTCGGGCTGGTCTCGACCGGCCTCGTGCTCGGTGCCGGGGTCGCGTTCTACGACCTGCAGGTGCCCAGCCGGTCGATCCTCGCGATCATCGTCACCCTGCTGGTCGCGTCGGCGTGCTTCAGCGCGCTGGGGCTCGCGCTGGCGATGGCCCTGCCGTCGATGCAGCTGACCATCGCGGTGAGCAACGGCATCGTCATCCCGCTCGCGTTCATCTCCGACATGTTCATGATGAGCGGGCAGATGCCGGACTGGCTCGCCACGATCGGCTGGCTGTTCCCGCTCAAGCACCTGACGGCCGTCTTCGGTGACGCCCTCAACCCCTACCTGAGCGGGTCCGGCTTCGAGCTCGACCACCTCGCAGTCCTCGCCCTCTGGGGGCTGGCCGGGGCCGTGGTGGCGACCGTGCAGCTGGGCCGGGACCGCGACCGCGACGCCTCCCGCCCGACCGAGCAGCGGGCGAGCCGGGCGCGGGCCCGCCGACGGCTGGCCGACTCGGCGGCCCGCGGCACGAGCACCCCGTCGACCGGTGCGCTCGTCGTCGACCAGGTGCGCCACGCGCAGTCGGTGCTGTGGCGCAACGCCTCAGCCGTCTTCTTCGCCGTCGCCTTCCCGGTGCTGCTGGTGGCGATCATCCCGGCCGTCAACGGTGGCGGTGACCTGCTGATGGAGGACGGCCAGACCCTGGGTGTCTTCTACGCGGGGGCCATGGCGATCTACGGCGCCGCCGTGACGGCCTACGTCAACATGCCGCAGGGCGTCGCCGAGGCGCGCGACCGCGGGGTGCTCAAGCGCACCGGGGGCACGCCGCTACCCGCCGGCACGCTGGTGGTGGGCCGGGTCGTCGGAGCGCTGGCGGTCGCCCTGCTCACCGGGGTGGTGATCGTCGTGCTCGCCGCGCTGGCGTTCCGCCCGGCGTGGCCGCCCGGGCTGCCCGCTGCCGCACTGGTGCTCACGGTCGCCGCGGTCTGCTTCGCCGTCGTGGGCCTGGCCGTGATGACGTTCGTGCACTCGGCGCAGGCACTCACCGGCGTCACGCTGGGCACGCTGCTGCCCCTGGCCTTCATCTCCGACATCTTCATCGTCGGCGCGAGCTTCCCGCCGGTGCTGGACGCGGTGTCGTGGGTCTTCCCGCTGCGCCACGCCTCCGCGGCGATGAGCGAGGTCCTCGCCCCCGGGGCGGCATCCGGCCTGCCCCTCGGTCACCTGGCCGTGCTGCTGGCCTGGGCCCTGGCCGGTGCCGTCGTGCTGCGGTGGCGCTTCCGGTGGGAACCGGCCGGGCCGGCCGCCAGACGAACCTGAGCCCTCCCTTGACAACATACAACCAACTGGTTGTATGTTGTACCCGTGATCGACAGCAGCGAGGACCGGGCCGATGCCCTCTTCCACGCTCTCTCTGACCGCACCCGGCGCGACATCCTGCGTCGCGTGCTGGCCGGTGAGCACTCGGTCACCGCCCTGGCGGCGAGCTACGACATGAGCTTCGCCGCCGTCCAGAAACACGTCGCCGTGCTCGAGAGGGCCGGCCTGCTGACCAAGCGGCGGTCCGGCCGTGAGCAGCTGGCCAGCGGTGACGTGGAGGCGGTCCGGTCCGTGTCCTCGATGCTCGACGAGCTCGAGAGCGTGTGGCGGGGGCGGGTCGCCCGAATCGATGCACTACTACTTCCCAAGGAGAGCTGACATGCCCGTCACCGACATCACCAAGGGCGTCGAGAACCGCACCCTCACCATCACCGCCGAGTTCGCCGCGCCGGTCGAGCGCGTCTGGGGGCTCTACGCCGACGCCCGCCAGCTCGAGCAGGTGTGGGGGCCGCCCGAGTACCCGGCGACCTTCGTCGACCACGAGCTGCGCCCCGGCACCAGGTCGACCTACTACATGACCTCGCCCGAGGGCCAGAAGTTCGCGGGCTACTGGGACGTCGACGAGGTCGAGGAGACGCGCCGGTTCGCCTTCCGCGACGGCTTC
>JBBQNZ010000235.1:0-4079 GCA_038330415.1 Actinomycetales bacterium | reverse complement strand
CGCCCATCTGGTGTACAGGGTCTTCCCAGAGTGCTGTGCGAGGATGAAGGCCTTGTGTGGCACCGCCGTGAGGAAGGAACGGGCCGACGTGAAAGGTCGCGTACTGGTCGTCGATGACGACCTGGCGCTGGCGGAGATGCTCGGCATCGTCCTGCGCAACGAGGGGCTCGAGGTCGACCACGTCGCCGACGGCCCGTCCGCCATCGGTGCGTTCCGCGACTACCGGCCCGACCTGGTGCTGCTCGACGTGATGCTGCCCGGCATCGACGGCCTGGAGGTCTGCCGTCAGATCCGCGCCGAGTCCGGTGTCCCCATCGTCATGCTCACCGCGAAGACCGACACCGTCGACGTCGTCGTGGGGTTGGAGTCGGGTGCCGACGACTACGTCGTCAAGCCGTTCAAGCCGCAAGAGCTCATCGCCCGGGTGCGCGCCCGGCTCAGGCGCGACAACGAGCCCGAGCCCGAGCGCCTCACCATCGGCGACCTCGCCATCGACGTCGCGGGCCACTCGGTCACCCGCGACGGCGGAGCGCTCAGCCTCACCCCGCTGGAGTTCGACCTCCTCGTGGCGCTGGCCCGCAAGCCGTGGCAGGTCTTCACCCGCGAGGTGCTCCTTGAGCAGGTGTGGGGCTATCGCCACGCCGGTGACACCCGGCTGGTCAACGTCCACGTGCAGCGACTGCGGTCCAAGATCGAGCACGACCCGGAGCACCCCGAGATCGTGGTGACCGTGCGCGGCGTCGGTTACAAGGCAGGCCGGGCCTGAGCGTGTCCGGAGCCGCCGATCTGCGGGTGCGGTTGCGGACGGCGCTGGCACCGGCTCGCAGTCACGCCCCCCGCAGCCTCGCCGACGCGCCGCAGTCCGTTCGGGGCGGGGTGTCCCACCTGGTTCACCGCTGGCGCCAGTCCCTCCAGCTGCGCGTCGTCACCACGACCATGCTCCTCGGCCTGTTCGTGGTGTCGCTGCTCGGCGGGGTGCTGCACCAGCAGATCGCCGGTGGCCTCGAGAGCGACCGGCTGACCGCGGCGGTCAACGAGTCGCTCAACCTGTCGACGCAGGCCCAGAACCGCTGGAACAACTCCACCTCCGCCTCGGTCGTCGAGCTCGACGACGCGGCGAACGACATCATGTCGCAGATCCTCAGCGAGCCCGGCCCCCAGCCCAGCCGGTACGTCATCATGGACCGCTCGGCCGGGAACGACAGCGACGTGGTGCTGGCGAAGCTCACCAGCGGGGCCCTGGACATCGACGCGGTCAGCCCCGAGCTGCGGGCGGCGACCGCGGCGTCCCCGGGCCGCCAGCAGACCCAGCTGCGCGAGGTCACGGTCGACGGCAGGCGACTGCCCGCCGTCATGGTGGGCAGTGTCGTCGAGGTGCCCAACGCCGGGGCCTACGACCTCTACTTCATCTACCCGATGACGCAGGAGGTGGCGACGATGGGGCTGATCGGCAACTCCTTCCTCGTGGCCGGCGTCATCCTGACCCTCCTGGTCGGCGCGGTCGCCTGGGTGGTCACCCGGCAGGTCGTGGCGCCGGTGCGGCGAGCGGGCGAGGTCGCGCAGCGGTTGTCGGCAGGCAAGCTCAACGAGCGGATGGCGACCCGCGGTGAGGACGACCTCGCGTTGCTCGCCACCTCGTTCAACGGGATGGCCGACAGCCTGCAGTCGCAGATCCGCCAGCTCGAGGGCCTCTCGGCGGTGCAGCAGCGCTTCGTCTCCGACGTGTCGCACGAGCTGCGCACGCCACTGACCACGATCCGGATGGCGGTCGACGTCATCCACGAGTCGCGCGACGGCTTCGAGCCCACGGTGGGACGCTCGGCCGAGCTGCTCGCGGGCGAGCTCGACCGGTTCGAGGACCTGCTCGCCGACCTGCTCGAGATCAGCCGGTTCGACGCCGGGGCCGCTGCCCTCGACGTCGAGCCGGTCGACCTGCGCGGCACCATCGCCAAGGTGGTCGCCGCGGCCAGGCCGCTGGCCGAGCGCCGCGGCAGCGTCGTCACGGTGCACGCCCCGGCCGAGCCCGCCGAGGCCGAGGTCGACGAGCGCCGGGTCGAGCGCATCCTGCGCAACCTCGTCGTCAACGCCATCGAGCACGGCGACGGGCGTCCGGTCGACCTGCACGTCGCCGTCGGGCCGGATGCCGTCGCGGTGGTCGTCGAGGACCACGGCGTCGGCCTGCGCCCGGGGGAGGCCGCCAACGTGTTCACCCGGTTCTGGCGGGCCGACCCCGCCCGCGCCCGCACCACCGGCGGCACCGGCCTGGGCCTGTCGATCTCGCTCGAGGACGCCCGCCTGCACAACGGCTGGCTGCAGGCGTGGGGCGAGCGGGGCGCCGGCTCGCGGTTCCGGCTCACCCTTCCCCGGCGCGCCGGCGACACGCTGCACGGGTCGCCGCTGCCGCTCAGCCCGACGGAGGACCCGTGACCGGCCGGCGGGTGCGAGCCGCGCTCGGGCTGGTCGTGGCGCTGCTCCTGGCCGGGTGCGGCGGTCTCTCCCGCAGCGGGCCGGTCCAGCCCGGCCTCGAAGTGGGCAGCGCCAACCCGCCCGTGCTCGGGGTGAACCCCCCTGGGCCGGCGTCGGGTGCCACGCAGGACAGCATCGTGCGGGGGTTCGTGCGCGCCGGAGCCGCCAGCGATGCTGCCTACGACAACGCGCGCGCGTTCCTCACGACACAGATGAGCGAGCGGTGGAAGCCCGACCGCACCCTGGTGCTGCTCGCCGACGACGTCACGCCCCGGGCGACCCTGCTCGACCCCGCGACCGTGCGCATCACCGCGCGGGCCGCCGGCACGGTCGACCCGCAGGGCCGCTACACCGCTGCCCGGCAGGGCACCGAGGTGTCGGCCACCTTCGGCCTGTCCACCGTGGGCGGCGAATGGCGGATCAGCGAGCTGCCCGAGAACTTCGGGCGGTGGATCGCCAGCTCGCAGGTCTCCCGGCTCGTGCAGCCCTATGACGTGCACTACGTCTCCACCAGCCAGCGCTCCCTGGTCTCCGACACCCTGTGGTTCCCGGTCGACAAGCTCGCGACCCGGCTGGCCCGCGCCCAGCTCGTGCCGGTGCCGCCGCACCTCGACGACACCGCGGTCACCGCGGTGCCCGCGGGCACCCGGTTGCTCGGGGATGCCGTGTCCATCGAGTCCGGTGTGGCCACCGTCAACCTCATCTCGGAGGAGAAGCTCAGCGCCGGTGAGAGCACCCGGCAGAACCTGTGGGCCCAGTTCGTCAGCACGCTGACCCAGGACACCGGAGTGAGCCGCATCGAGCTGTCGGTCAACGGCGTTCCGGTCAACATCGGCGGGCTCGAGGGCCCGGCCGGCACGCTGGCCGAGGTCGGCTTCAGCACGCCCGCCGAGCCTGCCCCGGTGCCGCCGGTCGTGCGTCGCGGTGACGACGTCGTGGTGTTCGACCCGGGCGCGCTCGGTGACCAGGAGCCGCGCCAGCCGGCGGTGTCGGGCACCTACCCGCAGGTGCTGCGCACCTTCCACCGGCTGGCGTTGGCAGCCGACGGCAGTGAGCTCGCCGGGGTCGACCCCGATGGCAACGGCATCTCGCGCTGGCGGGGAACCAACCGCTACGAGGTGCCGCTCGACGCCACGGCCGTCGGAAACCCCTCCTACGACCGGCGCGGCTACCTGTGGATGGGCGGGGTCGGCACCAAGGGTGCCAAGGCGCCTCGGCTCTGGGTGGTCGACGTGGCGGCGAGCCCGGCCGATCCCCGGGCGGCGGCAGCCACCCCCGTGCAGGCGCCCTGGCTCGACGGACGGCGCGTCGCCGAGGCGCGCGTCGCCCCCGACGGCGACCGGGTGGCTGTGCTCTCGACCAAGCTCGACGGCTCCGACACGCGCATCGACATCACCGGGGTGGTGCGCACCGGCGGCGGTCTTCCGCAGCGGCTCGCGGCTCCCTTGCGCGTCGGTGCGTCCTTGTCGCGGGCCACCAGCATCGCCTGGCTCGACGACCGCGCCCTCGCCGCACTCGGAGTGCTCGACGGGAAGGTGGTGCGCCCGGTGGTCGTCTCCGTCGGTGGTGAGGTGCGTGGCCTCACCCCCGTGCCGGATGCCGTCAGCATCAGT
>JBBQNZ010000234.1:0-4199 GCA_038330415.1 Actinomycetales bacterium | reverse complement strand
GAGGGTGCACCGAAGGTCGAGACGCTGCCAAAGCACCTTGACGAGAAGGGCGCCCAGCCGCACCTCGACGCGCTCGGGTCGAGCTTACTGAGCGCACCAAGGAGCAGGCCGACTACCTCGGCGTCGACGTCGCCGGGCCGCACAAGCCGGAGCACTACCGCTACCGAGGTAGCCGCACGCGGGCTCGACCCGCGCAGCGACCAAGAGCCGGGATGCCGTGGGAACCCCCACGTGATCCCGGCTCTCGTCGTCTGCGCACGTGCCATGCCTCGGCCGAACGGTCGTAGTCGAGCGGTTCGGCAGCGGCCCTGTGCGCGAACTCGTAGCGTTGCTGGGTGTGACGACTGAGTCCGACGTAGCACAGCGGCCGGCGGTCCCCACTGGCGAGCCGACCGGGCTCTCGGCTGACAGTCCTCATTCGGTCGCGATCACGGCCCTCTTCGCGATCACCGCCTTCCTCGGAGCCAGCCTGCTCTTCGTCGTTCAGCCGATGATCGCGCGCATCGTGCTTCCCGACTTCGGTGGCTCGGCGACGGTGTGGAGCACCTGTTCGCTCTTCTTCGAGTTCGTCCTGCTCCTCGGCTACTTATACTTGCATGAGGCGACCACCCGGCTAAGAGATCGCGCGGATAGGTCACGGTCGCCGGGCGGGTCGGGAGTCCCAGCGGTGGGTGGTCCAGGCGATGCGGATCAGGCGCCGGGTGATGATCACGGCGTTGGCCAGTGCGATGAATGCTTCGATGACGCAGGCGCGTCGTTCGGTGCAGATGGCCAGCTTCTTGAACCCTCGGTTGTGCCATGAGTTGGTTCGCTCGACCACCCACCGGTCGCCGGCTTGAAGGGGGAAGCCCTTGAGGCTGATCACGCCGTGGCAGCCCAGCTCGTGAAGCAGGTCGCGGGTCTTGGTGCTGTCGTAGCCGGCGTCCAGGTGGACGGTGATCTTCTCGGGCAGGGTGGAGCCCAGGCCTTGGTCGAAGCGGGCTAGCTTGGCCAGGGTCGGGCGCAGCAGGGGGGAGTCGTGGCGGTTGGCCGGGGCGATCACGCACCCCAGGGGGATCCCGGTCGCGTCGGTCAACACGGACCGTTTGGTGCCGAGTTTGCCTCTGTCGACGGGCGATTTGCCGGCAACCTCACCACCGCAGGGGGCCTTGACGATGCACCCGTCGACGGTCACGTCCGACAGGTCCAACCCTACGATCTGGTCGTAGGCGTCCAGGCAGAGCTGCTCGAGCTGGTCGAAGACGCCGGCGCCGATCCACTCATCTCGCCGGGTGCGGATCGTGGTCGCCGAGCAGGTGCGTCGCTGACCTTGTCGTAGCTGGCGCCGAGCACCAGCACCTGGAGCAGCTTGTCGAACACGACCCGGTCCGCGATCCGGGGGCGGTGACACCCCAGCGGGTGGACCACGGTGCGTTCGGGAAGAAGAGCAGCGAACTGGTCCCACAGCGGGTCGATGATGAAAGATGGCAGCGCAGGCACGGACGCCTCCTGAAGACGGCTGACTTGACACCACCTCTCCTACTCGCGTCCGTGCCTGCACCCCGTCAGCAACACGCGCCCCATGCGCAACACCCGGCACACTTGGCCCCACTGCGCTGCCTATCCGCGCGATCTCTAAGTCGCTCCGCGCACCTCTGGGTACACGCGGGGGTTCTACTGCTGCCGCTCGCCGTGCTCCCGGTGACCGTTCCCAGCCTCCTCGGCCAGGACGGCCCACCCGCGCTGCGACTCCTCAGCATCCTCGCCCTGTCGATCGGCCTGCCTTTCGCCGTGCTGTCGACGACGGGGCCGCTGCTGCAGCGCTGGTACTCATGGACACAGGTGGCCAGGAGTGCGGACCCGTACTTCCTCTTCGCAGCCAGCAGCCTCGGCAGCTTCGGAGGCCTGCTGGCCTACCCGCTCGTCATCGAGCCGGCGCTGACCGTCGGGCAGCAACGGGTGATGTGGTCGGGCGGGTTCGTCGCCTTCGTGGCGCTGGTCGCGTCGTGCGGGGTGGTCGTGGGCCGGTCGCCACGCACGGCGCCCCCTGAGCGGCTGAGCGTCCAGGAAACGCCTGCCCGTGCGATCACCCCACCAACACGCAGGACCCTGCTGACCTGGCTGGGGCTGGCCTTCCTCCCCGCAACCCTCCTGCTCTCGGTGACCTCCCACATGTCGACCGATGTCGCCGCAGTACCGCTGCTCTGGGTCGTTCCGCTCGCTCTGTACCTGGCCACCTTCGTCGCTGCCTTTGCGCGCGGCTCGCGGGAGACGTCACCGCTCCTGGTGCGGGCGGCGGTGGTCTCCGTGGCGCTCGCGCTCATGGTGTCGAATGTCGGCTTCCCGATGCCGATCACGGTCGCCATCACTCTGGACCTCCTGGCTCTGACCCTGGTCGCCTATGTCTCCCACGCCCGCCTGGCGGCGTTGCGCGCACCCGTGGAGCACCTGACGCGCTTCTACCTCGTCGTCGCTGCGGGTGGCGCGCTGGGTGGGCTGCTCAACGGGCTGGTGGCGCCGATGATCTTCGACCGGGTGTGGGAGTACCCCGGCGCGCTCCTGGCCAGCCTGCTGCTGGGCGTCGGCATCCTTGGCGCGGCACGGTCGCCGCTCGCCCGGCGGTACGGCCGACCCGCAGCCTTGGTGCTGCATGGACTGGCCGTTGCCGCGGCCGCGATCCTTGTCGTCGGGGTGGCACCGTACATGGCGGACTCTTGGTGGATCCTCGTGCTGGCGGGAGTCGCCATCTGCGCGGCATGGGCCGCGGCGATGTCGCCGCTCTCCCTCGGAATCGGCTTGATCGTCTTCGTCGCCGTGCTCACCGGGGTACGTCAGGTCGGAAGCCTCGAGACAGTCCGAACCTTTTACGGCTCCTACCGGATTTCTCAGTCCGACGGCATCCGCCAGCTGCAGCACGGCACCACCGCGCACGGCAGCCAGGTTCTCGCGAGGCCGGGCGAGCCGACCACGTACTACGCCCGCTCGGGTCCACTCGGCGACGTGATGGGCGCGCGGGACCATACGAACACGGCGGTCATCGGTCTTGGCACCGGAACCATTGCCGCCTACGGACGAGCGGGGGATGCGATGACCTCTACGAGGTCGACCCCGAGATCGTGTCGATCGCGAAGGATGCGCGGTTGTTCACCTACCTGCGCAACTCGAAGGCGGCCATCACGACGGTGGTCGGCGACGGTCGGCTCCGGCTCAAGGAGGCACCCGATCGCGCATACGCCCTCATCGTGCTCGACGCGTTCAGCTCAGATGCCGTGCCGGTGCACCTACTCACCCAGGAGGCCTTCGACCTCTACGCACGAAAGCTGGCATCGGACGGGGCGATCCTCGTCCACATCAGCAACCGCCACCTCGACCTCGAGCCAGTCGTTGCCGCCTCGGCGGACCACTTAGGCTGGGATGCGTCGGTGCGCGGGGCCACTGGTATGGCGCCACCGGCCATCGACTCGAACTGGGTCCTGGTGACGCGGAATTCCGCGGCGACCTCCGAGCTGCGACAGCACCGTGGATGGCGGCCGGCGGCGGGTCGTCTCACGTGGACCGACGACTACTCGAGCGTCCTCGCACCCCTTCTCGCGAGCTGACGCCAACGTCCGACAACGTGAGCAGGTACGAGATGGGGAACACGGCTCCCTGCCCGCGATCAGGGGCCAGCAGGTCCATGCAGGGATGTCGTCGGGGCTTTGTCGACCCTTCCCAGCCCGCGCCGGTAAGGTCCCAGCGAGTCAGGGCAGGGCCGGAGGGGGACTAATGAGGATGCCGACGCGGTCCCTTCCGGTGTTGTCCATCGTCGGGCTGATGGCGGTCACTGTCGTGGGCGCGGCTTTGTTCCTTACGCGCTACGGCTTCGACTTCGTGGATGAGAGCTACCTCCTGTCGCTGATCGCCGACCCGGGAGCCAACCGGGACAACGGCGAGGTCTTCCTTTTCGGCTTCCTCGTGCACCCGATCTATGTCGCGCTCGACCACGACATCGCATTGCTGCGGGCCGTAGGCATTCTCGCATTGGGCCTGGTCGCGGGCTGGATGGCTCACGAAGTGCTCGGATACATCGAAGGTTGGCGGGGACGCCGCAAGAGGGGTGAATTCGAGCGTGCGTGGCCCATCGTGCTGGTGATGGCCTCGGTGGTCAGCGCGTCCGCTGTCAACGTCCGGATTCCCAACTACCGAACCATCAGCCTGCTCGCACTGATGCTCGTGACGAT
>JBBQNZ010000233.1:0-4273 GCA_038330415.1 Actinomycetales bacterium | reverse complement strand
CCGCTCGGGTCGACCGGCTGGTCGTCGCGACCGTCGAGCACGTCGCGCAGCACCGAGCCCTCGGGCACCGCACCGAGCTCGAGGGTGACGAGGGCGTCGTCGGCGCCGAGGTTGTGCACGGCGAGCAGCCGCCACTCGTCCTGGCGGCACACGTGGGCAAGCACGGCCGGCACCTCGTGGTCGAGCACCTCGACGTCGGACCAGCCGATCTGCGGCATCTGGCGGTAGCGGCGGATCAGCTGCCGGATGAAGGACCACAGCGAGTCGGGGTCCTGGCGCTGCGCTGCGGCGTTGACGTGCTCGGGCGCGAACAGGCCATCCGGCTGCGGGCGGGTGAGACGGCGCTTCGGTGCGCTCGAGAACCCGCCGTTGGGGCCGGCATCCCACTGCATGGGGGTGCGCACGGCGAGGCGGCCCTCGACGTCCAGGTTCTCGCCCATGCCGATCTCCTCGCCGTAGAACAGCGTCGGGGTGCCGGGCAGCGAGAACAACAGGGAGTAGACGAGCCGGATGCGGCGCTCGTCGCCACCGAGCATCGTCGGGAGCCGGCGGCGCAGGCCCCGGCCGTAGAGCTGCATGCCGGGGTCGGGGCCGAAGGCGGCGAAGACCTCCTTGCGCTCGGGGACGCTCAGCTTGTCGAGGGTGAGCTCGTCGTGGTTGCGCACGAAGTTGGCCCACTGGCTGGTGACGTCGAGGCCGGGGCGCTCGCGCAGCGCGTCGGTGAGCGGGCCGGCATCCGAACGGGCCAGCGACAGGTAGAGCCGCTGCATCCCGATGAAGTCGAACTGCATGTTGAGTCCGTCACCGTCGGCGCCGCCGAAGAACTCCTTCTGCTGCGGGTAGGGCAGGTTCACCTCGCCGAGCAGGGCCGCATCGCCCAGGCGCCGGGTCACGAAGTCGCGCACGTCCTTCAGGTAGGCCTGCGGGTGGAAGGCGCCGGGCTCGGAGCCGGGGTAGGTGTCGGTGGCGAAGAGGAAGGGCACGGCGTCGATGCGGAAGCCCGCCACACCGAGCTCGAGCCAGTAGCCCAGGGTGCGGGCGATCTGCTCCTGCACGGCGGGGTTGGCGACGTTGAGATCGGGCTGGGTCCGGTAGAAGTGGTGGAGGTAGTACTCGCCGGTCTTCTCGTCGAGCTCCCAGATGCTGTCCTCCTTGTCGGGGAAGACGACCTCGGCCTTGCTCGACCGCGGTTTGGTGGCCGACCACACGTAGTACTGGCGGTAGGGGTCGTCGACGCTGCGCCGGGCGCTCTTGAACCACGGGTGCCGGTCGGAGGTGTGGTTCATGACGAAGTCGACGACGACCCGGATGCCGCACGAGCGCGCCGTGCGCACGAGCTCGACGAAGTCTCCGGGAGTTCCCAGGCGGGGGTCGACGCCGAAGAAGTCGGTGATGTCGTAGCCGTCGTCGCGCCCGGCGGTCGGGTAGAGCGGCATCAGCCAGAGGCAGGTGATGCCGAGGTCGGCGAGGTACTCCATGCGCTCGGTCATGCCGCGCAGGTCGCCGACGCCGTCGCCGTTGCTGTCGGCGAAGGTCTCGACGTCGGCGCAGTAGAAGACGGCCGACTTCCACCAGACGTCGCCGGTCTGGCTGAGTCTCATCGGTTGGCCTCCTCGTGCTCGCGGGCGGGGCGGGCGGTGGTGGCGGGTGCGGGTGCGGTGGGGGCGAGCTGGGGCGGCACGCGCTCGCCGAAGCCGAAGGGCAGGGCGGTCGTGGCCAGCGCGGCGCCGAGGAACGACCAGGCGAAGCCGGACTCATCCTGGCGCTGCGACCACGGCGACAGGTGGTCGGAGGACATCGCCGCGGTGAAGCCGGCCTGCTCGGCGTGCTGGACGTCGCGCAGGAGGCGGCCGGGGGCGATCTGCTCGTGGGAGCAGTGGACTCCGATGGTGGGCATCGAACCACCGAACCACAGAGCACACGCGCGATGGCGGCTGCGGTGCGCGCCGTCTGCCGGCAGCGGTGGCTGCTGTGGCGGACGGGGTGCGGGTGACAGGATCAGCTCGGAGGTGATGCCCCGTGGAGCACCTGGAGGCCGGCGTCGTCGTCGTCGGGTCGGGCATGGGTGGCGGCACCGTCGCGTGGGCGCTGGCCCAGCGCGGGATCGACGTGCTGCTGCTCGAACGGGGCGAGCGGCTGCCGCGAGAGCCGCAGAACTGGTCTCCGGACGAGGTGTTCATACGGCGGCGCTACAAGCCGGCCGAGCTCTGGGAGGACGGCGGCGGGGTGGCCTTCGCCCCCGGGGTGCACTACGTGGTCGGCGGGAACACGAAGGTCTACGGGGCGTCGCTGCCGCGGTTCCGTGAGTCGGACTTCGAGGAGGTGGCGCACCTCGACGGGGTGTCGCCGGCCTGGCCGTTCCGGTACTCCGACCTGGAGCCGTACTACGGCGAGGCGGAGCACCTGTATGCCGTGCACGGGACGGTCGGCTCGGACCCCACGGAGCCGTGGCGCAGTGGGCCGTTCCCGTATGCCGCGATGCCGCACGAGCCCTACGTCGCCGCGCTCGTCGAGCGGCTGACCGCGGCCGGGGTGCACCCGGCATCCACCGCGATGGGGGTCGACCTACGGCTGGGCGGGCGCTGCGTGCGGTGCGCGACCTGCGACGGGTTCCCCTGCCGACTCGGCGCCAAGTCGGATGCCGAGGTGTGCGCGGTCGACCCGGCGCTCGCCACCGGGTCGGCCCGGTTGGCGACCGGGGTGCGGGTGGAGCGGCTGGTCACCGATGCGTCGGGCCAGCGGGTGGTGGAGGCGGTCGGCGTCGGCCCGGGCGGGCCCGTGACGGTGCACGGGCGGCGGTTCGTGGTGTCGGCGGGGGCGGCGAACTCGGCGGCGCTGTTGCTGGCGTCGTCGAGTGCCGAGCACCCCGACGGGCTCGGCAACTCCTCGGGGTTGCTCGGGCGCAGCTTCATGATGCACAACAACGCCCACATCGCCGCCGTCGACCTCAACCGGCACAACGACGTGGTGTTCCAGAAGACGGTGATGGTGACCGACTGGTACCACGACGGGGGTGACGGGCACCCGCTCGGCACCGTGCAGGCGATCGGCAAGGTGCAGGGCGTGATGATGAAGAGTTGGGCGACCCGGGTGCCGATGCCGTTGCTCGACGCGATCGCCCGGCGCTCCGTGGAGTGGGTGGTGATGGCCGAGGACCTGCCGGACCCGGCCAACCGGGTCACCCTCTCGCCCACCGGGCGGATCCGGACCGCGCGGATGGCGACGAACACTCGCCAGCACGCGCGGCTGCTGGCCCGGGCCAAGCGGCTGATGCGCGACGCCGGCTACGACGTGGTGTTCACCCAGCCGTTCGACATCAGCATGAACAGCCACATGTGCGGCACCGTCGTCGCCGGGGCGGACCCGTCGACCAGCGTGCTCGACGGACACTGCAAGGCACACGACCTGGACAACCTGTGGGTGGTAGACGCCGGGTTCTTCCCCTCGTCGGCGGCGATGAACCCCGCACTCACCATCGCGGCCCAAGCGCTGCGGGTCGTGGCCGAGTCCGACCTCGCCGGCTGATCGAAGTACCGCCGCCGGGTGATGCTCGCCGGGTCCGTCAGGTCAGGTAGCGGCACAGCTCGCGTTCGAGGTGGCTAGTCAGCCGCGGTCGTCGTGCTGGTCGTGATCGTCCCGTCGCCGTGCCGCTGAGGGTGCGTGCTCGGCCGAGTGCTCGCTTGCGCCGCTCACCGGGCCGTGGCCAGCCTGACGCGACCGGACGGCGAGGCCCGTCCTGCCGTGTCGAGCTCCGGGCCGGCTCGGCGGTCGCACTCCGAGCCTTGGGTGCGTCGGTGGTCGCAGTCGGCTCCTTGGGCAGGGCGGGCCCGGTGGTCGCCGGGAACGTCTGGCTGCCCCAGCCGAGCAGGGGCGGCGGTTCGGCGTCGTAGGAGTGCCCGAGTGGGGTGGTCACCCGCACCACCCGCCTCGCACCAGGTGTGGCCTCGCCCGGCCCACCGGCGACTCGCTCACGCCGGGAGGCGCCTGCGTCCCCGTCAGCGGCGTTGCCACCGCGCTCGCCGCTGTGCCCGCCGTCGCTGTGGTCGCTGGTGCTGCTGTCACCGCTGCGCACACTCTGGCCCATGCCGGCGAGGATCACGCGGGTGCGCCAGCCGGGGGCTTCCTTGCCGTAGTTGCACCGGGCGCACTTGCCGTTGCCCTCCACGAACGAGGTGCCACCGTGCTCACGCACCGGGATGGCATGGTCGGCGTGCACGATCGGCGCCTCACACCACGGCGTGGTGCACACGTCATCACGCAACACCAGCATCCG
>JBBQNZ010000232.1:0-4313 GCA_038330415.1 Actinomycetales bacterium | reverse complement strand
GCTGGCGCCCGTAGCCGTGCGCCTCGCTGATCGTCATGCCCTGGATGCCGAAGGCCTCGAGGGCCTCCTTCACCTCGTCGAGCTGGTGGGGCTTGATGATGGCGGTGACGAGCTTCATGACTGGGCTCCTTCGAGGTTCTTGGAGTCGGTGGACGAGGCGTGTGCGCCGCTGCCGAGGCTGGGCGCCCCCATCCGGGCGCCGACGGACACCAGGTCGTAGGCGGTCTCGGCGTGCTCACTCTGGTCGATGCCGGCGACCTCGGTCTCCTCGGGGATCCTCCAGCCCATCGTGAACTTCAGGGCCATGGCGATGACGAGCGTGACGACACCGGAGATGACGATGGTGCACAGGGCGATCAGGATCTGGATGACGAGCTGGTCGATGCCGCCACCGTAGAACAGGCCGGTCGCGGTGGCGAGCAGGCCGGCACCGATGGTGCCCCAGACGCCGGCGACGAGGTGCACGCCCACGACGTCGAGCGAGTCGTCGTAGCCGAACTTGAACTTCAGGCCGACGGCGAGGGCCGAGAGGCCACCGGCGACGACGCCGAGGATGATCGAGCCGAGCGGGCTGAGCGCGCCACAGGCCGGGGTGATGGCGACCAGGCCGGCGACGACACCGGAGGCGGCACCGACCGAGGTCGCGTGGCCGTCACGGATCTTCTCCACGACCAGCCAGCCGAGCATCGCCGCGCAGGTCGCGGTCGTGGTGTTGATCCACACCAGGGCGGAGGTGCCGTCGGGGGCGAGCTCGGAGCCCGCGTTGAAGCCGAACCAGCCGAACCACAGCAGGCCGGCGCCGATCATGGTCAGCGGCACGTTGTGGGGGCGCATCGCGATCTTGCCGAAGCCGACCCGCTGGCCGACGACGAGGGCGAGCACCAGGCCCGCCATACCGGCGTTGATGTGCACCACGGTGCCACCGGCGAAGTCGATCGGCACGACGTTGGCCGTGCCGTCGGTGGACCCGAAGATCAGCGACGACAGGCTGGTCTCGTTGGCGGACAGGAGGCCACCGCCCCAGACCATGTGGGCGATCGGGAAGTACGAGAACGTCACCCACAGCCCGCTGAAGACGAGCCACGTCGAGAACTTGACGCGGTCGGCGATGGCGCCACTGATCAGCGCCACGGTGATGACGGCGAAGGTGAGCTGGAACCCGACGAACGCGAGCTCGGGGATGTTGCCGTAGCCCTCGTAGCCGAACGGGTTGACGACCGAGTCGGTGGTGCCGCTCAGGCCGAAGTGCTGGAAGGGGTTCGAGATGATGCCGGCGATGTTCTCGCTGCCGAACGACATCGAGTAGCCGTACAGGACGTAGATGAGGCCGACGACGCCCATCGCGCCGAACGACATCATCATCATGTTGAGGACCGACTTGGTCCGGGTCATGCCGCCGTAGAACAGGGCGAGACCGGGAGTCGTCATCAGGAGGACGAGGGAAGCGCAGAGGATGACGAACGCCGTAGACGCGTAGTCGATCTGGTCTGCTGCCTCCACAAAGGGCATCAGTGGTGTGCTCATGACGAGAACGGTGGCGGCACAGGGTTTCGCCACCCGCGCCCTTGTGTTTCCGTCGTGTTGCATCGCGACGCCGGGTGTAAGCATCGGGTTTCGGCACGGCGCCAGTCCCGCATGCTGAGACTCGGTGCCCGTGGGGCGATACGGGCAGGGCTCGGTCAGGCCGGCACGGCCCGCTCCACGGCCGGCGGCTCGTGGATGCAGGCGGCGTCCTCACCGAGCGGGTCGCCCGACGAGGCGTAGGCGCGGGCGCGCGACCCGCCGCACAGGTCGGCGTATTCGCACACGCCGCAGCGGCCGGTGAACTCCGCGGCGCGGATGGCCTTCAGGGTCGGGTGGTCGCGGTAGATGTCGGCCAGCGGCTGGTCGCGCACCGATCCGAGGCCGAGCGGGAGGAAGCCGGCGGGGTAGACCTCGCCGTCGTAGGCGACGAAGACGATGCCCTTGCCGTCGCGGGTGGCGGCGGTGTGGGCCGACCCCCGGTCGAGGCCCTCGCCGACCAGCTCGACGAGCCGGCCGGACAGCTCGGAGTAGAGCGCGGTGTCCGGAACGCGGCCGCCCGCGCGCCGCTCGTGCACCACCCGCCGGAAGAACGGCGCCTCGACGGTGCGCACGACGAAGCCGTGGTGCGAGGCGTCGAAGAGGAAGTGGCAGACGTCCTCGTGCTGCTGCGGCGTGATCGCGCCGGTGGCCTCGCCTCGACCGACGTGCACCAGGAAGAAGACCTCCCACATGTCGACGCCGTAGTCCTTGACGATCTTGGCGACGTCGGGCATCTCGTGCACGTTGCCGCTCATCACCGTGGTGTTGATCTGCAGCTTGATGCCGGCGTCCTTGATGGCCTTGATGGCGGGCAGGGTCTCCTCGAAGTGCCCCGGGATGCCGCGGATGCCGTCGTGCGTCTCGGGGCTGGAACCGTCGAGCGAGAGGCTGACGGCCTTGACCCCGGAGGTCGCCATCCGATCGATCGACTCGGGGGTGAGCATCGGGGTCACGGACGGCGACAGGCACACCGGCACGCCGAGCTCGGTGGCGTGGGCGACCAGCTCGAAGACGTCGTCGCGCAGCAGGCAGTCGCCGCCGGTGAGCACGAGGATCGGGTAGGGGCGGCCGAACCCCGCGACCTGGTCGATGAGGTCCAGGCCCTCCTGGTGGCCGAGCTCGCCGGGCAGCGGGGCGGCGGTGGCCGAGGCGCGGCAGTGCCGGCAGGCGAGCAGGCACGACCGGGTGATCTCCCAGAAGACCAGCATCGGTCGGGCGGCGAAGTCGACGCGAGGCGTCGGGATGCCGGCGGGGTGGCTCATGGGGTCGCTCCTTGCAGGGACGGGTGGGGGCTGGGGCCCGGGTGGTCACACCCGGTGGGGTCGGACAGGTCGACGGTGTCGAGCACGAGGTCGGCGGCGACCGCGGTGGCGGTGCTGCGGGCGTCCGCGACGCACGCGGCCAGGCCCGAGCCGCGGTAGGCCGCGCCGGTGAGGTGGATGCCGTCGGGCACCAGCCGTTCGATGCGCTCCAGCCGCTCGGCGTGGCCGACGAGGTACTGCGGGATGGCGCGCGGCCAGCGCTGCACCAAGGTCGAGGTCGGCGCGGCGGTGAGGTGCATCGTGCGGGCCAGGTCGGCGCGCACGGCGTCGACCAGTGCGGCGTCATCCATCGTGGTCCACCGGTCGTCACCGTCACGACCCACCATGCAGCGCAGCAGCACGGTGTCACCACCGGCGAGGTGCGGCCACTTGCTGGTGAGCCACGTGCAGCCGACGAGCAGGGCGCCCTCGACCGGCGGCACCAGGAAGCCGGTGCCGGTGAGCTCGCCGACCTCGCCCTTGGGCAGGGCCAGGGTCACGGTCGCCACGTCGACGTACTCGATGCCGCGCAGCTCGGCGGCCAGCTCGGGCGCGACCGCCGCCACGAGCTCGGCGACGGCGTGGGCGGGAGCGGCCAGCACGACCGAGCGCGCGAGCACATCGACCTCGGGGGTCTGGACGCGCCACCCGTGCGCGGTGCGGATCAGGCCGGTGGCCGGCGCCCCGGTGACCAGTCGCTCGCGGCCGACAGCGTCGACGAGGGCGCCGACCAGCCGGCCCAGCCCGCCGCGCAACGAGACCAGTGGGGGCGCGGGGGGCGCGGTCGGCGCCGGGGCAGCCCGGCGCCGCCGGCGCAGGCCCAGCACCAGTGAGCGACTCGAGCGGGCGAGGTGGACCACGTCGGGAACGGTGCTGCGCGCGCTCAGCCGGTCGACCGAGCCGGCGTGCACACCGCCGAGGAGCGGCTGCACGAGCCGCTCGACGACCTGGCCACCGAGGCGGGGGCCCACGACCTGCGCGACGGTGGGGTCGTCACCGAGCGGGGTGCGCGGGAGCACGAAGTCCAGGCCGGCGCGCAGCACGGCCCCCGGCGACAGCAGCCGCGAGCGCAGCAGTGGCACGACCCGGTCGGGGATTCCGAAGGCGCTGCCCTGAGGGATCGGGCGCATCCGGCCGCGCGACCAGATCGACGCACCGCCCGGCAGCGGCCCCACGACATCGTCGCCCAGCCCGAGGCGCCCGACCAGCTCGGCCAGGTCCGGCCCACGGCTGAGGAACGCGTCGGGGCCGGTGTCGACCGGCATCCCGGCCAGGCTCTGCGTCGAGACCTTGCCCCCGAGGTGGTCGGCGGCCTCCAGCAGCACGACGTCCACCCCGTGCTCGACCGCCAGCCAGTAGGCGGTCGCCAACCCGGAGACACCGCCACCCACGACGGCTACCTCGGACTCGACAGTGCGCCTTCCAGCCACGTCATTGACACTTCCACAA
>JBBQNZ010000231.1:0-4385 GCA_038330415.1 Actinomycetales bacterium | reverse complement strand
GACGCCGTGGCGAACAAGGTTGGCGCGCTCTACAGCCGCGCCGCAGCCCGGGACTTCCTCGACGTGGACACCATCCGCCAGTCGGGGCGCTTCACCGACAACGAACTGCTACGCCTCGCCGTGGAGCACGACCCCGGGTTCGACCCTGCACTCTTCGCCGAACAACTCGGCCAAGTGACCACGCTGCGAGCCTCCGCGCTCACCGAATACGGCGTCAACCCTGACGATGTGCAGGCACTGCAACACAGGTTGACGACTTGGCAGCGGCAGATCGTGGAACGGCAGGGCAACCAGCCCAACAAGACGAACCTCGGGCCGCAGGCATCCGACGTACCCAGAACCGACCCCCGCCGCAACCCACCTGTACGCCACGACCGGCCACCACCCGGATTCACAATCTAGAAACGCGCGATGCGCGGCATGTGAGTGTGCTCGTCTTCGTCGACGTCGTCGCGGCCGCACAGATATGGACTCGTGCACCCACGTACGGCGCTGCAATCATCGTGCAATGAGCGACTTGGACGAGGGGACCGTCGTCGAGGTGGGCGGCTGGGATGAGCGCTTCGCCGTCGTGCGCGCAATGCGCACGCTCGGTGACCGCGCTGCGGCCCTGGTCGACGCCAACGGTGATGGTGTGGACATGAATCTTGAGCACTTTCGGCGGGCAGACGAGGCCTGGGAGTTGTGCGCGAGCAGTGGCGGAGGAGGGGACTGGGGTCGGAGTTGGTACGACGGGCTTTGGGCTGAGCAGGGCCGGGATGAGCACGGCTGGAGGCTGACCTTGGAGCCGGGCCCCCCTCCGGACGACGAGCCCATGGAGGGTTGGGATCCGGAGACGCACGGGTGGTTCGCGTACGTTCCGCGTGATTGACGTGGTCGATGGCGACTGTCTTCGATCGCCCCGAACGCGGCAGTTCCGTACGGATCAGATGGGGCGCGGCCGGAGCGTGAGCAGGCGTCGTCCCCGCTCGAGATGCGCCGATGCCGAGCCTGGAATCGGGTAGGGATGTCGGCCGCGTGTACGCGCTGGGCGTCATCGGCGTCGGCTGTGTGGCAAGGTGCAGCGATGCTCAAGGGTGTCGTCTTCGATTTCCACAACACGGTGGTGCGGGCCGACTCCCTGACGTCATGGGTGACCGATGCCGTTGACGCGATCGGCACGCCGCAGCCCGCCAACACCGAAATCATTAGGGTGCGGCTCCAATGGAGTGACTATGCAGCTCGGGGGATGACGTCGTTGGCGTAGCAGGACTGGTGGACTCGTTGGTGTTCTCGCTGGAGGTGGAAGCGCCAGTAGCTCTCGAAGTCGTTGTTGGCTCGCACGGCTCGGAGTTTGAGCACGGCTTCGGCGCCCTCGACGCCCCAGCGGGCTCCGGTGATGTCCATCCGGTCGGCGACCAGGTGGCGGCAGGCGCCTTCGATGATCCCGGTGGCGATGGGCCAGCCGGCGGCCAGCGCGCTCGGGTAGTCCAGGTAGCCGGCCTTGTTGACCAGGTAGGTGGCGCACTGGTCGGCCTTGCGGCGCTTGGCCTTGGCGAGTCTGGCGGTGGTGGCGCGTCGTCGGATGCCCGCGGCGACCTGACGGGCGTGGCCGTGGAGGATGGCCAGGGCCCGTTCGCGTACCCAGGTCTCGGCGTCCGGGTCGGCTTCGGGGAAGAAGCACCACGCGGCGCCCCAGAGGTATTCCAGGACGTGGACCAGGTCGATCAGGATGGTCACGGCCACGCCTCGGGTGTTCGCTTCGGCGTGGATGCGCTCGATCTGGTGGTTGTTGCCGTCGACCAGGGCAACCCAGGTGCGGGCATGGCCGGGGTCGCGCCGCTGGGCTTGTTCGAAGATGGCGGCGATGACCGTGGCGGCGTCATCGACGACGCTGGCGGTGACCCACTTGTTCTTCGCCTTGGGCGCCGGTGGCGATTCGGGGTCGTGCTCGTGACGGTCGTGCCTGTCGCTGGTGAGTACGTCTGCGGGGGATCGGGATACGGGGGTCAGGTCATAGACCGCGCCGACCTCGGCCATCCGTTTCCGGTTGCGCTTCTCGCCCTTGGACAGGCGGGTGGCCAGCTTGGTCGTGGCCCTCGCGGCGGCCTTGGCGGTGGCGGCACGCAGCGCGTCGGGGCGCATCACGATGCCCTTGCCGTCGGCGGAGATGACCAACACCTCACCCTCGATGACCTCGGTGGGGGCCCGGGTGGCGTAGAAGTCCTGCACGTCGGCCGCGGCCCGGGCGGTCAATGCCTCAACCTGCCGTTTGCCGAGCTGCTGGCCGGTGGCTCGGGTGATGGCCGCGGCGGCCTGCTCGAACGAGCCGCGGGAGGACTCGACCGCGGCCAGCCGGCGCAGCCCGTGCGAGTGCCGCTCGACCGGCAGGTTGAGCAGCCCGTCGGCCGGACACAGGTTGCGGTGGCCCCGGTGCCGGTAGGCCAGTCGCTGCACCTCGACCCGGCCGAACACGCTGGCCAGCGCCCGGCGGTGACCCGCCTCGACCCGGGAGTGCAGGACACCCGCGTCGTCGGTCACGCCCGGCAGGCGCTCTTCGGTGGTGGCACGCAGGCTCAGGTGGTCCTGCAGCAGGCGCCGCAGCAGCTCCCGGCCGCGGCACTCCAGCTGCTCCTCGAGCTCACCGTGCGACAGCATGGCCGACTCGTTGCCTTCCAGCCAGGCCAGCACCTGCTCGAAGCACCCACGCGAGGAGGCCCCGAATACCGCCGGTGCCTGCGCGGTCCCGCCTTTCACCGCCCGCTCCGGCGCTCGACCCGCAGCCGTGCCAAGC
This sequence comes from Actinomycetales bacterium, assembly GCA_038330415.1. GTDB lineage: Bacteria > Actinomycetota > Actinomycetes > Actinomycetales > Dermatophilaceae > Fodinibacter. The sequence continues at coordinate 1,612 of JBBQNZ010000231.1, read as the reverse complement.
CCTCGGCCGCCTGCGCGTCCAGCTCGCCCTTGGCCTGCTCGTAGCGGGCCAGCGCCGCAGTGACCTGCGCGACTTCGCCCGGGCTGAGCGTCAATGTCTTGGTCCGGCCGTCCTCGGTGAACCGCAGCGCGGGACTCTCATGCGGGTCCCCGTCCACACACCGACAGCCCGCCTTGCCGCAGCGGCGCCGGAACGTGGTCAAGGTGCCCTGCAGCAGCAATGGTCTGGTTCGTTGCGCGATGCACGACATGCTATCCCCAATCTGTATCCGATATTACATACAGAGAGGGAATCGCAGGAAGGGTCAGAAGTGAGGGACCCTGCCTGCGTGTCGCCCGGTCAGCCCCCGGCCATCACTCCTGACGGGACGTCACTCCAGCGGAGCCGCACCCAAATCATTACGGTGCTGAGTAGCGTCTGGTCGCGCGCCGCTGCCCGGTACCCCGACATCTCCTGGGACTTGGACCCGGATCGGCATCGCGCTGCCTTCGAGCAGGTCCTGGTCGAGGAGTCAGGCTGCAGCCACGCCTTGGCGTCGGCGCTATACGCCGCGATGCCCACGCGTTGGGTCGCCGCCGACGGCGCAGTCGAGCTTCTGGCCGCGCTTGCAGCCCGCGGACTGCGCCTGGCGCTGCTGTCCAACATCGCCATCGACATCCGTCCCCGCCTGAATCAGCTCGGGATGCTCGAGCTCTTCGACACGGTGCTGCTGTCCTACGAGGTCGGTCTGGTCAAGCCCGACCCGCGGATCTTCGAAAGGGCCGTGCAGGCCATCGAGGTCGCCCCGTCAGAATGTGTGATGGTCGGCGACTCGCCAATCACCGACGGTGGCGCCGCCGCAGCCGGCATCACCGCCCTGATCATCCCCGTGATCGACGACCGGCCCCAGCTGGCGGCAGTCTCACGAATGCTCACAACTGCAACAGGCTAGGCGCTCAGCCAGTCCCCTCGTCATATGGTTGCCCCAACCGGCGACCAAGAACCAGGTTCGCGGCACACCTTCCGTGCGCACGTTCACCAAGGACCACCGGCCTGGCGCTCATCGTCACGACCGGCGGCATGTCCGGTAACCGGCTCACGCTGGTGTGCGGACGTTTGAGGCCGCGTCACACGGCGGCGAAGAGACGCAGCACTCGACGCCTGGGGGCACTCGGGCGTGACCCTCACGATCGACGAGCTCAGTGACCCCGATTGGCTGCGCCGGCGACGCGGCCGGGAGCACCCGGCGTTCGGCATCAGGTTTGTGTGGGTGAAGTGCACCGACATGCGGCTCAAGTCAGGAGATGCTCGCACCGGAAGGGTGCCTTTCGTCCGGTCAAGGCTTGCTCCGTAGGACGACCAGTCCTCAACGCACGAAGGGTATTTGTGCGTCCACGCTTCATCGAACACCCTCACCGGACGGAGGGTCTGGGCTTATGCTGGAGCGGTCGGCGTGCGGAGCGCGGGCCGGCGAGATGAGGCAGCCGTGGTAGCGGGAACGGGCAGTGCTCTTGTCTTGACGAGCGAGTTCGGGCCCTTCGATGCCTTCGCGGATCGTGCCCACCAGCTGTACATGGACGGCTTCTCCGAGCGCGCCGTTCGTGCGTGCCGCGAGGGTGTGCTCGTGACCAAC
>JBBQNZ010000230.1:0-4500 GCA_038330415.1 Actinomycetales bacterium | reverse complement strand
ACGGGCTACCACTCGATGGCCGTGCTCGGCGCCGACCAGCGCGTCGTCGCGCTCGACGGCAGCCAGCTCAAGAACGGCGCCGTCGACATCTCGCGCCGCTACGTCGCCGAGACCTTCGGACCCGGCCAGACCGCCGACGCGATCGTCACCGTGCCGACCACGGCCGCGGACCGTAAGCTCGCGGTGTACGACGCGAGCCTGACACTGCACGACAACAACACCGCCGGAACGGGCGGGATGCTCACCTTCGTGAACGTCACGGGGAGCGGGAGCGGCACGGACGTGTCCGGGCCGGCGACCCGCAGCGTCGCATGGGGCGCCACCGCCCTGTCCGCATCCGTGGACGCCTCCGCGGTCTCCGGTGCCACCGCCACCGGTGCCGAGTACTTCGTCGACACCGTCGGCGCCCCCGGCACCGGCACCGCGATGGAGGCCACCGACGGCGCCTTCGGGTCCGCCACGGAAGCGGTGCGACCCACCGCGGCATCCGCATCGACGCTCGCGACCGCGCTCGCCACCGGCCAGCACGTCGTGTACGTCCGCGGGCTCAGCGCCACCGCCTGGGGCCCGTTCAGCTCGGTGCTCGTCACGGGCTCCGACTCGGTCGGACCGACGACATCCGGGGTCGTGGTGGACCCGGACCACACCAACGGCAGCGGCGACGTCGCCGTGAGTGCGACCGGCAACGACACCACCTCGGGCAACAGCGCGATCGGTGGCGCCGAATGGGCCATCGACGGCGGCGCAGCGACGGCCATGACGCTGCAGACGAACGGTCCGGTCGCCAGCGTGGTCGGGACCATCCCAGCCGCATCCGTGCTGGCCCTGAGCGAGGGCACGCACACGGTGACCGTGCGCACCCGCGACGTGGTGGGCAACTGGAGCGCCGTGGTCGGCGTCCCGCTCATCGCGGACCGCACCGGCCCCGCAGTGACGTCCGCCGTGGAGGTGAACCCGAGCCCCAACAACGGGACGATACCGGTCAACGGCACCTCGGCCTCGGTCCGGGTCTCGGCGACCATCACCGACCCTGCGGTCGGGTCCGGCGGGACGGCACAGAGCATCGTCACGGCCGCCCGCGCCTACTTCAACGGAGGGTCGACCGCCATCGTCATGGAGGCCGCCGACGGCGCCTTCTCCGGGACGACCGAGAACGTCTACCTCGACATCCCGCTGGCGACGGTCAAGCAGCTGAGCGACGGTTCTCACCCGATCACCGTCCAGGGCCGTGACGCCGCCGGCAACTGGGGCCCGCTCGCGGGTGGCACCCTGGTCATCGACAAGACCGGACCGGCCATCTCAGGTCTCGGCCTCACGCCGAACCCGACCAACGGCGCCACCTCGGTGACGCTCACGGGAACCGCGACCGACGCGGGTGGCAGCGCGGTGACCCGCGTCGAGTGGTTCATCGGGTCGGGAACACCGGCGGCGGCAACGGTGGCTCCGAGTGGTGCCTTCACCGCGACGATCCCACTCGCGGCCTACACGGAAGGTGACTACACCGTCACCGTCCGAGGGTTCGACGCGCTCGGCAACAGGTCGACGACCAACGGCACGGTGGTCCTGCACCTCACACCCAAGCTGTGGTTCTCGACGTCGGGCAGCACCAACCCTCCGGGCGTGACCGGGACGGCCGACGACGCCGACATCTTCCACTGGACCGGTAGCCGGTTCGGGCGGACCGCCGACGTCACTGCTGCTCCCTACGGCCTGCCGACGGGCGCCAACGTCGACGGCTACAGCCGGGTGGATGCGACGCACTTCTACCTGTCCTTCAACGGTCAGGTGAACGTGCCGGGCCTCGGCAACGTCCAGGACGAGGACGTCGTCTATTGGAACAACGGCACCTGGCAGCCGTTCTTCGACGGCAGCGCGAGCGGCAACGGGCTCGGCGGCACGTCGAACGCCACCTCGTTCGACCTCGACGCGATCAGTGTCGTCGGAGGAACGCTGTACTTCTCCACCGACAACACCCACGTCCCGTCGGGTGCCGGTGGAAGCGGCGACGACTCGGACATCTACCGCTGGAACCCCAGCGGCAGCCCGAGGTACACGCGGGTGGTCGACGCCAGCACCATCGGCCGGTTCCCGCGTGTGGGAGGCAACACGGCCAACGTCGACGGCTTCGTCTGGCGCTCGGCCTCCGACTGGCTGCTGTCCATCAGCGACACGACCACGACCATCGCCGGGCTTCCCGGAGGCCAAGCCTCCCCGATCTCGGTCCAGGACGAGGACGTGGTGCGCTGGACCAGCGGCACGTGGTCGCTCTACTTCGACGGCACCGCCGCCGGACTGACCAACAACAACCAGGACATCGACGCGTTCGACATCCCGTGACCCGGGCGGGCGCCGGCCGCACGCCGGCCGGCGCCCCTCCGAGAGGAGCACCAGCATGAGCGCAGACACCCTCACGGCACTGACGCCGACCCCGCAACCGCCGGCACCGCGTCGTCGGCGGTGGCAGCCCCGGTGGGTCCTGGTCGCCGTCCTCCTGCTCGTGGTCACCCTGACCCTCGGGGTCAAGGCGGTCGGGGTCGGAGCCGGTGACGTCCGCTCGGGGACCGAGGCCGTCTCGGCCCAGGAGTTTGCGGCGCACACCGGCATCACGGTGACCCTGCTCGGGGTGACCGGCGGTGGCGGGATGATCGAGTTCCGCTACCAGGTCGTGGACCCTGACAAAGCCAGCCTGCTGCTGCACGACGAGGACAGGACGCCCATCCTGGTGGCCGAGAGCACCGGGGAGACGCTCGGCATGGTGAACCGCCCCCACGCCCACAAGGCCGAGCTCCAGCTCGGCGGCACGTACTTCTTCATGATGGCCAACAGCCGCAACGCGCTGAAGGATGGGACGAAGGTCAGCGTCATCATCGGGGACGTCCGGCTCGAGCACCTCGTCGCGCGTTCATGACCAACCACCTCGCGCGAGGCGACGCACGTCGACCCGGCCGCGCGCCCCGCGCGCTGGTGCGAGCGGCACGCGTGGGCCTACTCCTGATCGCGATCGTGATCGGGTCGGCCTCGGCCGCGTCTGCGCACAACAACCTCGAACGCTCCGACCCGCCGAACGGGGGCCTTGCCGCCGTCGGTCGCACCGAGCTGACGCTGTGGTTCGGGGAGCCGGTCGACGAGCGCACGAGCTCGTTCACCATTCGTCGCACCGACCCCTCGCCGACCGCGGTGCAGACCACGGTCGCGCTCGAGGAGAACGGGTTCGCGGTCCGCCTCACGACGCCTCCGCTTCAGCGGGGCACCTACTCCATCGAGTGGGCCGTGGTGGGAGACGACGGGCACCCCACCCAGGGCACCGTCGCCTTCGGTGCCGGGGTGCGGCCGGACGGTGCGGCCGCCCAGGCCGACACCCGGCCGAGCCCGTGGAACGTCGGGCTCCGGCTCGCCGACCTCGGTGGGCTGCTCGTCGCGATCGGCGCCCTGGCGGTGTCCGGCCGGGTGCTACGGGCACTCGGCGACACCGGCCGGATGCTGCGCCCCCGGGTGCTGCGCCTGGGTGCCGTCGCCGCCCTCGTCTCGGTCGCCGCCGCCGTCGCGACACCCGTCCTGCGCGCGGGCGAGCAGGTCGGGCCCACGGGGCGTGGAGACGGCGCCTGGCAGGCAGCGGTCGGCGACCTGCTGCTGGGCAGCACCTGGGGCACGCTCTGGCTGCTGCGGATCGGGGCTGGCGCCATCGCGTGCGTCGCCCTGTGGCGGTGCGGTCGCCACGACCCCATCACCGCGGCCGAGGGCGACGCGAGCCGTCGACCCCGCCCGCTCGTCGTGGCGGCCGTCGCGCTCGTCGCGTCCGCTGGCCTCGACGCCTGGGCCGGGCACGCGGCGACCCTGCCCGATCGGACCACCGTGGCCATCCTCGCCGGCGCGCTGCACGTGCTGGCGGCGGGGGTGTGGGCCGGCGGGCTGCTCGTCGTGCTCGTCGGGCTGCGACCGGTCGCCCGGCTCGACCCGGCGACCCGCCGGGTGCAGGTTATCGCCGCCCTGCGCGCGTACAGCCCGATGGCGGCGCTCGCGGCCGGAGTGCTCGCCGCGACCGGGATCTACCTGGCGGGGCGCCACGTGCAGAGCCTCTCGACGGTCTCGGCGAGCACCTACGGAAACGCCGTCGTCGCCAAGTCGTTGCTGCTGGCGGTCGCCCTGGGGATCGCGGCGTACAACACCCTCGTCGTCAACCCTGCACTCGCAGACCGGGTCCTGGGCCGTCGGGTCGGCTGGCGGCCGGACCGGCGACGGCTGGCCACCACGGCCACCGTCGAGGCCGTGGTCCTGGTGGCCGCGGTGGCCGCCGCGGCCCTGATGACCACGATTCCCACGGCGAAGGAGGTCGCCCGCGCGGACGTGCTCTTCGCACCCGCCCACGCCACGGTGGACGGGCTCTTCGTCACCTTCGAGGCGGTGCCCACCGGGTCGAGCCAACGCCTCCTCGTGCGAACCGAGCCCGTGATCCGTCCGATGTCCGCCGTCGTCACCGGGGTGGAGGTCGAGGCCACCGCA
>JBBQNZ010000229.1:0-4501 GCA_038330415.1 Actinomycetales bacterium | reverse complement strand
GGGACAAGATTGACCTATTGGTCGAAGTTGCCCCAGGCAGTCGGGATGTCGGGGTGGTCGCGCTGTGGCTGACCGCGTGCCTCGGGCTGGCCTACTCGCTCGCCGCGCCCTACTCGCTGCCGTGGTACGACCTGCTGCTGTGGTGCTGCCTGCCGGCGGTGCTGCCCGGGCTGGTCGACCTCGTCGCCCTGGTGCGCCTGGCCGCGATGGCGGTCGCCTACGTGCCGGGCCGGGTGCTCGGGATGACGCCCGCCGTGGAGGACCTCACGCTGGGGGTGCGCCGCGGCGTCATCCCGTGGGTCGGGCTGGTGCTGTGGGTGGTGGTCATCGCCGCCGGAGTGCGGAGCGGGTCTGCGCGGCGGCCCGGGCCTCGTCGAGCAGGTACGACACCGACACCGACACGATGAGCGGCACGGCGAGGGTCGCCCCGACCGCCGGGATCGCGACCCCGGAGTCGTTGATGAGGAACCCGATGGTGAGCGTGACGAGCAGCGCGATCAGGCCGGCCCGCAGCGTGGGCGCCCGGGCGTAGGAGCGCTGCATGGCCCGCGAGCCCCACGACGTGGGCCGTGCGAGCACGTAGATGACGAAGAGCAGGGCGGCCGGCACGAGCAGGGTGAGGGGCGCGTTGCCGAGCAGGAGGTCGTAGTTCTGCTGGGCCTTGCGCACCACGATGTCGAGGGCGTTGCCGTCGAGGATGGCCTGCACGAACCGGCCCAGGTGGCTGCGCGAGGCCGTCGGCCGCAGCCAGTCGGCCCCGGCCACGAGGAAGAACAGCCCCACGACGCCGAGCCCGAGCAGGAGCACGCGCTTCCAGGTCATCCTCAACCCGAGCACCGCCAGGATCAGGTAGGCCAGCCCGGGCACCAGTGCCGGCGGGCCACCACCGTCGGCACCCCAGAACGGCATGGCGTCGATGACCACCGCGATGCCGCCGATCACGGCCACCGCCACGGCGGCCGCCTTCTGCCGACCGGCCAGCACCAGCATCGACGACACCGCGGTGCAGAGCAGGATGGTGGCCGTCGCGAACAGCGCGAAGGTGGGGTTGCCCATGCCGTAGTAGCGCCCGCCCACGACGGGCTGCAGCCCCATCAGCGACGACAGCTGCAGGCGCGACCCGGTCATCACGTCGACCGCCAGCACCACCATCGTCGTGGCCGACACGAACGCCATCGGCCCGAGCGCCCACGTGCCCCACGGCCCCTTCAGCGCGGCCGTGGCGATGATCGCGACGAACAGCCCGACCGCCGCGACGACCGAGATCATGGCGATCGGGAAGCGCCACCACGGCATCAGGTTGGCCAGGAACGTCGAGACCGGCACACAGGCGGCCGCCACCGACAGCACGCGCACCCGCGACAGCGTGGTCACCCGGGTGCGCTCGGACCCCAGCCGGCCCTTGTAGACCAGCAGCACGAGCAGGTAGATCACCAGCTGCCCGTAGGCGAACACCATGAAGAACGGCTCGACCAGGTCGTGCACGTCGTGGCTGGCCTCGTCGTAGTCGGCCAGGTAGGTGAGCCGGGCCTGCGCGCGCCGCTCGGAGTTGTCGGGGGCGGGGTCGGAGGTCAGGGGCGAGCCGGCCACGGCATCCGGCACCGGGAGCCCGACGACCGACAGCACGGTGGCCGTGACGTCGGGCGCCTGGGCCAGGCCCTTCTGCTTGGTGGACGACGACACGAGCACCCCGGGCCCGAAGTGCGGGCCGCGCGCGACCACGAGGCGCAGCCGCTCGCCGCGCCCGGCATCGGAGAGCGAGGCCACCACGAAGTCGGCGCCGTTCGGGCCGCCCTCGATGACCTGGCCGATCCGCCGGTCGATCTCCATCAGCTGCTGGCGGCGCGAGGCCGGCGCCGGCTCGCCCTCGGCGACGTCGTCGGGGTCGCGCACCGAGCCCACGTCGACGAGGGTCACCGGGCAGCCGTTGAGGTCCTCCATCAGCCGCTGGTCCGACCAGGGGGAGTACTGCTCGATCGTGCCGTCGCGGCGGGCCCCGCCGGCAGCGGCGAACGGCTGCACCGCCTTGAGGCACATCCGCCCGGCGGCCGCGGTGTCGCCGAGCAGGCCGAGCCGGGAGTCGAAGCGCTCGTCGGCGGCGGCCTCGAGGTAGGTCGGCCACCGCACCACCGAGCCGTCCTTGACGGTGGGGGCGCTCGGGCAGGGCCGGTCGGCGGGGTTGGGCTCGCTGCCGGGGCGCGGGGCGGCCGCCCGGGCGCCGGCCGACACGCCGAGCCAGCCGTCGATCGGGCAGGTGTTGGCGTAGACCGAGCGCACCGACAGGGCGGCCGAGGAGCCGTCGCGCAGCAGGCCCCAGAGGTTCGGGGTGGTGCGCTGGTCGACGTCGGACCAGCTGATGCCACCCGTGCCGACCAGCACCACCGCACCGGCCGGGTCGTCGCGCGGTGCGCCGCTGGCAGTGCTCGACGACGCGAGGAGGAGCCCGGTGAGCACGGCCGCGAGGGCGACCGTGATGGCGAGGGCTCTGCGCAGCACGGGGCAAGGTTACGGGGCGGTAGCCGCGCCGCCCGAATCAGCCGATGCTCAGGTTTCCCGGGTAGAGGCGGGCCGTGCGGCGCTCGGGACGCCGGTGCCACCGGGGCCTCCCGACCCCCCAGAATGGTGCCGTGACCCCCCCGGCCGACCGCACCGTCCCGCGCCACCGGTGGGTGCTCGCGGCGGCGCTCATCGCGCTCGCGGCGGTGCCCGTCGTGCTGCGCTACCTGGTGTTCTGGCCGCTCGACCAGTGGCAGGTCGACGTCGAGGTCTACCGCGAGGCGGGGGTCTCTATCCTCACCGGGCGACCGGTCTACGCCGCGCTCACCGAGGCCCCGCAGCTGCTGCCGTTCACCTACCCGCCGTTCGCCGCGGTGCTGGCCATCCCGCTGGCGATGGTGCCGTTCGGCGTCGCCGGCTGGCTGTGGACCGCCCTGCAGGTCATCGCGACCACCGCCATCGTCTGGTACGCCGGCTACCGCCTCATCCACCGCACCGGCGCGTGGATGCCGCTCACCCTCGCCGCGCTCGTCGCGCCCATGCTGTGGCTGCACCCGGTGAGCGACGGCATCCGGTTCGGGCAGGTCAACGCCTTCATGGTGCTGGCCTGCCTGATGGACCTGCGCGAACCCCGGCCCGGGCTCGTGCGCCGGGTGCCGCGGGGCGTGCTCGTCGGCCTCGCGATGGCCGTCAAGCTCACCCCCGGCGTCTTCGTCGTGCACTTCCTGGTCACCAAGCGGTGGAAGGAGGCCGCGACCGCCGTCGGCGCCGCCGTGGTGGTGACGCTCGGCATGTGGGTGCTGCTGCCGCAGGCGTCGTTCGCGTTCTGGGGCGGGGCGCTGCAGGACCCCGCTCGGCTGGGCCCCAACGGCGGCACCTCCAACCAGTCGATCCGGGGGCTGCTGCTGCGCGTCGGCCCCGAGGGCACCGCCGGCAACCTGATCTGGCTGGTGAGCGTCGCCGTCGTGGGGGTGTTCGGGTTCTGGTTGGCGCGTCGCCTCTACCTCGCCGGTGACACGATCGGGGAGGTGGCCGCGGTCGGGCTGATGGCCTGCCTGCTGTCACCGGTCGCCTGGATCCACCACTTCCACTGGGTCGTCGTGGTGGTCTTCGCGCTGCTCGGCGCCGACCCGCTGCGCGACCGCCGCCGGCTGTGGGCCGGCCTCGGGGTCACCGCGTTCTTCCTGTGCCGGCTGCCGTGGTGGGGAATCTCCTGGCTCAACCACCGTGAGTGGCCCGAGCTGCCGGGGCGGGTGCTGCAGAATGCCGACGTCGTCGGGGCCCTGGCCGCGCTGGTGCTGCTGTGGTGGGTCACCCGGCCGCGTCCGGCTGGCTTCGAGGGCGCGGATGCCGGCTCCGGCGCCGACGCTCAGAGCACGCCGGCGATCTCCAGCGCGGTGTAGCCGGCGAGCAGCAGGCAGACGCCGCCGCCGATGCGGCGCAGGGTGGACAGCCGCATCCTGGTGAGCAGGGTGCGGCCCAGGGCCGCTGCGAGGCCCGACACGACGGCGAGCGCCAGGAACGCCCCCACGAACACCGACAACGGGTCGTCGTAGCGCACCACCAGCGAGGCGGTCAGGATCTGCGACAGGTCGCCCCACTCGGCGAGGAAGAGCACCGTGAAGCTCAAGGTGACGACCCGCCAGCCGACGACCTGGGTGGCCGCCTTGGCGCCGAACTCCGCCTCGGTCTCGGCCTCCTCCTCGTCGGCCTTCCCGGCCCCGCGCAGCAGCAGGATGCCGCCGAGCAGGAACATCAGGCAGGCCACCACCTCGACGAGGGTGCGCGGCAGGCGCGAGATCAGCCCACCGGCGAGCACCGCCACCGCCGTCTGCACGAAGAAGGCCAGCACCACGCCGATCCACACCAGCAGCGGGCGCCAGCGGGTCGACATCACCAGCGTCGCGATGAAGGTCTTGTCCGGAAGCTCGACCAGGAAGATCGTGCCGAAGACCACGGCGGCGGTCGTGAAGTCGATTCCCACGGCATCCACCCTAGGCAGCGC
>JBBQNZ010000228.1:0-4561 GCA_038330415.1 Actinomycetales bacterium | reverse complement strand
GCGGTGAGCCGGCTCTGGAACCGGCTCCACTTGGCCGACGACCCGATCAGGCCGACCGTGCCGAGGTGGGAGCACCGCAGGGCGGCGTCGCACAGCGCGTAGTCCTCGGCGTGGTCGTGGGTCATGACCAGCACGTGTGCTCCGGGCGGGAGTGCGTCGAGCACCATCTCGGGCAGCGGGGCATGGTGCAGCTGCACCCTGGCGACAGCGTCGTCCAGCCACGGCATCGAGGTGGCGGCGAGCTGCTCCTCGCGCGAGTCGACGAGGTGGAGGTCGAGGTCGTGCCGGCTGAGGATGCGTGCGAGCTCGCCACCGACGTGCCCCACGCCGAACACGGCGACGCACGGGCGCACGGCCAACAGCTCGAGCAGGATGCCGACCTCACCACCGCAGCACTGTCGGCCGTGCTCGGTGCGCACCTTGTCACTGAGGGTGATGGCGAGCTGTTCCGGTGCGGCCGAACCCTGTTCGAGTAGCTGCCGGGCACGCTCGACCGCCGTCTGCTCGAGGTTGCCGCCGCCGATGCTGCCCCAGGTGGCGCCACGGGACACCACCATCTTCGCGCCGGCCTCCCGTGGGGCATGCCCACGCACCGACGCGAGAGTCACGAGGACGCCGGGCTCACGCGTGGTGCGCAGCCGCTCGACCGCGGTGAGCCAGTGCACGTCAGTTCCTCGATCCGGTGCTGTGGGCCAGCTGCTCGGACGCCGGCTCGAGCGGGTGTGCTGCGACGTCGGGCTGGTCGGGGACGACCCCTGGTGCGCCCTCGAGCACCGGGTGCAGACCCGGCGGCACCGGTCCGCCGCGGGCCTGCTCGACCGCCCAGAACACCGCCTCCGGCGTTGCCGGGGACGCCAGGTCGACCGCCGTTCCCTCCGGACCGAACGCCGCAGCGGCCTGCCGTAGGGCCTCGCGCACCGAGAACGCCAGCATCAGCGGGGGCTCGCCCACCGCCTTCGACCCGTAGACCACCCCGTCCTCGTGCGCCCGCTCGAGCAGGGCGACGTGGAAGACCTCCGGCATCTCGGACAAGCTCGGCAGCTTGTAGGTGCTCGCCCCGTTCGTCGTGAGCCGGCCCCGGGTGGGCGAGTCGGACTCGTCCCACCGCAGGTCCTCCAGGGTCAGCCAGCCGGCGCCCTGCACGAACGCCCCCTCGACCTGGCCGACGTCGACGAGCGGGGACAGCGAGTCGCCGACGTCGTGCACGATGTCGACGCGCCGCAGCCGGTAGGCGCCGGTGAACCCGTCGACCTCGACCTCGGTCGCCGCCGCCCCGAAGGAGAAGTACTTGAAGGGTGAGCCCTGCATCGCCGTGGAGTCCCAGTGCAGGCCCTCGGTGCGGTAGAACCCGGCCGCCCACAGCTGCACCCGCTGCACGTAGGCCGAGGCCACCAGCTCGGCCCAGGAGATGGACCGGTCGTCGGCACCGTCGGCACCGCCGGCGCCACCTCCGCCGCCGCCACCACCGGCACGGACCACCCCGTCGCGGACGCCCACCTCCACCGGCGAGCACCCGAGCAGCTCGGCCGCCACCGGGCGCAGCCGGTCGAGGATCTGGGTGCAGGCATCGAAAACCGCGCCACCGTTGAGGTCGGCCCCCGAGCTGGCCGCGGTGGCCGACGTGTTGGGCACCTTGTCGGTGCGCGTCGGGGCAAGCCGCACGAGGTCGAAGGGGACCCCGAGGGCCGTGGCCGCCACCTGGAGCATCTTGGTGTGCAGCCCCTGGCCCATCTCGGTGCCCCCGTGGTTGACGAGCACGGAGCCGTCCTTGTAGACGTGCACCAGTGCCCCCGCCTGGTTGAACGCGGTGAAGTTGAAGGCGATCCCGAACTTCACCGGGGTCACCGCGATGGCGCGCCTGGTGTGCTCGGAGGTCGCGTTGAACGCCCCGACCTCCTCGAGCCGCCGCGCGACGTCCGCCGTCGTGACGACCTGCTCCCAGCACGCCACCGCCCGTTCCGGGTGGCGCACGACCTGGCCGTAGGGGGTCAGCTGGCCCGGCCGGTAGAAGTTGCGCCGGCGCAGCTCCGCGGGGTCGATGCGCAGCCGGGGAGCGCACCGGCCCAGGACGTCCTCGATGACCAGCATCCCCTGCGGGCCCCCGAAGCCGCGGAAGGCGGTCTGCGAGGTCTTGTGGGTCCTCGCGATCCGGCCGTTCACGCGCACGTGGGGGATCCAGTAGGCGTTGTCGACGTGGCACAGGGCGCGGGCCATCACCGGCTCGGACAGGTCCAGGCTCCACCCGCCGTCGGAGGTGAGCGTCGCGTCGAGCGCCAGCAGCCCTCCGTCGTCGTCGAACGCGACTCGCCACTGGGTGTGGAAGCCGTGCCGCTTGCCGGTCATCGTCATGTCCTGGGCCCGGGTCAGCCGAAGCCGCACCGGTCGCCCCGTGAGCACCGCGCCGAGGGCGGCGACGGCTGCCAGGCCGTGCGGCTGCATCTCCTTGCCCCCGAAGCCGCCCCCCATCCGCAGGCACTGCACGGTCACGGCGTGGCTCGGCCGGCCGAGCACGTGCGCGACGACCTCCTGGGTCTCGCTGGGGTGCTGCGTGCTGCACTGCACGAAGACCTGGCCGCTCTCGTCGACGTGCGCGATCGAGCAGTGCGTCTCGAGGTAGAAGTGCTCCTGGCCGGCGCACTCGGTCACGCCGCTGAAGATGTGCGGGGCACTCGCGAAGGCGGCCTCGACGTCGCCGCGCTGCAGCCGCGGCATCCCGCCCTGGAAGCTGCCGGCGTCGATCGCCTCGCGCACCGTGACGATGCCCGGCAGCGGCTCGTACTGCACCTCGACGGCCAGGGCACCCAGCCGTGCCGCCTCGAGCGTCTCGCCGAGCACCCAGCACACCGACTGACCGTGGAACATCACCTCGGTGGGGAACAGCGGCTCGTCGCCCTTCACCCCGGCGTCGCCCACCCCGGGCACGTCCTGGCCGGTCAGCACCCGCACCACCCCGGGAACGGCGAGCGCGGGCCGGGGGTCGAGGCGCGTCACGCGGGCGTGCGCGTGCGGCGCCTGCACGGGGTGGGCGTGCAGCAGGCCCGGCATCCGCCCGGTGAGGTCGTCGGTGTACAGCGCCTCGCCGGTGACGTGCAGGGCAGCCGACTCGTGGGGGAGCGGCCGGCCGACGACCCGGCCGCCGGCGACCGGTGCAGTGGTGCTCATCCACCCACCCCCTCGGATGCCGGTGCCGCCCCGTCGGCGTGCAACCTCACCAGCATGGTGGCCAGGGTGGCCCGGCGGTAGGCCGCGCTGGCCCGATGGTCGTCGATGGGTGTGCCCTCCTCACGCAGCACGGCGCCGGCAGCCATGGCGGTCTCCGCCGTCCAGGGTCGGCCCTCGAGTGCCGACTCCGTGGCGGTCGCGCGCACCGGCGTGGCCGCGATGCCGCCGACCCCGATCCGGGCGCGGTGCACGACGCCGTCCTCGACCTGGAGCGCCACACCGACGGCCACGCTCGAGATGTCGTCGAACCGCCGCTTGCTCACCTTGTAGAAGGCCGCAACCTCGCTGAGCGGCAGGGGGATTCGTACGGCGCGAATGAGCTCGCCCGCACGCCGCACGCTGCGCCGGTAGCCGGTGAAGTAGCGGTCCAGGGGCACCAGCCGGTCGCCGTCCGGGCCGTGCAGCACGACCGAGGCGTCGAGGGCGAGGAGCGCAGGGGCGAGGTCGCCGATCGGGGAGCCGGTGGCGAGGTTGCCCCCGACGGTCGCACCGTTGCGGATGAGGGGGGAGGCGAACTGCGGGAAGACCGCCGTGAGCAGGGGCACGCTTCCGGCGAGGCCGCGCTCCAGGTCGCTGAGCGAGAGCGCCGCGCCGAGCTCGAGGTGGTCCGGCCCGCGGGTCAGGCCCCGCAGCTCCGCCAGGCGGTCGATGCCGATGACGAGCGGGGTGCGGGCCCCGCGCAGGTTCACGTCCACGCCCCAGTCGGTCGACCCTGCGACGAGCACGGCGTCGGGGTGCTGCTCGAGCAGGAGCAGCGCCTCGGCCAGGTCGGCGGGGCGGACGTACGCACCCGTCGCCCCCTCGACCCGGCTGGCACCGGCCGCGGGCGCCGGGCCCCGCATCCGGGTGGCCACCGGGTCGTCGGGAGACGGGCGCCCGAGGGCGTGCGCGGCATCGCTGATGGGGCGGTACCCCGTGCAGCGGCACAGGTTGCCCGAGATCGCCTCGAGGTCGAAACCGTCCGAGTCGGCGCGGTAGTACTCGGCGGCCATCGAGCAGACGAAACCCGGGGTGCAGTAGCCGCACTGCGAGCCGCCCCGCACCGCCATCTCGTGTTGGACGGGGTGCAGCGACTCGGGCGTGCCGAGCCCCTCCGCCGTGACGACCTCCTGGCCCGCGAGCGAGCCGGCGGGCAGCAGGCAGGAGTTGACCGCCGCCCAGCGGGTGCCGCCCGCGTCGTCCGGGCGAGCCACCATCACGGCGCACGCTCCGCACTCGCCCTCGGCGCAGCCCTCCTTGGCCCCGGTGAGCCCACGGGCGCGCAGGAAGTCCAGCGCGTTCATCCACGGCTCGGTTCCGGCGAGGCCGACGACCTCGCCGTTGACCGTGACCTCCGACC
>JBBQNZ010000227.1:0-4597 GCA_038330415.1 Actinomycetales bacterium | reverse complement strand
CTGTCGCGTCCGGGTGTCGAAGGACAAGTCGTGTGGCCCTTAGCCCCTTTGGGCGTCGTCCCCGTGAGAGGTTGTAGATCTCCCCGGTTGATCCAACCAGTCGTCTTCCTCGGGACACTTTGGTCCAACAGCGGTGCCATCCCTCTCCAGCAAGGACGAGCTTCATGGCGCCCACGACCATTTCCCCCACCCATGGCGATCACATCGCCGCCCAGGACGACCTCGATGCCGAGGTCGACTCCCTCGCCGCCGAGCTGGCTGACGAGACCGACCCCGCCCGCCGGGCCGAGCTCATCGAGCAGATCGTGCTCCAGATGCTGCCGCTGGCCGACGGTCTGGCGATGCGCTACAGCGGCCGCGGGGTCGAGACCGACGACCTCATCCAGGTGGCTCGCACCGCGCTCGTCAAGGCCGTCGACCGCTACCGGCCCGGTGCCGGGCCGGGTCTCGCGGCCTTCGCGCACCCCACCATCTCCGGCGAGCTCAAGCGCTGGTTCCGTGACCACGGCTGGGCCGTGCGCCCGCCCCGTCGCATCCAGGAGCTGCGCGCCGGGCTCGTCGTCGAGGAGGAGCGTCTGCGGCACGCGCTCAACCGCGACCCCCGCGATGTCGAGCTCGCCCGCGTGCTCGGGGTCTCGGTCGACGAGGTCGACGAGGCCCGCGGGGTCTCCGCCGGCTACCACGCCGTGTCCCTCGACGCACCCACGTCGGCCGGCACCAACCTCGCCGACCACCTGCTGGTCACGTCCAGCCACGCGGGCACCATCGAGGTGCGCGACGCCCTGCGCCAGGCCGTGGCCGGCCTCACCGAGCGCCAGCGCCTCGTGCTGCGCCTGCGCTACGTCGACGAGCTGACCCAGGGCGAGATCGGCGAGCACATCGGGGTCAGCCAGATGCAGGTCTCCCGCATCCTGCGCGGCATCGTCGAGCGGCTGCGGGGCGAGCTGCTCGCCGACGACGAGCGCCAGACGCAGGACTCCGCCGCCTGACGCCGACGCCCTGCACCCCCCGGCCCCACCGTCGGCACCTCCCGGGTCGCCGCCTTCACGGCGGCGGCGCCGGGAGTGAAGGTCACCATCAACACGGGTGACCTCGACGCGCAGCAGTTCCTCACGGCGGTGTCGAGCGGCAACCCGCCCGACCTCGTCAACATGAGCCGCCAGCTGATCGGCACCTACGCTGCGAAGGGGGCCATCCAGCCGCTCGACCAGTGCATCTCGGGCAGGGCATCGACACCCTCCAGTACCGCCCGGCGGCGATGAAGTCCGTGACGCTCGCCGAGAAGGTCTACGGCATCTTGCTCGGCATCCCGCGCGAGCTGTTCGAGGCCGCGCGGGTCGACGGGGCGTCGTATCTTCGGATGTTCCGCGCCATCGCGCTGCCGCTGGCCCGACCGGCGCTCGTCATCGCGTTCGTGTTCGAGCTGCAGGCCGGCTGGTCCGACCTGATGAAGCCGCTGATCTACCTGCAGACCCCCGACTACTCCACGATGCCGCGCGGCCTGAAGCAGATCGTCGACGCCTTCGCGCTCTCCGGCGAGTACCACTGGGAGATCGCCATGGCGGCCACGCTCATCGCCACCGTCCCGCTGATCATCATCTTCGCGTTCACCCAGCGGTACGTGCTCGACGGCATCGCCACCAGCGCCAAGCGGGGCTGAGAGCAGCGCCGCCGTCAGGGAGCAACCTCGGGGCAGAGTGATGCAGGGGGCGCGATCGGTGCCTGCCCCTGCATGTGCCCACCCCTGCATCACCGGGGGGAAGCCACATGGGCCGAGGTGATGCACCACGCGCGATGGGTGCCTCCCCCTGCATCACCCCTGGCAGCCGGCTCAGAAGGGCGGTTCGTCCGGCCATTGCGCGCGGGCCTTCGTTCGGGCGTGACCAGCTCTTAACTCGGCGGCTGAGGTGCAGCGGCGGTGGGTGGGGTGGGTTCGTAGGGTGACGTCGACCGGGTGCCCGTGGTGCTCCACGCTGAAGGTCAGGTGGTGCTCGAGGGCGCTCCACACCGAGCCGGCCACGGGCTCGGCGAGCGGCCGCTCGTCGGGGGTCGCCGCGGTGACGGGGAGCGGCTCTCGTGCTTGGATGGCCGGAGGTTGCGGGTGGGCTGGGTTGGCAGGGGACGCCGCGGCACCCGCGTCGACAGGGTCGGCCGGCGTCGCCGCGAGGCCCGCGTGGGTGGGGACGGCTGCGAGCACCAAGGTGTGCAGCGCGTTGAGCGGCGCGGTGGTGCGCTCGCGACCGGTGGGGTCGGTCCAGGTTGCCGTGCCGTCTGGTGCCAGGCGCAGCCGCCAGCCGGGTCGCTGTTTGATGCGGTGGTGGCGTCGGCAGAGGGTGAGCAGGTTGGTGGCGGTGGTGGGTCCGGTCGACCAGGGCCGCACGTGGTCGAGGTCGCAGAACCGGGCGGCAACGCAGCACCCGGGGAACCGGCATCGGCCGTCGCGGGCGCGGACCAGCGCGGCGAGCTCGGCGCCTGGCCGGTAGGCGTCGGTGGCGAGGTCGTCACGAGGGTCGAGTCGCGCCCCGGTGAGCGGGTCGCAGGGAACGAACACGGGTGCGACCTTGGGGCGGCCGCGGCGAGGGTGCGGCGGTCGCTTTCGCAGGTGGTCGCGCAACCAGGCGCGGCGCACCAGCAACGGCTCGGACGGTCGGCTCCCCTGCACCTCGACCAGGTCGTCGTCCCCGGCTGTCACCGGCGGGGCGTGGCCCGGCACGCCGCCGGCGCCGGCATCCGCCGGAGCCTGCCAGCCTTCGATGTTGGCGTCGTCGCCCAGCGGGGTCGTCGGCCGGGCGTCGGGCAGGCCGACAAGGGTCTCGGTTGCCGCCGCCTGGGGGAAGCCGGCGACGATCTCGTCGCACGCGGCTGTGGTCGCCGTGGCGTCGGCTGGGTCGCCGTCGGCCTCGTTCGACGCCGACTGGGACCGGGACTCATCGGCGCCGACCAGCGCCGCAGTGAGGTCAGGCGCCTTTGACCCCGGGTGGGTGTCCGCGGGCACGGTGAGCACGATCTGCACGTCGACGGTCGCGTTGCCGGTGACCAGGTCGGTGAGTGCCTTGCCGCGGGCCTGCTCGATGTTGGTGCAGGTGCCATCGGCGACGAGGTCGTGGGCGAGGCGGTCGATCGCGGCCCACGCGCTGGCGGCGTCCTCGCTGGGGAAGGTGCCGTGCCACTCGTCGACCCCGGGCTCGGCCACCCACCGGCGCAGCCCGGTCTCGGCGCGCGCCCGCTCGGTGCGCTCGCGGACGAGGTCGGGGGAGATGCGTGAGAGCAGCACCCGGGTGCGGCGCCGCAGGGAGGAGGAGTCGTCGCCGAGGTGCCCGGAGAGCGCGGACACGATCGCGTCGGCCACGTCGGCCGGTGCCACCTCGAGCTCGAACGCGACGACCCCGGCCCGGTAGGCGTCGAGCTGCCCGGCCGCCATCGCCTGGTGCAGCCCACCCAGCCCGCTCGCCACGGGCGGGTCGCGGTCGTCAGCGGGCACCGGCACGCGCTGTGCGGCCAGCCGCACCGCCTGCTCGACGCGGCGCTGGGCCTGCGAGTGCGACGCCCCGATCACCGGTGCGACGACGTCGGCGGCATCGAGGGTCACCCGGCCGCGGCTGTACACCGTCTCGCCGAGGGTGCCGTCCTCACACCACACGCTCTCGCGCCGGGCGGCCTCGGCGATGGCGGCGTCTTGCACCGCGGTGAGGGTGTTGATCAGTGACTGGCAGTCACCGACGACCGCGAGCCACTCGTCGCGGCTGCGTGCGGCGCCCGGCTCGGCGATGGCGGCGGCGACCCGGCCTGCGCCGACGGACACGGCCTCAGCGGGGCCGCTGTTCGCGGCCGAGGGATGCGTGGTTGGCGCGCTCGACGAGCGCTTGCTTCGCTGCTGCGACCTGACCATGTCTCCCCCTTCCCGTGACTCGATTCTACTGGCTAACGCGTTATCGCACAAGCGTTCGATACCATGTGTTCGCCTGCAGCAGAATCGATTTGCAACCGCCGGACGGGACGCCCGCCACATCTGACCGTTGTCTCGGGCACCCTGGCGAAGCGCCAGTCGACCCGACGAGCCAAGGGGGAGCGCGGGCATCCGGGCTGCATGAGAAGGCGACCACTGATCGAGGTGGCGTCGACGGGGCAGTGTCGAACGAGTGCCGGCCGACCCACGGGCGCCGGCGTCATCCGGGCTGCTGGTGAAGGCGACCACTGCTCGAGATGGGCGTCGACGGGACCGAGCGAGAACGACGGCTGAAGGGACAAGGGTCACGGGCGCCGGCGTCATCCGGGCTGCTTGAGATGGCGACGACTGACCCGGGTGCGGTCGACCGGCCTGCGAGGTCACCCATGGCGATTGACCAAAGGAGGCATGGCAATCCAGGCGGCGTGAGCAGGTGACCACAGACCGAGGTGACGTCGACGGGGAGCCTGCGGCGCCCAGGTGACTGACCCTGAAGGCGAACGGCATCCGGGGCCGGGCGGGCACGGCATCCACCGACCGAGGCGCCGGATAGCCCGACGAGCGGCAGGATGTGCGCATGCGCCCCATGCTGGCCACCGTCGCCGATCGCGTGCCGACCGGTGGGGCGTGGGTGCACGAGGTCAAGTGGGA
>JBBQNZ010000226.1:0-4696 GCA_038330415.1 Actinomycetales bacterium | reverse complement strand
GCCGATCTGGGGGTCAGCGGCGCTGATCGACGCGGTCGCGGCGATCTGCTCCTTGGTCTCGACGTCCTTGGCGGCGGCGAGCAGCTCGGCGGAGACGGCCTCGACGGCCTTCTCGATGCCGCGCTTGAGCGCCATCGGGTTAGAGCCGGCCGCCACGTTGCGCAGGCCCTCGCGGACCATCGCCTGGGCAAGCACGGTGGCCGTGGTGGTGCCGTCACCGGCGACGTCGTCGGTCTTCTTGGCGACCTCCTTGACGAGCTCGGCGCCGATCTTCTCGAACGGGTCGTCGAGCTCGATCTCCTTGGCGATCGAGACGCCGTCGTTGGTGATGGTGGGTGCACCCCACTTCTTCTCCAGCACGACGTTGCGGCCCTTGGGCCCGAGGGTGACCCGCACGGCATCGGCGAGCACGTTCATGCCCCGCTCGAGACCGCGGCGAGCCTCTTCATCGAAAGCGATGATCTTGGCCATTCGGGTGGTTCCTCCCACGCGAATCGAAGGTGAGACCGGGCGGTGCCCGCGACGGACGAGACGGATGCCGTCGGCTTCTGTCGCCGGGGCACCAGACCCTCACCGGACCGGTCAGGATTGTCACTCTCACCTGGAGAGTGCTAACGCCATTATTGGCACTCTCGGGTGGAGAGTGCAAACGGCCCCGTGTGCGGTGGGCAGCCTGAGTCGAGCCGTCGAACGGCTCCCGCTCGTCGAGCCGTCGAACGGCTCCCCCTCAGCGGGTCGGGTCGGCGAGCGCGCCCACGGGCTCGCCGGCGGATGCCGGGCGCTGCGGTCCGCGCCCCCAGCCGGTGAGGCGGCGGGCGACCCGGTCGACGGCCACCCCGAGGCCGAGCGCCAGGGCGACGCCCAGTGCGGAGCCGAGCAGGGGGTTGCCGTCGAGCCACCGCCCCGCCAGCGCGCCGACGGCGACCGACCAGGTGGCCCAGGTGGCGGCGGCCAGCGCAGCCAGGGGGGCGAACCGCCGCCCCGGGAAGCCGGTGGCACCGGCGGTCAGGTTCACGGCGACCCGGCCCAGCGGCACGTAGCGGGCGGTGAGCACGACCAGGGCACCCCGCCGCTCGAGGGTGGTGGTCGAGCGCTCGAGGAGTCGGCGGGCCCGGGGGCGGGTGACCCGGTCGAGCCGCTGCGGGCCGTAGCGGCGGCCGACGACGAAGGTGAGCACGTCGCCGAGGAAGGCCTCCACCGCCGCGGCCAGGCCGAGCAGCACTAGGTGCGGGCCGTGCCCCGAGACGGCCACCGCGGCAAGGGCGACGACGACTCCCTCGCTCGGCACCGGGGGCAGCAGCGCGTCACCGACGGCGATGAGCAGCACGACCGCGAGCACCCACGGGGCGGCCGCCCCGGCCTGGAGCAGCGTGGTCAACGCGTCGAGCACGGGCGGCGGCCTCTCGGGGCTGGGTGGGTGGGTGCAGGCAGAACAGGAGCGAGCAGCTCGGCGCCGCCCGGGCGGCGCGGCATCCGGGCCGCGAGGTGGACGGGCCGGCGCACGTGGCGGCGACGCACGACCCGTCCGCACCGCCAACGCCCGAGTCGCCCGGTGCGTGCCCGGGGAAGCTCAGAGCTGGGGGGCGTGGCCCTCGAAGGTCGCCCGCATCGAGCCGTCGGCCTCGGAGCTCACCGGGTCGTCGAGGTCGGCGACGAACACCGCCTGCGCCTCGCGGGCCGGGTTGCCCTCGAGCTCGGCCAGCACCTCGCGCCAGGCCGCGAGGTTCGGGTGCTCGAGCTCGGTGCAGGCCTCGGCCGGCGCGAGCGACTCCACGGCCGCCGCGAGCTCCGCCCTCGCCACCGGCAGCGTGGCGGTCGAGCCGTCGTGACCGAGCACGGTCGCCAGCACCACCGCCGGCAACCCGTGCCGACCGCCCGGGCCGTTGACGTGCGCGAACTCCCACTCCGGCGACGACGACGCGGAGCTGAGCGCGACGGCATGCGCCACCGGCTGGCGCCACCCGTCGATGCGGGCGGCGAGGTGCTCGCGGATGGCGGCGAGGCCGTCGGGGGTGCTCCAGTCGAGGTCGCTCATCGGCGAATCCTGACAGGGCACGACGAACCGCCCTCGCCCGCGACAGGTGAACAGCGGGTGAACACCACCACTCGCGTTGGTGAAGTCGAGGTGGCGCCCCCACACTGGTGAATCGTGGACGCAGCAAACATCACGCTCGTGCTCGTCATCGTGACCGCACTGGCCTTCGACTTCACGAACGGCTTTCACGACACCGCCAACGCCATGGCTGCGTCGATCTCGACCGGGGCCCTGAAGCCCAAGGTCGCCGTGGGACTCTCCGCTGTCCTGAACCTCGTCGGCGCCTTTTTGTCGGTGCAGGTGGCCCTCACCGTCACCAACGCCGTGATCAACCTGCAAGCCAAGGACGGCGCACCCAAGGCCGAGCTGCTGGCCGACGGCGGCGAGTCGGTGCTGCTCATCATCCTGGCGGGCCTCGCCGGCGGCATCCTGTGGAACCTGTTCACCTGGCTGCTGGGCCTACCGTCCAGCTCCTCGCACGCCCTGCTCGGCGGCCTCACCGGCGCCGGCGCCGCGGGCCTGGGCCTGGGCGGCGTGAAGTGGACCGGGGACGGCACCAAGCTCGACGGCGTCGTGGGCAAGATCCTGCTGCCCTCGCTCATCTCGCCCATCATCGCGATCGTGGTCGCCTTCACCGGCTGCTGGCTGGTGCACAAGGTGACCGAGAGTGTCATGCACCGGCTGGAGGAGCGCTACTTCCGCTACGGCCAGGTGGGCAGCGCCTCGCTCGTCTCGATCGCCCACGGCACCAACGACGCGCAGAAGACGATGGGCGTGATGACCCTCGCGCTGATCGCCAGCGGCCACTGGACCAGCACCACGTCGATCCCCGTCTGGGTGAAGATCAGCGCCGCGACCGCGATCGCCGCAGGCACCTACCTCGGCGGCTGGCGCATCATCCGCACGCTGGGGAAGGGCCTGGTCGACATCACGCCCCGACAGGGCATGTCGAGCGACGGCGCCACCGCCGCCGTGCTGCTCTCGGCCAGCCACCTCGGCTTCGCCCTGTCCACCACCCACGTGGCCACCGGCTCGGTGCTCGGTGGGGGCCTCGGCCGCGGCACACCGGTGCGCTGGTCGACCGCCGGCCGCATGGTGACGGCCTGGGCCACCACCTTCCCGATCGCGGCCCTGATGGGCGCGCTGATGTGGTGGGTCGGCAACAGTGTCGGCGGGGCCGCGGGCGCCGCGGTCGTGTTCGTCATCCTGACCGCGTTCTCCTTCTGGATCTTCCGCAGCTCGCGGCGTGGGCGCGTCAGCGCCGACAACGTCAACGACTCGTGGGAGCGCGCCGCGGAGATCACGTCACCGGCGTACGAGCACGCCCCCGTCACGCACTCGGGTGACCAGCCCGACCCGGCCGAGCAGGACCAGGCCGAGCCCACCGAGACCAAGACCCACTGAGGACGGACGCCGTGAACACCCTCAACCTCGTCTTCCAGGGCGCCGGCATGGTCTTCGTCGCCGGCCTCGTCTTCGGCGCCGGCCTGCCCTTCGTCTACGCCGTCGCCCTGCGCGTGCTGACCATCGGGTCGACGTCGTACGCCGACGCGACCGGCGAGATCCACAGCACGCCGCGGATGTCCAGCCGCGTGTTCTCCGGCCTGCTCATCGCCGTCGTCGTCGCCGGCATCGTGGTCGGCATGATGATCATCGTGGCGACCGGCTTCGGCAAGGAAGTCAGCTTCGAGCACATCTACCCGACCATCGTCGAGAAGTCGTAGGAGACCAGGTTCCATGAACCAGCTGTCCGGACCGGTCCTGCAGTGGATCCGCGAGGGCTACCCCGAGGGCGTGCCCGACGACGAGAGCGCGGCCCTGCTCGCCGTTCTCCAGGAGCGCATCGGCGGTGACCGGGCCCTCGACGTGCTGCGCCGCCTGCACCAGGACGGGGTCATCTCCGACACCGCCGCCTCGGCACTGCTGCCCGAGGAGAGCCAGATGCGCCGGGTCGCGGCCAAGCTGGTGCTCGGCGGCTGGCCGCTGGCCGGCGACGAGGACGACGACGACGCCCCGCCGAAGGAGGGCAGCGCGCTGGCCCGGATCGTGTCGTGGCTGCGCGAGGGCTACCCCGGTGGCGTGCCCGAGCACGACTACATGCCGCTCATCGCCCTGCTCGAGCGCCGCCTGACCCGCTCGGAGGTCAAGAAGATCGCCAAGGCACTGCGCCGGGCCGACGTCTCCCCGGCCGGGCCCTCCGACATCGCCGCCGCCATCACCGAGTACACCCACACCGAGCCGAGCGAGAACGACCTGCGGCGGGTGCGCGACCAGCTGGCCAGGAAGGGCTGGCCGGTCGAGTTCCCCGACCCCGACCTGGACTGATGCCGGCCACGACGGTCCCGGATGCCGGGTGCGCACCGTGCGCACCCGGCATCCGGGCGTCTGGGGTGTGGGGGTTCGGCCGCCGGACAGCAGCAACGCCCGTCCGGCTTCCCTCACGGACGGGCGTCACTGGCTTGTGGGGTGGCGGCTCAGGGCTCCAAACCGAGGCGGCGGGCTGAGCGGGCCCGCTGGCGACTGGCCCGCAGCCGGCGCAGGCGCTTGATGAGCATCGGGTCGTGCTCGAGGGCGGCCGGGTGGTCGATCAGCGCGTTGAGCACCTGGTAGTAGCGCGTCGAGCTCATGTCGAAGAGCTCCTTGATCGCCGTCTCCTTCGAG
>JBBQNZ010000225.1:0-4760 GCA_038330415.1 Actinomycetales bacterium | reverse complement strand
AGGTAGCCGTCCTCGTCGCGGTCGACGAGGATCTTGCGGGCCTTGAGCTCCTCCACGGGCACCCGCACCTCACCGATCCGGGCCCGCAGCTCGGGGTCGTCGTAGTAGGCGTCGGGGGTGTCGAGGAACTCGACGCCCTCCTTGCGCAGCTCGTCGACGGTGCGCAGGATGTCGTTCGTCGCGAGCGCGAGGTGCTGCGCGCCGGGGCCGGCGTAGAACTCGAGGTACTCGTCGATCTGGCTCTTGCGGGCGGCGATGGCCGGCTCGTTGAGCGGGAACTTCACGCGGTGGTTGCCGTTGGCGACGACCTTGCTCATCAGCGCGGAGTAGTCGGTGGCGATGTCGTCACCGATGAACTCGGCCATGTTCACGAAGCCCATGACCTTGTTGTAGTAGCCGACCCACTCGTCCATCTTGCCGAGCTCGACGTTGCCGACGACGTGGTCGAGGGCCTGGAAGAGCCGCTTGGGGGCGCCGTCACGCTTGACGAAGGTGGAGGCAGCGGACACGTAGCCCGGCAGGTACGGCCCGGCATAGGTGACGCCGTCGACGTCGCGCTGCACGAGGGTGTGCCGGGTCTCGCCGTACGTGGCGATGGCGGCGATGCGCACCGAACCGTGCTCGTCGCTGAGGGTCTCGGGCTCCTGCAGCACGGTGGCGCCGGCGCGGCGGGCCTGCGCGATGCAGCGGTCGACGTCGGGCACCTCGAGCGAGATGTCGACGACACCGTCGCCGTGCTTGGCGTGGTGGGCGATGAGCGGGCTGTCGGGGCTGACCGCACCCGTGAGCACGAACCGGATCGAGCCGGACTTGAGCACGAATGCCTTGTGGTCGCGGGTGCCGTTCTCTGGGCCGGCGTAGGCCACGAGCTCCATGCCCCATGCGCTCTGGTAGTAGTGCGCGGCCTGGGTGGCGTTGCCCACGACGAACACGAGGGCGTCCCAGCCGGTGACCGGGAAGGGGTCCTGCTTCTCGTCGTACTCGACGAGCCCGACGAGCTGCTTGAGCTGCTGGAGGTCGAGCCCCGCCTGGCGCTCCTGCGCGGTGAGGTCGAGGTGGCTGGCCGGCGTCGTGGTCGTGTCAGTCATCCGGTCACTGTGCGGGATGCGAGCACGGTGTGCAACGGGGGCCGGGTCGGGTGGTCAGGCTGCGCATGGTGTTGCCTGCGTGGGGGTGTGGCCCGGACAATGTGACCATGGCTCGCCAGACCGGGGTGGACACCCTCGACGCACGGCTCATCACGCTCTTCACCGACCACCCGCACGTGGGGGTGCTGGGTGCCTCTCGGGCGCTCGGGGTGGCCCGGGGCACCGTTCAGGCCCGGCTCGACCGGCTCCAGGAGCGGGGGGTGGTCAAGTCGTTCGCCCCCACCGTGGATGCCGGCGCGCTCGGCTACCCGGTCACCGCCTTCTGCACCCTCGAGATCCGGCAGCGGCAGGGTCACGCCCCCGTGGTCGCGCACCTGTCGGCGATCCCCGAGGTGCTCGAGATCCACTCGATCACCGGGGCCGGCGATCTCGTGGTGCGCATCGTGGCCCGCGACAACGCCGACCTCGGCCGGGTCATCGACCAGATCATCGATGACACCCACGTGCTGCGGGCCAACACCGCGATCTGCCTGGTGACCCACCTCGAGCACCGCACCGGGCCACTGGTCGAGGTGGCCGCCGCGCGCGGCGCCGCCGCCGACGACTGACCCGACCTATTGCGGAGGTCAGGGGGTGATGACGACCGGGGCTCCCCCGCTGGTGAGCTTCCAGTCGACGGTGGAGAACGACGGCGGGTCGATGACCTTGTTGGCGGTCACCCAGTCGATCATCAGCTGGCGGATCTCCACCGTGCGGTTGTAGACGACCGGCGCGGTCTTGACGTGCGGGAAGTTGCCGCCGCCACCCTGCCGGTAGTTGTTGATCGCCACGACGAAGGTGGCCGTGGGGTCGATGGGGGCACCGGCATACGACAGGTTCGTGATGCGTGCCCCCGGTGCCACCGAGATGTCAATGTCGTAGGTCAGCCGCGCGTCGAGGCCGCCCATGATGTCGTAGTTGTAGTCGGGGGTGCCGTTGGGCGCGGTGGGCGTCACGGCATTGGTCACGGCGGATGCCGGGAACGGCCCGGTGCCGCTGACCGTGCGGAAGTACGCCGCCGACGTCTCGAGGTAGTCCTTGACCTGCGCGCCGGTGAGGGTGATGCCGAGCAGCGTGTTGTCGAAGATGTAGAGCCCGGCGACGTCGCGCACGGTGACCTGCCCGGCCGGGATGGCGGCGTCCTTGTTGAACGGCGCCGCGATCGACAGCACCGGCAGGCCCTCCTGCGGCGTGCCCACCAGGGCGGCCTTGACGGTCTGCGCCTGCACCAGGTTGATGAAGTCCATCGCCGCGGTGTCCTGGTAGCGCGAGGTCGCCGCAGACATCGCCTCGGTGCTCGAGCCGATCACGCTGTTGACGTAGGTCAGCACCTTCTCGTGGGCCGGTCGCACCAGGGCGGCGATCCGGGCGTCCTCGGGCACCGTGTTGGCGTTGAGCAGGGTGGCCTGCGACGACGCCACCGTCCAGCGGCCCCGCACCTTCACGAGGTCGAGGTCCATGACGCTGACCCGCATGCCCCAGTAGAGCGGCTCGCTGAGCAGCACGTCGCGGCCGGTGGCGGTGTTCTTCACCTTGCGCTCGGGGATCTCGAGGTGGGCGTGCCCGACGAGGATCGCGTCGATGCCCGGCACCTGCTGGGCGAGCAGCTCGCTGGCGTTCTCGGGGTAGGGCAGCGCGTCGCCGTAGCTCGACGACGTGGTGGCACCGGAGTGGCACGAGACGATGACGACGTCGGCGCCGGCGGCCTTCATCCGCGGCACCATGACCTTCGCCTGCTCGACGATGCCGGGGAAGCGCACCTTGCCCTCGACGTTGGTGGCGTCCCAGATCGCCACGCCCGGCGTGACCAGGCCGAGGATGCCGACCGTCACCGGCTTCTCTCCGCGCACCTTGACCCGCTTGAGCACGTACGGCGGGAAGATCGGCCGGCCGGTGTCCCAGTCGACCGAGTTCGCCGAGAGCAGGGGGAAGTGGCACTGGCGCTGGAACGCGCGCAGGGTGTCGAGCCCGTAGTTGTACTCGTGGTTGCCCAGCGCCGCGGCGTCGTAGCCGACGGCGTTCATCGCGGTGGCCATCGGGTGCTTGGCACCTGCGGTGATCGGGTCGATCTTGGCGAAGTAGTAGGCCAGTGGCGTGCCTTGGATGGTGTCCCCGGCGTCGAGGGTGAGGCACCGGTCGGCTCCCCGCTCGGCGCGCACGGCCTTGATGAGCGTCGCGGCCTTGGCGATGCCGATCTGGTTGCCCTTGGTGTCGCTGTAGGCGGCGTTGCTGAAGTAGTTCCAGTTGTAGACGTTGCCGTGCAGGTCGGTGGTGCCGAGGACGGTCAGCCGGAAACGTCCCGGCCCGTCGTGGTGCCCGTGCGGGCGGTCGTGGGCGCTGGCGGCCTGCGCGTCGGTGGCGGCGAAGAGCCCGGCGCCGCCGACCGCGGCCATGGTGAGCAGCTGTCGGCGGGTGGCGGCGGAGAACGGGTGCGTGTCGGTGTGGGTCACGATCGGCGACCCTAGTCCGGCATCCGGCCCGGCGCGCGTCGAGCGACCAACCGGTCGGTGAACGTCCGGTGGCGGCCCGCCGCGTTCAGCGACGGCCGACGAACCAGAGCCGGATGCGCTCGACGCGCTCGACCACCTGCTCGCTGGTCGCGGCGGCCAGCTCGGGCCCACCGCAGGCGCGACGCAGCTCGAGGTGGATGGTCGCGTGCGGGCTGCCGGTCTTCGACGAGTAGGCCGCGACCAGCTTGTTGAGCTCCTTGCGCTGCGCAGCGAGCGCCCGGTGCGCCGACACCGGCGAGTGCCCGGATGCCGCCGCCGCGCCGCCGCGCGCACCCGCCGCCCTGGTCTGCTTCGCCTGCCGCTCGTGCAGCAGGGTGGCCACCTGCTCGGGCTCGAGCAGGCCGGGCAGGCCCAGGTAGTCCTGCTCCTCCTCGGAGCCCACCGCGGCGTGCAGCCCGAACTGCTGGGCGTCGAAGAGCACGTGGTCGAAGTGCGCGTCGCTCTCGAGCGCCTCGAACGCCGCGTCCTCGGGGCCGATGGCCTGCTCGGTGCGGTTCGCCGCCGCGAGTAGCCCCTCCTCCTCCGCCCAGAGCGAGGCCTCCGCCTCGTCGCCCGACGGCCGGTTGAGCGCGTGGTCGCGCTCCTCCTCCATCGTCGCGGCGTGGGTGAGGATGGCCGGCACGGAGGGCAGGAAGACCGACGCGGTCTCGCCGCGGCGACGGGCCCGCACGAAGCGGCCGACCGCCTGCGCGAAGAACAGCGGGGTCGAGGTCGAGGTGGCGTAGACCCCGACGCAGAGCCGGGGCACGTCCACCCCTTCCGAGACCATCCGCACGGCGACGAGCCACCGCGAGGTGCCCGCGGCGAAGGAGTCGATGCCGGCGCTCGCCCCGGAGTCGTCGGACAGCACCACCGTGGGGTCCTCGCCGGTGATGCCGCGCAGGATGCGCGCGTAGGCGCGCGCGGAGGTCTGGTTCGACGCGATGACCATCGCCCCGGCATCCGGCACGTGGCGGCGCACCTCGCTGAGCCGCGTGTCGGCGGCGGCCAGCACCGAGGGCACCCACTCCCCCTTCGGGTCGAGCGCGGTGCGCCAGGCCTGGGCGGTGAGGTCCTTGGTGAGCGGCTCGCCCAGCCGGGCGGCCACCTCGTCACCCGCCTTGGTGCGCCAGCGCATCGCGCC
>JBBQNZ010000224.1:0-4764 GCA_038330415.1 Actinomycetales bacterium | reverse complement strand
GGTCTACGCCGCCCCGGCCGAGCACTGGGGCGTCTACGAGACCTGCGAGGAGCTCGTCGACATCGAGGACCTGTTCCAGCAGTGGCGGTTCCGGCACCTGCAGGTGGTCTCGCGCACCATCGGCCACAAGCAGGGCACCGGGGGCTCCAGCGGCGTCGACTTCCTGCGCCGGGCCCTCGACCTCACCTTCTTCCCTGAGCTCTACGCGGTGCGCGTGCGCGTCGAGTAGCACTCGACCCACCGATCGGTCACCGTCGCGCTCCACCACAGGTGGGGGTGCCGAGCATCCATCCGCACGTACTCGCTGGCGCTCGCACGTGCTCCCGCCAGACCCCACCAGCCTCGTCACCCCCATCTGTGCTTCACGCTTCGCACGAGAGGCACCTGGCTACGCGCCCGATGCGGTGGGAGCGCGACGGCCTGGGGTGCCGGGCGCGCGCCCAGTCGCGCCTTCTACACCCTTGGCGGGAGGGCTGATCGCACGAGGGGGTGCCGGGCGCGCGGCCAGTCGCGCCTCTGACACCCATGGGCCAGGCCCGGGGGGTGCCGGGGAGCCACCGGTGGGCGTGGCCGTCCGAGCGGGCCCCAGCGTCGACGCCGGCCGCACCGGCATACTCGGCGCATGCCTCGCGTCATCCACACCGCCCAGGCGCTCGTCGACGCCGTCATGGAGGTGCCGGCCCTGCCGACCCGCGGCGGCAACGTGATGGCCACCTCCTATCGGCGCTACGCCGGGGGCGCCGTCACGATCCTGCTGGCCGCCGCCCGCTCGGGAGCGTCGTGCGTGCACGCCGGCGCGGTCGGCACCGGGCCCAACGGCGACCTCATCCGGGCCGCGCTCACTGCCGAGGGGGTGCAGGTGTCCTCGCCGCCGGTGCCCGACGTCGATACCGGCGTGTGCGTCGTGCTCGTCGAGACCAGCGCGGAGCGGTCGTTCGTCACGACCCAGGGGGCCGAGCGCCGGATCACCGTCGAGTCGCTCGCGAGCAGTGCACCGGTGCCGGGCGACCTGGTCTGCGTCAGCGGCTACTCGCTCGTGGGCGCCACCCGCGACCCGCTCGTCGAGTGGCTCGACACCCTCGACCCCGGCGTCGTCGTCGTGCTCGACCCGGGTGCCGTCTTCAGCGACCTCGACGCCGGCCTGCGCGAGCGGGTGCTGGCCCGCACGAGCGTGTGGACCGGCAACGCCGACGAGGCCGCCGGGCTCACCGGAGTGCACGGGATGCACGAGGCCACCGAGGTGGTCGCCACCCTGCTCGCCCCGGATGCCGTGACGATCGTCCGCGACGGGCCGCGCGGTTGCGCGGTGCGGATGCACGGCCGGACCGACTTCCTGCTCGGGCACCCGCAGCGGCCCGTCGACACCAACGGCGCCGGCGACACCCACACCGGGGTGCTGCTCGCCGAGCGGGCGGCGGGGGCCTCGTGGACCCACGCCGCCGCCCGCGCGAACGCCGCCGGAGCCATCAAGGTGACCCGCCGTGGGCCGGACACCGCACCGACCCGGGCCGAGATCGACGACTTCCTCGCCGGTTAGGCGCCCGACCGCCGGATGCCGACCCGCAGCCAGGGGCCCACCAGCCTCAGCGCGCTGCTGCTCAGGCCAGCCGGTCGAGGTCGGAGCGGCAGCGGCACTCGAAATCGCTGAGCTCGGACAGTGCGGCGTCGATGTCGCGCCGGCGCTGCTCGAGGTCCTCGCGGCGATCGTCGATCTGGCCGAGCACGTACTCGAGCTGGGAGCGCCGACCCCGCGGCACGTCGTACAGGTCGATGATCGTGCGGATCTCCTCGAGCGGGAACCCGAGCCGCCTGCCGCGCAGGATCAGGCCCAGCCGGGTGCGGTCACGCCGGTGGTAGACCCGGGTGGTGCCCCGGCGCTCGGGCGAGATCAGGCCGAGCTCCTCGTAGTGCCGCACCGTGCGGTGGGTGACGCCGAACTCCTGGGCGACCTGCGCGATCGACCAGGTGTGATCGCGCTCGTCCGGGTCGGGAGCGGTGGGCGAGCGCACGGCATCCGCGGTGGGGGAGCGCACGGCATCCGTCACGGGGGTTGGCATACCGGTGAGTATTGCTTTACGTTGACGTCAACGTCAAGACACCGACGGCCCGCCACGCCCCGCGACCCGGGGCGGGACCACCTGCGCGAAGGAGCGCCGATGTACGAGCTGAGCAAGGACCACGAGGATTTCCGCAAGGTGGTCCGCGAGTTCGCGACCGACGCTGTCGAGCCGAACGTCGCCCAGTGGGACCGCGATCACCACTTCCCCGCCGACCTGGTGCCCCAGCTGGGTGACCTCGGCCTGTTCGGCCTGGTGGTGCCCGACGAGTTCGGTGGGTCGCTCGAGGACTCCGACGGTGGCGCGTTCACCAACCTGTGCATCGCGATCGAGGAGCTCGGCCGGGTCGACCAGTCGATCGGCATCACCTTGTCGGCCGGGGTCGGGCTGGGCATCAACCCGATCCTCACCTACGGCAGCCAGGAGCAGAAGGAGCGCTTCCTGCCTGACCTGGTGGCCGGGCGCGCGCTCGCGGGGTTCGGCCTCACCGAGCCGGATGCCGGCAGCGACGCGGGTGCCACGCGCACCAAGGCGTCGCTCGGGAACGGTGAGTGGGTGGTCGACGGGGCGAAGGCGTTCATCACCAACTCCGGCACGCCCATCACCTCGGTCGTCACCGTCACGGCGCGCACCGGCTCTGGCGACGACGGCCGACCCGAGATCTCGGCGATCATGATCCCCTCCGGCACAACGGGTTTCACCGTCGAGGCTCCCTATGACAAGCTCGGCTGGAACATCTCCGACACCCACGGCCTGTCCTTCAGCGGGTGCCGGGTGCCCGAGGACCACCTGCTCGGCCAGCGGGGTCAGGGGTTCCGCCAGTTCCTCAAGACCCTTGATGACGGCCGCATCGCGATCAGTGCGCTGGCGCTGGGGCTGATCACCCGGATGCGCGAGGAGGCCACGGCCTACGCGAAGACCCGCACGGCGTTCGGCAAGCCGATCGGGGTCAACCAGGGAGTCGCCTTCCCCATCGCCGACCTCGCTGTCATGGAGGAGAACTCGCGCCTGCTCACCTATCGGGCCGCCTGGCTCAAGGACGAGCACGAGAGCGGTCGTCGCTCGGTCGCCGAGGTCAAGCAGGCCGCGGCCGTCGCGAAGCTGTACACCTCCGAGGCCGCGGTGTCGGCCACCCGGATCGCCACCCAGATCTTCGGTGGCAACGGTTTCATGGAGGAGTACCCCGTCGCCCGGTTCTACCGCGACGCCAAGATCCTCGAGATCGGTGAGGGCACCTCCGAAGTGCAGCGCATGGTCATCGCCAAGGGCCTCGGCCTCCCGTCATGAGCACCGACCCCCGGGTCGCGGACGTGCGGTCGCGGCTGGAAGCCGCGCACACGGCATCCGAGCGCCCGACCGACAAGGCGGCGGCCAAGCTCGCGGGCCAGCACAAGCTCTACGTGCGTGACCGCATCGCCCTGCTGGTCGACGACGGCAGCTTCGTCGAGGACGGCCGCTACGCGAACTCGCGCGCCGTCGGGCTGCCGGCCGATGGCGTGGTCACCGGCCGGGGGACCGTCGACGGGCGACCGGTCGTCGTCATCGCCAACGACCCCACGGTCAAGGCCGGCTCGTGGGGGGCACGCACCGTCGAGAAGATCGTGCGTGCCACCGAAACCGCTCTGCGCGAAGAGCTTCCGGTCTTCTGGCTGGTCGACAGCGCCGGCGCCCGCATCACGGACCAGGTCGAGATGTTCCCAGGCCGTCGCGGCGCCGGGCGCATCTTCCACAACCAGGTGGCGCTGTCGGGCAAGGTGCCGCAGGTCTGCTGCCTGTTCGGGCCGTCGGCGGCGGGCGGTGCCTACATCCCCAGCTTCTGCGACATCATCATCATGGTCGAGGGCAACGCGTCGATGTACCTCGGCAGCCCGCGGATGGCCGAGATGGTCGTCGGCGAGAAGGTGTCGCTCGAGGAGATGGGCGGGGCGCGGATGCACTGCACCGTCTCGGGGGTCGGTGACCTGCTGGCGCACGACGACGCCGAGGCGATCGAGCTGGCTCGGCTCTACTTCTCCTACCTGCCGGGCAGCTGGCGGCTGCCGCTGCCCACCTACCACCCGGAGGAGCCGGCGGAGCCGCTGACCCGGGCGTCGGTGCCCGAGCGCGAGAGCCAGCCGTTCGACGTGCACGACTTCATCGACGGGCTGGTCGACGACGGGAGCTTCTTCGAGATCAAGACCCTGTTCGCCGCCGAGCTGGTCGTCGGGTTCGCGCGGATGGACGGCGAGACCGTCGGCATCGTCGCCAACAACTCGGCGGTCAAGGGCGGGGTGCTGTTCACCGACTCGGCCGACAAGGCCACCCGGTTCATCTGGCTGTGCGACGCCTTCTCGGTGCCGCTGGTCTACCTCGCCGACGTGCCCGGCTTCATGATCGGCTCCGAGGTGGAGCGGGGCGGCATCATCCGGCACGGCGCCAAGATGGTGTCGGCCGTGGCGTCGGCCACGGTGCCCCAGTTCTGCGTCGTCGTCCGCAAGGCCTACGGCGCCGGGCTGTATGCCATGGGCGGGCCCGGCTTCGGCCCCGACGCCACGATCGCGCTGCCGACCGCCCGGATCGCCGTCATGGGGCCGGAGGCGGCCGTGAACGCGGTGTACGCCAACAAGATCGCCGAGGTCGAGGCCGCCGAGGGGGCCGAGGCGCGCGATGCCTTCGTGGCGGCGCGGCGGGCGGAGTACGAGGCCGACGTCGACCTCGAGCGGCTGGC
>JBBQNZ010000223.1:0-4820 GCA_038330415.1 Actinomycetales bacterium | reverse complement strand
TCGCTCGACAGCCGCACCTCGGGGATGCCGGGGACGAACGACAGCACGGCGCCGACGACGAGCAGGGCGATGGGTGTCGGGATGCCGGTCGGCGTCACCCGGCTGACCAGGATGACGACGAGGACGATGGCGACGACGAGTGCGGCGAGCTCCACGGGAGGATTGTCGCTGCTAGAGCGGCTTCGGGGAGAGATCGCCCGTCAGGTAGTGCTCGAGCACCGGCCCGATCGCCGCGACCAGCTCGTCGCGGGAGGCGTCGACGAGGCGGGGGACGCCGACGACGTGCCGGGCGAAGGCCAGCCCGGCGATCTGCGCGGCCGTGAGGGCGGCCCGCAGCTCGGGCTGCTCACCGCCGAGGTGGTGGGCGAGCGGGCCGAGCAGGCGCTCCATCATCAGGTCGCGCACCCGCTCGGCGGCCTCCTCCTCCGAGGCGGCGGCTCGCAGCAGCCCGGTCATGGTGCGGCGCGCCTCGGGCGTGTCGAGCATCCCGACGGCGAACGCCGCGAGCCGGAAGCCGACCCCGTCGTGCCCCGGGGCGAGCAGTGCCGGCATCACCTGCTCGGGGTCGAAGGGCAGCTCGACCACGGCGATGAACAGGTCCTGCTTGCTGCCGAAGTAGTGGGTGACCAGCCGGGTGTCGACGCCGGCGTCACGGGCGATGCCGCGCAACGTGGTGCGCGGGTAACCCAGCTCCGCGAAGGCTCGCGACGCGGCGGCCAGGATCGCCTCGCGGGTGCCGCTGCCCGCCGGTCGGCGACCTCTGGGAGTTGCCACCCGGCCTCCTCGTCCACACCGTTTCATTCGTCAGGTGAGGAAAGTATGCCGTGCCGACACGGCGCGACGGCGAGCCCCCGGCATCCGGGCCCCCCGACCTTCACTGCCAACGGCCGGCGACACGCCGTGTCGACCGCCGCTTCGCGGCGTGTCGCCCGGCTGTTCGCCTACGAAGTCGGGGAAACCCTCGGTGGGCCCGGGGCGGGGGGAGAGGAGGGTCAGGCGAGGATGGCCTCGCGCATGACGTCGAGGCCGACCGACCCGAGGTCGAGCGAGCGGCGGTGGAAGTCCTTGAGCGAGAACGCATCTCCCTCGCGAGCAGCCACCTCGTCGCGCAGCTGCAGCCAGAGCCGCTCGCCGATCTTGTAGCTCGGCGCCTGGCCGGGCCAGCCGAGGTAGCGGTTCAGCTCGAAGCGAAGCATCTCCTCGCCCTGGTTGGCGTGGGCGTCGAGGAAGGCCCAGGCCTTGTCGTACGTCCAGTCGCCGCCCCCGATCTCGGCGGGTGCCTCGAAGCCGCAGTGCACCCCGATGTCGAGCACGACGCGGGCGGCGCGCAGGGACTGGCCGTCGAGCAGGCCGAGGTAGTTGCCCGGGTCGTCCATGTAGCCCAGCTCGGCCATCAGCCGCTCGGCATACAGCGCCCAGCCCTCGCCGTGCCCGCTGGTCCAGCACATCATCCGACGCCACTTGTTGAGCAGCTCGCGGCGGTAGATGGTCTGGGCGACCTGGAGGTGATGGCCGGGAACGCCCTCGTGGTAGACGGTCGTCAGCTCGCGCCACGTGCCGAACTCGGTGACGCCCTTGGGCACCGACCACCACATCCGGCCGGGGCGGGTGAAGTCGTCGCTCGGCCCGGTGTAGTAGATGCCGCCGGTCTGGGTGGGGGCGATGCGGCCCTCGATGGTGCGCACCGGCCCCGGGATGTCGAAGTGGGTGCCGGCCATGTCAGCGATGACCTCGTCCGCGCGGGCCTGCATCCAGTCGCGCAGGGCGTCGGTGCCGTGCAGCAGGTAGCGCGGGTCGTGGTCGAGGTGCTCGATGGCCTCCTTCACCGAGGCCCCGGGCACGATGCGGTCGGCCGTGGCGCGCATGTCGGCCTCGATCCGGGCCAGCTCCTCCTGCCCCCACGCGTAGGTCTCCTCGAGGTCGACCGTGGCACCGAGGAACTGGCGTGACGCGAGCTGGTAGCGCTCGCGGCCCGCGGCATCCGACTCGGGAGCGCGGTCGAGCAGGTGCGTGCGCAGGTCGTCGCCGAGCCGCTGGTAGGCCGCTGCCGCCGTCTCGACCCCTCGCTGCAGGTCGCCCCGCACGGCGTCGTCGAGGGGGGCGCCGTCGGCGCTCGCCCGGGCGAGGAAGGTGGCGAAGAAGCCGTCGGGGGTGGTGAGGGCCGCGCACTGGGCGATGCACTCGGTGACCTGCCGGCGCGGCGTGACGAGCCCGCGGTCGGCCGACTCGCGCAGCGTCGAGGTCCACTGCTCCAGGGCCGTCGGCACCTTGGTGAGGCGGGTCGCGATGGTGGCCCAGTCGTCCTGGGTGGCGGTCGGCATCAGGTCGAAGACGTCGCGGCAGCCCTGCAACGGCGACGCGATGACGTTGAGCTCCATCCGGTCGTAGCCGGCCTCGTGCGCCTCGACGGTGAGGCCGAGGCGCTCGCGCATGGCCGCCACGGTGACCCGGTCGACCTCGTCGACCGGCTCGACGGTGTCGAGGCGGGCGAGGGTGTCGCGGGCGAGCTGCGCGTGGTGGGCGTATCCCTGCGGCGAGAGGTCGTCGAGCTCGGTCTCACCGCCGGGCACCCCGAGGAAGGTGGCCTCGATCGGGCTTGCTGCCACGACGGCGTCGAAGTGGGCCTCGGCGACGGCATCGACGGGAGTGGGCTGGCGGGTGCTGGCGGTCATCCGACGGACGCTACCCGAGGGGTGGGCTCCCGACGCCACCCCTTTTCGCACCACTTCCGCGGGCTGCGGATCGCGTTCGCGCGGGTGGGGCGATGCGGCATACCCTCGGCGACATGCAGCCGCGGGTGAGGTCGGTCAACGTCGGTGGCGCGCGTAGCGGCATCCGGCGGCGCGGGGGCGACACGGCGATCGACAAGCGCCCGGTGGAGTCCGTCGAGGTGCGCGACCCGGGGCCGAAGCGGGGCGGGCTGGGCAGCGGTGTGGTCGGCGACGACGTCGTCAGCCGCAAGCACCACGGCGGGTCGCAGCAGGCGGTGTATGCCGTGGCCCGTGAGGAGCTCGACTGGTGGGGTGCCACGCTGGGGCGCGACCTCGTCGACGGGATGTTCGGCGAGAACCTCACCACCGAGGGACTGGGTGTCGACGCCGCGGTGGTGGGGGAGCGCTGGCGGATCGGGTCGGCGCTGCTCGAGGTGACCGGCCCGCGCATCCCGTGCGCCACCTTCGCGGCGTGGATGGGGGAGCGCGGCTGGGTGCGCCGGTTCACCGAGCGGGGCCGCACCGGCGCCTACCTGGCCGTGGTCGAGCCGGGTGCGGTGAGCACCGGGGATGCCGTCG
Organism: Actinomycetales bacterium; assembly: GCA_038330415.1. Classification (GTDB taxonomy): domain Bacteria; phylum Actinomycetota; class Actinomycetes; order Actinomycetales; family Dermatophilaceae; genus Fodinibacter. The sequence continues at coordinate 1,530 of JBBQNZ010000223.1, read as the reverse complement.
AGGTGCTCGGGCGGCCCGCCCACGGCATCACCGTGGCGGAGGTGTTCCGGGCCTTCACCGGAGATGACGAGATGGCGGCACGGGTGCTGGAGGCGGGCATCGTCGAGGGCGAAGACCGCGTCTGGCTCGAGCGCCGCATGGCCCGCCGGGACAACATCGACCAATAGGTCAAAGTTGCCCCGGACCGGCCGCCCGACGTCGATCCACCGCGCAGGAGTCAGGCAGCGACCCAGGCGATTCGGAAGTGGCGGCGCCAGTCGTCGCACCGTAGTGCCGGGACCGGGATGCCGTTCTCCTCGAGCTCTGACACCAGTCGCTGGATGAGCTGCTCTGGCTCCTCGTAGAGCTCAGGCGCCCGGACGACCACGAAGGTCCAGTCTTCCTCGGTGCTCAGAACAGTGCGTCGCCACGTGTCGTGCTCGCGCTGCTCCTCGGCATCGTGCCATCGGCCGTCGTACTCGATGGCCAGCTTGACCTCTTCGAAACCGAGATCGAGGCGGAAGCGAACATTCCCTTCGGCGTCCAGGATCGGAATGTTCACCTGCGGTTCCGGCAGCCCCGCCAAGACCATGAGCAACCGGAGCGCGGTCTCGGGTACGGAGTCGACCCCCTCCCGCACGAGGCGGGCGGCCCGCAGCGCGTCCTCGCGGCACTGGCCCGACCAGGCGTCCGCGTAGTGCACGAGATCCGACGGAGTGCAGCGGCCCTTCTTGACCAGCCGGTCTCCGAGGGCCACGAGGTCGATCAGACCCAGATGCCGGGCGAGGTGACAGAAGGTCTGGCACGGTGACGTCACGGGAAGCCCCTGCCACTTTCGGATGTCGAGTCGGTGGCGAAAGCGGTGGTGCTTCACGCCCCTGACGCGAAAGCGGACATCTCGCATGAACGAGATGTGGGTCCAGTCGTTTTCGGGCACGACTCCGCCCCAGATCCGGGCGGCCGTCCAGTGACTGACGACAGCGCCCTCCGGGGCCAGGAGGACTGCTGCTCTCGCGCGCACCACCGTGGTGTCGGGCACGAGTGCGGCGACGGACACACCGGCGAAGACCGGTCGGAACTCCGGGGTGGCGAGCCTGCGCCTGGACACGCCCAGTGTCGGGCCGTCACGCGTCAGAAAGGGTGCGGTCGGAACAGGCGGTTGGTTGGCCGGCATCCGCCAAGGTTGGCAAACCCAGTCCAACGCATCGCTGAGTTATCCACAGCCGGGGCAACTTTGACCTATTGGTCGATCTTGTCCCGGCTGGGGTGGGGCAACTTTGACCTATTGGTCGATCTTGTCCCGGCTGGGGTGAGCCGGGGTGGGGCAAGTTTGACCTATTGGTCGATGTTGCCCCAGCCGGTGGAGAGGGTCGAGAGGGTGCCGGGTCAGGAACGCAGCGAGGTGCGCCAGGGGCCGTGGCTGAGCGGCTGCCGCAGGGCCACCGAGTGCGCCGCCCAGGGGGAGCCCGGCTGCTCGGATGCCGGTTCCTCGCCACCCGACGCGGCCGACAGCACCGCGACCAGGGCCGCGAGCTGCTCGGGGGTCGCGTC
>JBBQNZ010000222.1:0-4926 GCA_038330415.1 Actinomycetales bacterium | reverse complement strand
CCATCAGGCAGGCCGAGCACTCGGCGTCGAGGTCGGCGGCGAGGCTGTCAGGCATCCGCGAGTTGCGGGTCATGATCCGCAACGCCGCTCGGTTGGGCACTCCGGCGTCCCAGAGCTTGATCGGGGGGACCATCAGGCCCTCCTCGAACACGCTGGTCGCATGGCTGGGCATCGAGCCGGGGACGGCGCCGCCGATGTCGTCGTGGTGGCCGAAGGCCTGGACGAACGCCACGACCTCGTCACCGTCGAACACCGGGACGGTGACGCAGAGGTCGGGCAGGTGCCCGATGCCACCCTCGGAGCGGTAGACGTCGTTGTGGAAGAAGACGTCGCCCTCGCGCATCTCCGCCAGCGGGAAGTCGCGCACGATCGGGTGCACGAGAGCCGAGTACGAGCGGCCGGTGAGCTTGCGCAGCTGCCGGTCGTGGATGCCGGCGCGGAAGTCGTGCGCGTCGCGGATCATCGGGCTGCGCGACGTCCGGGCGATGGCGGTCTCGACCTCCATCTCGACGCTGGCCAGGGTGCCCTGCACGATCTCGACCAGGATGGGGTCGACCGTGCTGCCCGGCGGGGTCAGCCGGTTGCCGTGCTCGTATGCCGTGGGCAGGCCCGCGCTGTTCACTGCGCCTCCTTGGTGATCACGAGGTTGCCGAACGCGTCGACGCGCACGGCGAAGCCGGGGTGGACCGGCACGGTCGAGCCGAACTCCTCGACGATTGCCGGGCCGGCGAAGGCGTCGCCGGCCCGCAGGTCGGGTCGCCAGTAGACGTCGGTGGTGACGTACCCGGCATCCGCGTCGAAGTAGACGTCGCGCGTGGAGCGCACGGCGAGCGGGTCGCCGTGTCCCTGGAGTGACCTATTGGTCGATTCCGGGACGGAGCTCTGTCCCTCCTGTGACCTATTGGTCGATTCCGGGACGCGGGTGGGGAGCTCGCGCAGCTCGGGGCGGGTGATCGGCCCGACCCCGGTGACCCGTAGGTTGACCCACTCGACCTGCTGGCGGGGGTCGTCTCGGAAGTCGTAGCCGTAGAGCTGACGGTGCGCGTCGTGGAACCGGCCGGCGACCTCGGCCGCCGACGCCTCGTCGACCAGGCCGTCCCCGGCCGGCACCCGCACCTCGTAGGCCTGGCCGAAGTAGCGCAGGTCGGCGGTGCGCACGTACTGGTGCTGCTCGCGGGGGAACCCCTCGGTGTCGAGGGCCGCGGTGGCTCGGGCGGTGAGCTCGGCGAAGACCTGCTCGACGGCGGCGTGGTCGAGGGAGGCGTGGCGCGCGACGTGGGTCTGCACGTAGTCGTTCTTGACGTCGACGGTGAGCAGCCCGAACGCCGACACGTTGCCCGGGTTCTGCGGCACGACGACCCCGGCGAGGTCGAGGATGTCGACCAGCCGGCACGCGAGCAGCGACCCCGAGCCACCGAAGGTGGTCAGCATGAAGTCGCGCACGTCGAGGCCGCGCTTGACCGACACCTGCCGCAGGGCGTTGGCCTGGTTCCACGCCGAGATCTCGAGGATGCCCGTGGCACACCGCTCCTCGTCGAGCCCCAGCCGCCCGGCCAGAGCCTGGATGCCGTGCCGGGCCGCCTCCGCGTCGAGCGGGATCTCGCCGCCGAGCAGGTGCGGGGGGATCCGGCCCAACACGAGGTGGGCGTCGGTGATGGTCGGCTCGGTGCCGCCCTTGCCGTAGCAGAGCGGGCCCGGATCGGCTCCGGCCGACTGCGGCCCGACCTTGAGCGTGCCCTCGGGCGTGACCCAGGCGATCGAGCCCCCGCCGGCGCCCACCGTGACGACGTCGATCATCGGGATCTTGCTCGGGTAGGCGCCGACCGTGCCCTCGGTCGTCAGCGTCGGCTCGCCGTCGAGCACCACCGAGACGTCGGTCGAGGTGCCGCCGCCGTCGCAGGTGAGCACCCGGTCGAACCCGGCCCGCCGCGCGATCAGCGCCGCCCCGAGCGCCCCCGCAGCCGGGCCGGACAGCACCGTGGTGATCGGCTGGTGCACCACCTCGTCGGCCGAGAGCACCCCGCCGTTCGACTTCATGACGTAGAAGGGGATCGGGCGTCCGCCCGTGTAGCCGTCGAGCCGGGCATGGATCCGTCCCACGTAGCGGCTGACGTTGGGCTTCACCGCGGCGTCGACCAGGGTGGTCATCGACCGCTCGTACTCGCGGTACTCGCGCAGCACCTCGGCGCTGATCGACACCACGGCATCGGGGTGCTCGCGGCGCAGCACCTCGCGCATGGCGAGCTCGTGGGCGTCGTTGGCGTAGGAGTGCAGGAAGCAGACCCCGATGGTCGTGATGCCGTGCTCACGGAAGAAGCGCGCGGCGGCCACGGCATCCGAGTCGACGAACGGGCGCAGCTCGTGGCCCTCGAAGTCCATCCGGCCGCGAACGGTACGCACGTGGTCGGCGGCGACGATGCGCGGCGGCTTGACCCAGAAGTAGGAGTTGCCGTAGCCGTCGGGCACGGCCTGCCGGGCGATCTCGAGCATGAACTCGTAGCCCTCGGTGGTGATGAACCCGAGCCGCTCCACCTTGCCCTCGAGCAGCTTGTTCGTGGCGACCGTGGTGCCGTGGCAGACCGCGGTGATGTCGTCTCCGGTCGCGTCGAGCACCCCGAGGATCTTCTCGATGCCGGCGATGAAGCCGTCCGCCGGGTCGGCGGGGGTGCTCGGCGTCTTGGTGCTCACGAGCTCGCCGGTGTCCTCGTCGACGGCGACCACGTCGGTGAAGGTGCCCCCGGTGTCGATGCCGACCCTGATCCGTCGCCGTCCCTGCGCCATGCCGTCGATTCAACCGGGCAGGAGGGAGCCGATTCGTTGGCACTATGTGCCGACGGAGTGGCGCATCACCGGCCAACCTCGCCACCCTTGTGTCACGTCCGCCGGTGGGGCAATCCGCCCGTGGCCGGGCTCCGAACCACTCGATGACGGTGCACCTAGGCCGTTCGCGCCCCGGACTCTGACGGGGGCCCTGATGGTTCGGGCGCGGGGAACGGGTGGGTCGGTACCGCAGGGGGTCCGACCCACCCGTTCCCAACACTGGTGCTGCGGCCGCGGTGGTGCCACGGTGGTCGGGTGTTCGAGAACGCGCACGCCTACGAGCGGTTCATGGGGCGCTGGAGCGTGCAGCTCGCGCCCCGCTTCCTCGACGAGGTCGCGATGCCGGAGCCGCGCCGGGTGCTCGACCTGGGCTCCGGCACCGGCAACCTGACCCGCGCGGTCGCCGAGCGCTGGCCCCGCTGCGAGGTGGTGGGGGTCGACCCGTCGGCGCCCTTCGTCGAGGCCGCCCGCGAGCGGGCAGCGTCGTTCGGCCGCCGGGTGCGCTTCGAGCTCGGCGACGCCGATGACCTGTCGCTCGAGGACGACTCGGTCGACGCCGCCCTCGCGCTCCTCGTGCTCACCTTCGTGCCCGACGCCGACCGGGCCGTGGCACAGCTGCGCCGGGTCACCCGACCGGGCGGGGTGTTGGCCGCGGCGGTGTGGGACTACGGCGACCGGATGCAGATGCTGCGCACCCTCTGGGACGCCGCGGCCCGCCTCGACCCCACCGTCGTCGGCCAGGACGAGGCGACCGTGCCCCTCGGTCGGCCCGGCGGGCTGATGGACCTCTGGCAGCGCGCGGGCCTCGAGGACGTCGACGGCAGCCGGGTCACCGTCTTCACCGACTTCGAGGACTTCGACGACTACTGGGAGCCGTTCCTGCAGGGGCAGGGCCCGGCCGGCGTCTACGTCTCCGGTCTGCCGGATGCCGCCCGCGCAGCCCTGCGCGACGAGGTCGCCGCCACCGTTGGGTCCGGGCCCTTCGAGCTGTCCGCCACCGCCTGGTGGGTGCGCGGCACGGTGCCCGACTGACGTCGCAGGGGGCCCGTCGCCGAGACACGCCTCACACCGTGTCGGCCTGTGCAGCGGGGCCCCTCGCCAGCAGACTGAAGGGGTCCACAGCGAGGCCATGAACCCTGGCCTCCGGACGGCGAAAAGCTGTCGCCCGACAGGTTGGGACCTGACCCTGCTCACCGTGGCCGCGAAAGTGGAGAGCGCCATGAGCACGAAGACCATAGGTCCAGAGGCCGAAGTCGACCAGTGGCCGACTGCCGAGATCACAGCCGAGGCAGGGGCGGAGCCCCTACCCACCGGCGACGGCCTGCCCTTCGAGTGTGCCGAGTTCGGCGTCGAGGGCTTCCTGCCACATCTCGACGCCGCCAGCGACGGCTGACCAATCCATCCCACCGCGTCACCCCACCCAGACCACCCCTCCGGACTCGTCGCTGCGCCCGCGCGACGTCAGGCCAGGAAGACAGAGCGATGAGCGCCACACCGAAGTACCCCGGCATCCCGAACGTGATCCACGGCAACGGAGCCGTTGCCCACGTCATGAGCCACGTCTGTGGGGGAGTGATCGGCTACCCCATCACCCCCTCTACGGAGATCTCCGAGATCTACGAGGCCACCCGTGCCGAGGGCGGTCTCAACGTGTGGGGCAAGCACGCGTTCTTCTTCGAGCCCGAGGGTGAGCACTCCGCACAGAGCGGCGCCCTCGGCGCAGCCTTGACCGGCGGCCAGTTCATCTCGAACGCCTCGTCGAGCCAGGGAATCCTCTACGCGATGGAGTCGCACTACGTCACGGTGGGCAAGAAGATCGGTGGCTTCGTGCTGCAGGTCGCGGCCCGGGTCGTCTCCAAGCACGCCCTGAACGTCATGGCCGGCCACGACGACGTCTACGCCCTGCTGCCCTCCGGCTACACCGTGCTCTTCGGATCCAACCCGCAGGAGGCGGCCGACCTGGCGGCGATCTCCTACCGCGCGTCGGCCCTGTCCCTCATCCCGGTCGCCAACGCGATGGACGGCTTCTCCACCAGTCACATGCTCAGCGAGGCGCTCCTGCCCGAGCCCGAGCTGCTCCGTGAGTACCTCGGCGACCCCGCGGGC
>JBBQNZ010000221.1:0-5004 GCA_038330415.1 Actinomycetales bacterium | reverse complement strand
CCGATCAGCCTCTTCGGCTGACGGCGACCTCACCAGGCCCTCATCACACCCTCATCACACCCTCATCACACCCTCATCACACCCTGACATCGTCACCGCGCCCGCGCGTGAACCCGAACCTGCGGCGCAGGACATAATGGGAGCATGACGATCTCGCTCGGCATGCCGTCGGCGCCACCTCCCGTTCTCGCCCCGCGGCGCAAGACCCGCCAGATCAAGGTCGGGAAGGTAGGGGTGGGCAGCGACTCGACGATCTCGGTGCAGTCGATGACCACGACGCCGACCACCGACATCAACGGCACGCTCCAGCAGATCGCCGAGCTCACCGCGACCGGATGCGACATCGTGCGGGTCGCGTGCCCGAGCCAGGACGACGCCGACGCCCTGCCGGCCATCGCCCGCAAGAGCCAGATCCCGGTCATCGCCGACATCCACTTCCAGCCGAAGTACGTCTTCGCCGCTATTGACGCCGGTTGCGCCGCTGTCCGGGTCAACCCGGGCAACATCCGCAAGTTCGACGACCAGGTCAAGGCGATCGCCCGGGCGGCCAAAGACGCCGGCGTCTCCATCCGCATCGGCGTCAACGCCGGCAGCCTCGACCAGCGGATCATGGAGAAGTACGGCAAGGCGACCCCCGAGGCGCTCGTGGAGTCGGCCGTCTGGGAGGCCGGCCTGTTCGAAGAGCACGACTTTCACGACTTCAAGATCTCGGTCAAGCACAACGACCCGGTCATCATGGTGCGTGCCTACGAGCTGCTCGCGCAGGCCGGCGACTGGCCGCTCCACCTCGGGGTCACCGAGGCCGGGCCGGCCTTCCAGGGCACCATCAAGTCGGCCACCGCCTTCGGTGCGCTGCTCTCGCAGGGCATCGGCGACACCATCCGGGTGTCGCTGTCGGCGCCGCCGGTCGAGGAGGTCAAGGTCGGCATCCAGATCCTGCAGTCGCTCAACCTGCGCCCGCGCAAGCTCGAGATCGTCTCGTGCCCCTCGTGCGGCCGGGCCCAGGTCGACGTCTACAAGCTGGCCGACGAGGTCACCGCCGGGCTCGAGGGCATGACCGTGCCGCTGCGGGTGGCCGTCATGGGCTGCGTCGTCAACGGCCCCGGTGAGGCCCGCGAGGCCGACCTGGGCGTCGCCTCCGGCAACGGCAAGGGGCAGATCTTCGTGCGGGGCGAGGTCATCAAGACCGTGCCCGAGAGCCAGATCGTCGAGACCCTCATCGAGGAGGCCATGCGCATCGCCGAGGAGATGGGCGAGCCCATGGACGAGGAGTCCGCGGGCGTCCCGTCGGTCACCGTCAGCTGACCGGCCCACGCCAGCCCAATCACCACCGCGGATGCCGCCCGCTCGCCTCGACGCGTTCGTCCCGCCCCCGCCGGCCGGTCGCCGCGGTGACGTACTGAGCGAGCTCGCGGCTGCCGTCGCGGCGCTGCCCCCCGGCCGTGGCGTGGTCGCCGTCGACGGTGTGGACGGGGCCGGCAAGACGGTGCTCGGGCACGAGCTGGCCACCCTCGTCGGGCCGCGCCGCGAGGTGCACCGCGTGTCCGTCGACGGGTTCCACCGGGTGCGTGCGGACCGCTACGCCCGCGGCCGGACCGCCGAGGGGTTCTACCGCGACAGCTACGACCACGACGCGATCCGGCACCGGCTGGTCCAGCCCTTCCGGGTGGGGGAGCCGTGGGTGCGGGCCGTGCACGACGTGGAGGCGGACTCGGCGGTCGACGTGGTGCCCGAGCCGGCCGCCGGCGCCGACGCGCTCCTCCTGCTCGACGGGATCTTCCTGCACCGCCCCGAGCTGGCCGACCTGTGGGACGCGAGCATCTGGGTCGACGTGCCCTTCGAGGTCTCCGTGCCGCGCGGCAACGCCCGCTTCGGTGCGGCCGGAGCGGAGGCCCTGGACCCGGCATCCGAGGTGAACGCCCGCTACGTCGGCGGGCAGCGGATCTACCTCGCTGAGGTCGGGCCCGCGAGGCGTGCCACCTGGGTGCTCGACAACACCGACCTCGACGCGCCGCTGCTCGCCGCCCCTGCCGCCGCGCCCTAGGCTGGCCCGGTGCTGCGCACCCGCTCACCGGTTCGTCCGCTGTCGCTCGCCGACCGCGACGACGCCCTCGAGGTGTGCGCCCGCGACCTGCCGCGGGGGGTGTTCGTGGCTGCCCGGGTGCTCGAGGGGGCTCGCACGGGGTCGCTCGCCGGGGTGCTGGGCCACCGGGTCGACGGCGCGCTGACCGCGCTGTGCTGGGCCAGTGCGAACGTCGTGCCGGTCGGCACCACGCCGGAGAGCCGGGCCGCCTTCGCCGACCGGGTGCGCCGGTGGCGGGGCCGGTGCGCCTCGGTGTTCGGGCCCCGCGAGGAGGTCGAGGGCCTGTGGCAGCACCTCGAGCCGCACTGGGGGCCGGCCCGCGTCGTGCGCGACAGCCAGCCGCTGCTGGTGACCGACCGGCTCCCCTCCACCCTGGGGGCGCAGCTCGACCCGCGGGTGCGGCCGGCCCGGGTCGACGAGGTCGACCTGGTGATGCCGGCTGCCGAGCACATGTTCACGGCCGAGATCGGCTACCCGCCCTACCGCGGCAGCGACCGCGGCTACCGGGCGTCGCTCGCCTCGCTCGCGGCGCGCGGGCACACCTACGTCGTCGTCGAGGGCGGCCGGGTGGTGTTCAAGACCGACATCGGCAGCCTGGCCCTGGGCTGTGCCCAGCTGCAGGGCGTCTGGCTGGCGCCCGAGCTGCGTGGCCGCGGCCTGGCCGTGCCGATGCTGGCGAGCGTGGTGGAGCAGGTGATGGTGGGGCCGGCGCCGCTGGTCACGCTCTACGTCAACGACTTCAACACCGCCGCGCGGGCCACCTACGCCCACCTGGGCTTCCGCGAAGTAGGCGACTTCAGCACGGTCCTGCTCTGAGTCGGCATCCCGGATAGGGTTCCCGAACACGCATATCCGCAGGGGTGAGGGGATGACGATGGACATGCTGACGGGCGACGAGATCGCCGGGGCGAGGCTGACCGACTGGCGAAAGCTCGCCCAGGGACTGCATGCCCGCTACCTGGTCGGTGACTTCGGCGCCGGCGCACGGTTCGTGGCGGCGGTGACTTCGGCGCCGGCGACGCGCTCGGACACCACCCGAGCGTGGCGATGGGCAGCGGCTACGTCGACCTGAAGCTGACCAGTGCCGACGCCGTCTACCGTGATGACGACGGCACCGAGTACGTCGTCGAGTGGGTGACGCAGCAGGACGTCGACCTCGCGCGGCGGGTCACCGAGATCGCCGCCGACCTCGGGCTCGCCGCCGACCCGGCATCCGTCAGCGTCGTCGAGCTCGGCCTCGACACGGCCCGGTCCTCGGTCATCGCGCCGGTGTGGGCGGCCCTGCTGACCGGGGACGCCGAGGCCCAGGGCCGTGGGACGCCCGGCGACGAGGTCCGCGACGCCACTGGGCGGGCGCCGAACCTGTGGTTCGGGGATGCCGTCGAGCACGACCCGCCGCGCCAGCGGTTCCACGTCGAGGTCTACGTGGCGCCCGAAGCGGCCGGGCAGCGGCTCGCCGCCGCTGTCGCCGCGGGCGGCACCGTCGTCGACGACAGCGAGGCGCCGTCGCTCACCGTGATCGCCGACCAGGACGGCAACACCGGGGTCCTCTGCGTGGCGGCGCCCCCGGTGACCCAGGACTGAACCGCGGGAGCACCCGGAAGGACGTCGCGGGCCGGGTGGTTGGATGGAGCATGGCCCCTGCCCCCGCCCTCAGCCGTGACATCGCCGGGCTCGCCGCGCTGCTGGCCAGCTCGGGAGTCGTGCACCTCGTGCGTCCGCAGGTCTTCGAGGGCATCGTCCCTCGGGTGCTGCCCAACCACCGTGCCCTCGTCTACGCCTCGGGGGTCGCCGAGCTGCTCTGTGCCGCAGGGCTGCTGATGCCGGCCACGCGCCGGCCGGCCGGCTATGCGTCGGCGGCCCTGTTGGTCGCCGTCTTCCCGGCCAACGTCCAGATGAGCGTCGACTCCGGCCAGCTCGCCCAGCGAAAGGGGGACCCGGCATCGCGGGCCACCTTCGTCGCGACGCTGGCCCGCCTGCCGTTGCAGGTGCCGATGATCCGCACGGCGCTGCGCGCCGCGGGCCGCTGAGGGCCGGCCGTGTCCACCCTGGCCTGGCAGCCGCTCACCGAGGGTGACCTCGACGACCTGCGCCACCTCGCCCGCCGGTGCCTCGCCGTCGACGGGGGCCTGCCGCAGCTCGCGCACGAGCAGACCATCCGCCGGCTCTTCCTGAGCGGCAGCGGCATCGGGGGTCGTGACGAGACGGGCGACATCGTGGCCGCCGCTGCCGTCTTCGTCGACGACGCCGGGCACCGCACGGCCACCGGGCTGGTGCACCCGTCTACCCGGTGGCAGGGCATCGGCGAGGAGCTGGCCCAGTGGGCGCAGGAGCGGTCCGGGGGGTCGCCGCTGCGCGTCGTTGCCGAGACCACGTCGCCGGAGTCGGACGGCCTGTATGCCGAGCTCGGCCTGAAGCGCACCTTCGCCGAGCACGTCATGCGCCACCCCCTCGAAGAGATTCCGAGGGTGAAGCGGCCCGAGGGGCTGCACGTCGCGTCCTGGGACGACGAGACCGCCGGGCTGTTCTTCACGGCCTACCAGCAGTCGTTCGCCGAGCGGCCCGGCTTCCCGGACCCGCCGCGCGACGTGTGGGTGCGCGAGGTGTCGGAGGACCACGGCTTCCGGGCCGAGACCTCCCGGGTCGCGCTCGACCCGGACGGGCTGCCGGTCGGCTTCGTGACGCTCACGGAGGACTGGATCGACCAGGTCGGGGTGGTGCCCGCCTGGCGCGGCCGCGGCCTGGGGGCGCACCTGGTCGTGCGGTCGCTGCGGGCCCTGGTCAAGGTGGGCTGCGACCAGGCCTGGCTGGCGGTCAACGTCGACAACCCGGCGCACGAGCTCTACCTGCGGCTCGGCTTCGAGGACCACGGCGTCCGGGCCCGCTACACCCAGCTCACCGCGCACCCCACGGCTGACGCG
>JBBQNZ010000220.1:0-5059 GCA_038330415.1 Actinomycetales bacterium | reverse complement strand
AGTCATTCCGGCACCCCGGAGCGACTGCGGGCACACCTACTCGAACCGCGGCAACTCGGTCCAACCGTCTTGCCGCTGTCGCCTTGGAGCACGAGCTTCGCGTGAACAGAACCAGATCGACCACGTGGGCACCAGGGTCGTCCCGGTGACCAATCCGGTCGAGGGACAGGCCACCAGCCTTCAGCAGCTGGCCCGCGGACTCCTGGATGCGTGGCAGGGACCTGTCTGCGCTGTCGACTCCGAGAGCAAGATCGTGGCTGTGAACCAGGTGTGGCGCGACCACGCCGCAGCACATGGCGGGACGGACGAGTCGTGCGGAGTCGGGGTCAGCTATCTCGACACCTGTGACCGTGCCGCCGCCCATGGCGGAGGCCCCTACTCCGTCGACGCGGCGATCGTCGCTCAGGGCATCCGGCAGGTGCTGGCCGGCTCGCTGGGTCAGTTCGGCCACGACTACCCCTGCGACTCGCCCAGCCAGAGCCGCTGGTTCAACGTCCGGCTCACCCCGGCGGTCATCAACGACGGCATGGGAGCCGTGATCAGCCACCTGGACATCACCGAACTGCACGAGAGCCAGCGGTCCATCGCGCACCAGTCACTACACGATCCCTTGACCGACCTCCCCAACCGGGAACTGATGCTCGACCGGCTCGAACACGCCGTCAACGACGCTGACCGGAACGGACTCGAGATAGCGGTCACCCACCTGGACCTGCACCGCTATGGACAGGTCAACGACCGCATCGGCTACCGCGGGGGGGATGCCGTGCTGGTCCAGGTCGCCGAGCGACTCCAGGCACAGCTGCGTCCCGGGGACACGTTGTCCAGATCCTCAGGAGACAAGTTCATGGTGCTCTGGGCTGACCTGGACCCCGACCGCCCCGGTGTCGCCGTCGAGCTGTCCCAAGGCCTGGTCCACGCCCTGGATGATCCGTTCGACATCGTAGGAGTGCCACTGCAGCTCTCCGCCAGTGCGGGAGTCGCCATGCACACCCGCGGCCAGAGTGTCGATGAGCTGCTGCAGTCCATGGATGCAGCGTTGCAGGATGCCAAAAGCCGAGGCCCGGGGCATGTGGCCCGGTTCACCCACGAGGTGCGCGAAGCGACGACGTTCCGCAGGAGCCTGGAAGCCGACCTTCGGCAGGCGCTGGTGGGAACCGTCACCCAGTTCGTCCTGCACTACCAGCCGGTCGTGGACCTGGCCTCTGGGCGGGTGGCCGCGGTCGAGGCCTTGGTGCGCTGGCAGCATCCCGTGTGGGGCCTGTTGGGCCCGGACCGGTTCATCCCCTTGGCCGAGGCCACCGGCCTCATCCACCAGCTGGGGGACTGGGTCCTTGAACAAGCCGTCCAGGACGCGGCGACCCTGACTCACCAGGGTCGCGAGCTCGACGTGGCGGTCAACTTCTCGGTACGCCAGCTTGACGACCGGACGGTTGCGAAGCTGCAGCGAGCGCTCGAGCGCAGCGCCCTGAAACCGGGGCGTCTGATCGTGGAGGTGACCGAGTCGGCCATCGTCGAGGACCAGGAGGGCACTGCCACAACGCTCGAGGCCCTGTCCCAGCTGGGGGTAAAGATCGCCGTCGACGACTTCGGCACCGGCTACAGCTCGCTGCTCTACCTGCGCCGATACCCCGTCGACATCCTCAAGATCGACCGCGAGTTCGTCGCAGGCATCGGCCTGAGGGCGGACGACGAGGCGATCTGCGCCAGCATCACCGACCTCGCCACCGCCGTGGGCGCCTCGACCGTCGGCGAAGGGGTGGAGACCATGCAGCAGTACGCCTTCCTCCGCTCACTGGGGTGCCGACAAGGACAGGGCTTCCTGTGGTCCCCAGCCGTTGCGCTCGACAAGTTCGAGGCCGCCATGAACTCGTGCGACCAGGTGCCCGTGGCTGCGCCACGGTCCCTGGGCGCGCCGCCTCGCCAGAGTCTGGACCCCGAGGTGACCGCCCTCATCGCCAAGATGCACGCCGAGGGCGCCCCGTTGCACGCGATCGCTGCGGCCCTCAACCGCACCATCGGACGAAACCCGAGCGGTGAGCGTTGGACCGCCGGCGCCGTGGCGCGTGGACTGCCGGCGGCGGGCATCGAATCCGGCATCGAGGACAGTAACCCAGCGCCGTTCGTCCTCATCTGTAACGACGTCGAACCGATCCGCCGGCTACTGCGCATCGGCCTCGAGCAGGCGGGCTTCGCCGTCGAGGAGGCTGCTGACGGGCGCGCCGCCATGGCCCGGCTCATCCAGACCGACGCCCCCACTCCTGCCGTCATCGTCCTGGACTCCCAGCAGGCGCCCTACGACGCCTGGTGGGCCATCGCCGCGATCCGCGCCCACCACACCCTCGACGACGTCCCGGTGCTGCTCGTGACGACCGCCACCGCCAAGCACGCGAGCGTCGAGGCCGACGAGGCCGGGTTCGACGCGACCGTCACCAAGCCCTTCCCCCCCGCAGAGCTCGTCAAGGCCGTCTCACGCCTGGCCACCACCGGCAGGAGCGTGCCCGGCGGTCCGAAGTCGCGGTTCCGCTGACCCCGGGACCGCGGCGATCCCGGACTCGCCCCTTCTGGGTGCAGAGACGCGCTCATCCCTCGGCCTATCCGGCGAGCGGGGCCGCGCCGTCAAGGCTGTGGCAGAGAGGTGCTGCATCGCCGGCAGCGCGGCGCTGTCTCCAGCGTCACGCATGGCTGGGCGGAGGCGGCGTTGGATGACGACGGAGCGGGAACTACTGTGGAACTGGAGCAAGCGGGGCCGCCGGCCCCTGAAAGAGGCGAACCGTCATGAGCATGACGACCATGGGTTCATCCGACACCAGCACCTACCCCGAACCGGCGTCATCGGTGGCCAAGATGTTCTACAACAGGGTCGCGGCCACCCCTGACGGGGAGGCGTTCCGGTTCCCCGGCGGGGACGGGTGGGCCTCGGTGACGTGGGCTCAGACGATGGCGACCGTGAAGACCTTGGCCGCCGGGCTGTTGGCGCTGGGGATCCAACCCGAGCAGCGGGTCGCGATCGCTTCCGCCACTCGCATCGAGTGGTTGTACGCCGACTTGGCGGTCATGTGCGCCGGTGCGGCGACCACGGCCGTCTACCCGACGACCGCTGTCGACGACGTGGCCTTCATCCTGTTCGACAGCGACACGCGCATCGTGTTCGCCGAGGACGACGCCCAGATCGCCAAGTTGCGCGCCCAGCGCGAACACCTGCCCGACCTCGTTCGGGTCGTCACCTTCGACGGCGAGGCGGATGGCGACTGGGTGCTTGGTATGGCTGACCTCGAGGCGCTCGGGGCCCGGCACCTGGCCGACCATCCGTCGTCGGTGGACGACGCGGTGGCGGCCGTGCGGCCAGAGCACCTGGCCACGTTGATCTACACCTCGGGCACCACCGGGCGTCCCAAGGGTGTGGAGCTGACCCACCGCTGCTGGACCTATCTCGGGGCCGGTGCCCAGGCCATCGACATCTTGCGCCCGGACGACCTGCACTACCTCTGGCTGCCCCTGTCTCATTCCTTCGGCAAGATGCTCGCGGCCGTGCAGCTCCAGATCGGCTTCCCCACAGCTGTCGATGGGCGCGTGGACAAGATCGTGGAGAATCTGGCGGTGGTGCGGCCCACGATCATGGCCGGTCCGCCCCGGATCTTCGAGAAGGTGCACGGCCGCATCCTCCAGACGATGGCCGAGACGGGCGGCATCCGGTCACGGCTGTTCACCTGGGGCTTCGACGTGGCAGCACGGGCGGCTGCGGTCCGAGCTGACGGCAGGGCGATGGGCCGGCTGCTGACCCTGCAGGTCGCGGTCGCCGACCGGCTGGTCCTGGCCAAGGTCCGGGACCGTCTCGGCGGGCGGATGCGGTTCATGATCTCTGGAAGCGCCGCGCTGTCACCCGACATCGCCACCTGGTTCCAGAGGGCCGGGTTGACGCTGATCGAGGGCTACGGGCTGACCGAGACCGGCGGCGGCGCCTGCATCGGGGACCCTGCGCACCCGGTGGCTGGGGTCGTCGGCTCTCCCCTGGTCGGCTCCGAGCTCGCGATCGCCGACGACGGTGAGATCCTGCTGCGCGGCCCGAACGTCATGCGCGGCTACCACAACCTGCCCGAGGAGACCGCGAGTGTGCTCCGCCGCGACGGCTGGTTCGCCACCGGCGACATCGGCGAGGTCGACGCGCAGGGGCGGCTGCGGGTCACCGACCGCAAGAAGGACCTGATCAAGACCTCCGGAGGCAAGTACATTGCGCCACAACCGATCGAGGCCCAGCTCAAAGCACTCTGCCCGCTGGCCAGCCAAGTCCTGGTGCACGCCGAGCGACGCAACTACGCCAGCGCGCTGGTCGCCCTGGACACCGACGCCCTGACCCAGTGGGGACGCGCCCGAGGTCTGGACGCCAGCGACTTCGCCCGGCTCTCCGCCGACCCCGCGGTGCGCACGTACGTGGGCAACTGCATCAAGGAACTCAACGGCCAGCTCAACCGCTGGGAGACCATCAAGGACTTCCGCATCCTCGACCACGACCTCACCGTCGAGGGCGACGAGCTGACGCCAAGCCTGAAGCTCAAACGGCAGGCGCTCGAGTCCAGGTACTCCGCGCTCCTGGACACCATGTACACCGGGTAGGCCGCCTCCCCGCATCTCGTGGGTGGGCGCCGACGGTCAACCAGCCGGTGTCGGCTCCTGCGCCTCCTGGTGCTGGGCTGCCGTGCGCAGCACCAACGCGAACGCCGCCAGAAGGGCACCGGTGAGCCATCCGCTGAACGCGTCCGGGACGGTCACCCACACCAGGAGCACGATGCCGGGCCCGACCAGCGCCGCGGACAGGTAGACAAACGCCCACGACGACAGCCGCCTCCGTGGAGACCCACTGCGCCACGGCTGCCGCGGCCGGCCAGAGCACCGCGGAGACGAGCTGACCGTAGAGGCCGCCCGCACAGAGGCAACGCCCATCGCGCTGAGCTTCCGCAATTGACACGTGGACCTCTGTTCGTCCGGCCGGGTCGGGCAGCGCTGGTGGCTCGTCAAGATGTCGGGCGCCCAGGCGCGGGGGCTTCCGGGGGGCGGTGGC
>JBBQNZ010000219.1:0-5080 GCA_038330415.1 Actinomycetales bacterium | reverse complement strand
GCCACCCCGACCAGCGCCAGCTGGGCCAGGACCACGGCGCCGACGCGCACGGCCCGGGACGTGGCGGCACTCATGCCAGGACCTCCTTCGCCTCGGTGACGAGTCGCCGGCGGGCCCGGTCGGCCAGCACCCCGGTGCCGAGCAGCACGACACCCACGATGAGGAAGAGCGCGGCCCCCGAGACGATCGGGGCGAACACCGCGAACGCCTGCACCGTCACGAACACGACCAGCGCGGCCGTGGCCAGCCAGGTCAGCCGGCCGGAGTCGCGCATCCCCCCGAGCACGGCATACCCGCTCGCGACGACGAGGTAGGCGACGACGGAGAGCGCGGCGCGCAGCCACGCCCCAGCCGGCAGGTCGGCGGTGTCGACCACGTTCGCGTCGAACCGCCAGAGGGACAGCCCGGCGGTCAGCGCCAGGGCGAGTGCGGCGAGCCCCACCTCGAGCCGGTCGAGGCGGTCTCCGCGCACGAAGGCGACGGCGGCCAGCACCACCGCGACCCCAAGACCGACGAGCAGCGCAACGTCGGCCTCGGGCTCGCCCCACGCATAGGGCAGCGCTGCGACGAACAGGGCGACCATCGCCAGCAACGCCCCGATCTCACGCCACGGGGCGGCCAGCTCGCGCCAGCCGGTGCGCAGGTGCCAGACGCCGACGGCGACGGCGGCCAGCGCTGCGGTGGCGATGGCGGTCGAGACCACGAAGACGCCGCCACCGGAACCGCCCACCTGCCACCCGAACCAGATCGCGAGCAGGCCGACCGCGAGCACCAGCGGAGCGACGCCGCGCACGGCATACGCCCAGAGCAGCGCGCCGAGGCCCCACACGCCGACGAGCGCCGGCTCGTAGGCCGGCACCTGCAGGCTCTGCGCGGCCTGGAACACCACCGCGCCGAACGCCGCGGCCGCCAGCAGCCGCACCGCCCCCACCACCGGGGATGCCGGGTCGCCGGATGTCGTGGCGCGCGCAGCGAGCAGCTCGGCGACGACGACCAGCGCGAGCCAGATCGCGACCATCAGCAGGAAGCGGGTGAGCGGCGACATCACGTCGAGGTTGGCGGCGACCAGCCAGACCAGCCCCAGCCCGACGAAGCAGGCGCCGAGGGTGAGCACGATGCGCGCGAGCGTGAAGCGCCGGCTCGCGACGTAGCGCCCCCGGATGGCGTCCGCGGCCTCGGCGGCGACCAGCCCCTCGGCCTGCCAGTGCGCGAGCTCCCCCTCGAGCCAGTGCAGCTGGGCGGGCGTCACGGGGTGGACGGCCGGGCCGCGGTGACCGGGGGCCGTGGGGGTGGTGGCGGGCGGCGCGGTCATCGCGGGCTCCTCAGTCTCGGCAGGGCCACCCCGGGAGGTGACGTGTCCATGGTGCTCCGCCCGCGACGGCGGCCGCATGAGCGCGCCTACTCAGCGCCGCGTGTCGGCCGGCCGGGGTTCACGGCCCGGATGCCGCCACGGTGGCGGACGCGCGTGCCCTCACCACGACCCCCAGTGCCACGGCGGCGAGGCAGACCAGGACGGGCAGCACCACGAGCGCGGCCTTGAGCGACGTCGCGTCGGCGAGGGCGCCGACGGTCAGCGGTGCGAGGAGGATGGCGACGCCGGTCACCACCACGACCCGCCCGCTGGCCGTGGCCTCGCGGCCGGGTGCGAGCCCCACCGCCACGGACACGCCCATCGGGAAGAGGTTGCCGATGCCGACGCCGAGCAGGGTCAGGCCGGCGGCCGCCTGCACCGGCCCGGTCGACGGCCACAGGAGCGCGAACCCGAGCAGGGCCACACCCAGGGCCACGCCGAGCAGCGCCGCGGGGTCGAACCGGCGGGTCAGGACGCTGCCCAGCACCCTCCCGGAGAGCACCCCGCCGAAGTAGCCGGCCATGACCGCGACCGCGGTGTCCGGCGTCGACGCGGCCGCCTGCTGCACGAACGTCGCGCCCCACGCCGTGACGCACCACTCAGCGGCCACGGCGCACATCAGCATGCCGGCGGCCACCCAGAACACGCCCGGCAGGCGTCCTCGGGGAATCGCGGCGCCCGGCCGCGGGGCGGCATCGATTCGGGTCCGCTGGTTGGTGAGAAAGGCCAGCACCGGCACCACCAGGGCCGCCAGCAGCGCCGCCCGCCAGCCGAGGCCGAGCACACCGACGAGCAGCAGGACGCCTGCGAGCAGGAGGTAGGAGGCTGCGGCGGCGACGTTGGCCTCGGTCAGGGCGACCCCCCGTTGCTCGCCGTGGTGCTCGGACAGGCCGGCCTGCACCGTGGCCAGCAGCATGCCGCCGCCGACGCCCATCAGGGCGATCGACCCGATCGTCGCGGGCACGGCGGCGGCGAGGGTGAGCAGGGCAGCCCCGGTGGCCATCACGGCAGCCGCCGACCACAGCAGCACGCCGCGCCCGACGACCCGTTCCAGGCGAGCCGACACGCCACCCGCCACCGTGCTGCCCGCCGCGAACGCCGCAACGTGCAGCCCCCCGACCGAGTAGCTGAAGCCCAGCTCGTCGCGCAGCCGGGGGACGATCAGCCCGGGCACGGCCTGCAGGTAGGCGAACCAGGCCAGCATCGCGTAGAGCAGCCAGGTCAGCCGGTCGCGGTGGAAGCCCTCCATGCACCGAACGATCTCATCGTGCGGCCCCGCTGCCGCCCCCGGTGGGTGAGGACTAGCTGAACTCGTCGGGGTTCGGGCCGGTGCGGAAGCCGCGGTCGAGGCCGGCGATCTCGTCGAGGTCGTCGGCGGTGAGGGTGAGGTCGGCCGCGGCCAGGTTCTCGACGATCCGCGACGGCGTGACCGACTTGGGCAGCACGACCAGGCCGAGCGCCAGGTGCCACGCGATGACGACCTGCGCCGGGGTCGCGCCGTGCCGCTGCGCGATGGCGCCGACGACCGGGTCGTCGAGCACCTTCTTGCCCGAGGCCAGCGGGCTCCACGACTCGGTGACGATGCCGTGCTCGGCGTGGAACCCGCGCAGCGGGGTCTGCTGCAGGTAGGGGTGCAGCTCGACCTGGTTGATGCTCGGCCACTCCCCCGTTGCGTCGAACAGCCGCTGCAGGTGCGGGGCGTGGAAGTTGCAGACCCCGATGGCGCGCACCCGGCCGTCGTCGCGCAGCTCGCGCAGGGCCTGCCAGGTCTCGACGTAGCGGTCCTGGCGCGGCGCCGGCCAGTGGATGAGGAACAGGTCGAGCACGTCGAGCCCGAGCCGGCCCATCGAGGCGTCGAATGCCGCCAGGGTGGCGTCGCGCCCGTGGTCGTCGTTCCAGACCTTGGTCGTCACGAAGACGTCCTCGCGCGGCACGTCGCTCGCGGCCAGCGCCCGGCCCACGCCCGCCTCGTTGCCGTAGAGCCGCGCCGTGTCGACGTGCCGGTAACCGGCATCCAACGCCGCCACCACGGCCGCGTCGACCTGGTCGTCGGGCACCTGCCACACCCCGAAGCCGACGGTCGGGATCGGCACCGGGCCGGAGGGGGACGAGAGCGCAGTGGTGGTCACGTGGGGCATGGGCACCACCGTAGGGCGTGGGCCGGCCTCGGTGGCCTGAGCGGACCGGTTGGCGACCACGCTCGGCGTCTGACTCGACCGCCCGTCTCCTGCGTCACACCGGTGCCCGCGCGGCGTCCGACCGCCAGGGTCGGGGCCGCGCCCTACCGATAGAGTCCGAACCATGGCCATCAGCAAAGTCCTCATCGCCAACCGTGGTGAGATCGCGGTACGCATCGCCCGCGCCTGCGCCGACCACGGCATCGGGTCCGTCGCCGTCTACGCCGAGCCCGACCGCGACGCGCTCCACGTCAAGGTCGCCGACGAGGCGTACGCCCTCGGCGGGTCCACGCCGGCCGACTCCTACCTCCTGCAGGACAAGCTGATCGAGGTCGCGCACCAGGCCGGTGCTGACGCGGTGCACCCCGGTTACGGCTTCCTCGCCGAGAACGGCGGCTTCGCCCAGAAGGTCATCGACTCCGGGCTGGTCTGGATCGGCCCCGGCCCCGAGGCGATAGACAACCTCGGCGACAAGGTCAAGGCGCGCCACATCGCGCTGGCCGCCAAGGCCCCCCTGGTGCCCGGCACCGCCGACCCGGTCGACGGCCCCGACGAGGTCGTCGCGTTCGCGAAGGAGTTCGGGCTGCCCGTCGCCATCAAGGCGGCCTACGGCGGCGGCGGTCGTGGCCTGAAGGTCGCGCGCAACCTCGAGGAGATCCCCGAGCTGTTCGAGTCCGCGGTGCGCGAGGCGGTCACCGCCTTCGGGCGCGGCGAGTGCTTCGTCGAGCGCTTCCTCGACCACCCGCGGCACGTCGAGACCCAGTGCCTGGCCGACCAGCACGGCAACGTCGTCGTCGTCTCCACCCGCGACTGCTCGCTGCAGCGCCGCCACCAGAAGCTCGTCGAGGAGGCCCCTGCGCCGTTCCTGTCCGACGAGCAGAACGCCGAGCTGGTCCGCGCCTCCAAGGCGATCTTGTCCGAGGCGGGCTACACCGGCGCCGGGACGTGCGAGTTCCTCGTGGCGCAGGACGGCACGATCTCCTTCCTCGAGGTCAACACCCGCCTGCAGGTCGAGCATCCCGTGACCGAGGAGGTCACCGGGATCGACCTCGTGCGCGAGCAGTTCCGCATCGCCGACGGCGAGGAGCTGCGGTATGACGATCCGACCCCCCAGGGGCACTCGTTCGAGTTCCGCATCAACGGCGAGGACGCCGGCCGCGACTTCATGCCCGCACCCGGCACCGTCTCGCGCATGGTCGTCCCCCACGGCCCGGGTGTCCGCTGGGACGCCGGGATCGTCGAGGGCGACACCGTCGCCGGCGCCTTCGACTCGATGATCGCCAAGCTCGTCGTCACCGGCCGCACCCGCGAGCAGGCCCTCGAGCGGTCGCGCCGCGCTCTCGGCGAGCTCGTGGTCGAGGGCATGCCCACGGTGCTGCCCTTCCACCAGGCCGTCGTGTCCGACCCGGCCTTCGCTCCGTCGGAGCCCTCCGAACCGTTCTCCGTGCACACCCGGTGGATCGAGACCGAGTTCGACAACCAGATCCAGCCCTGGTCGGGGCCGACCGCCGACGACGCGCCGGAGGACGGTGAGCGCCAGACGGTCGTCGTC
>JBBQNZ010000218.1:0-5093 GCA_038330415.1 Actinomycetales bacterium | reverse complement strand
GTATGCCACGCGCACAACAAGCCACGTCTACACATGTAGAAAAAAGTCGGGGAGAGACGACGCCTATGCCGGGAATGGCTCTGGCGGCGCGGTTGGGGGGGTGCCCCCCTGCCTGGCACGACACCGGAGTTGTGGGTCACGCTCGGCAGTCGGCGGGTGAGGCGGTGGCGCTGCGCCGCCCGTGCCTGCGTCCGTGGTCTGCTCACGACCACAGTGCACGACCATCACCCTGCCGCAGTAGTCGCACCCCTCGACCGTGATCGGGTCACGGGGCAAATTGGTCCTGTCGAGCCATTGCCAACCGGGCATCCGGCGAGCATGCTGACCGGTACTGGGGGGCGGTCTGCAGGGGGCTGCCCCCCGCCCCACCAACAGTTTGCGCCGGCGCCACGGGGCAGCGCCCGCGAGGTTGCCCGGACCCACGAGAGGTCCCTGCCCTCGATAGGCCCGGGCAGGGGCCCCCCGGTCGCAGGACGCCTTCCCTCCCGGGGGGCTTCCACTCCGGCCAACCCACTAGCGGGCAGCTCCGGCCTGACGTGGGCCCACGGCCCTGGCTGCCGAGGGCTGGCACCGCGTAGGCGGTGGGCGGTGCGCCGGCCCTGCCGCCGCCCGTGGTCTGTTCACGCCCACGAGAGCACCTGTTCGGGGGCGTCATAACGTGCCGGGTGAGGTTCGTCCCCATCCCGTGACGGCGCGTCCACGGCCTACATATGCTCCAAAGCGTGGACACATACATCGAGGAGGCCTTGGCCGACGAGATCCTCGCCGAGGTCGCACGGCAACGACTCACCCGCGTACAGGCCCAGGCCCTCTCCGGCGTCAAGCCCTGGGTGTGGCGCCGCTACCTGATCCGGCGCGACCGCAGCATGCCCTTCGCCACGTTCGCGGTCCTGTGCGATGCGCTGGGCGTGTCGATGTCGGACATGGCCGCCCGTATCGAAGGCCGGCGGGCGCAGATCGCAGCACGCTTCAGCGACGCCGACCGGGCCGACCTAGTCGCGATGCGCGCGGCCAACCGGCGCGCAGTTGAGCGCGTCATGTGGGAGAACGCCCGCGGGGCATGAGCGGCCCGCGTCGTAGCTCGCATCCAGGGCACGGGAGAGGCTGGTAAGTCGTCGCCGACCTCACCTGTGATGGGCCTCGCCCGTCGTCCGGGGCGGTGGTCTGCTCACGACCCGGGCAGTGTGCTCGGGGGCGACTGACCGCGAACTACGTACGGTCCGCACGCCGCGCATTTCGTCACAACGAATGGCCGGGGGACCGGAGTGCATGAGGTGTGTGGGCCATGAGGTCGGCGATTTGTGGGGCGGGGGCGTTGCGGCGGGGCGTGCAGCTGCGCGCGTCGGGGTGAGGTCGGGTGTCCACGGCGGGCGTTTCGGTGGCTTTGGGGGTGAGGAGGTCACGTCAATGGACTCACCTGGACGTCATCACTGCCAGCGGGTGGCCGAGGCAGTCGAGCGTGTCGCGGGCGGGCCGCCCGATTGCGGGCCGGATGCCGTGACGCTCGACAGCATCCGCCGCACGGTCGAGGCGTGGCCGGCGCTGACTGCCGAGCAGTGCGACCGACTGGCCCTCATCCTGCGGCCGGCGCCGGGCGAGGACGGCAACGGGCGGGGTTGTCGTGGCATAGTGCGCGTCCCCGGGGAGGCGGGTGAAACCTCGACCCGGGAACGCTAAGCCCGGCACCCGGGGGGTGGGCACACGGGCCTAACACGAGTTTCACACGGGATCTGACGTGGTGGCGGGGAGTGTGAGCAGCGCCGCGCGTGCCCACGGGGGGTGCCGGAGTCGCCCGTGAAGACGACGAGACCGGTTGTGTGGAGTGTGTCGACGGGGGCCGACAGCGGGCCCGCGTGCGCGGGACTGGTGGCCTTGCTTGACCCCTCCCCAAGCAACCCACGAGCCAAGTCCCCGTTATCGCGTCGCGCCCAGCACTGATAGCCCCGGGGCCGGTGGCCGCGTGGCTGTGCTGGACCCTCGGCGCGGTGATCAATCGCGGTGGGAGGGTGCCCCCGCCCGTCACGGGGGTCTAGGGAGAACGGGCGTCTACCGTTTAGCGGCCGGAGACGAGGAGAGGCGCCGTGGTGCTGCTCAGGTGCCGGCGTCACCGCCGAGCCGTGTGCGGGCCACTGAAGGGCCCCGCAGGGGCAGCTGCGCCACGTGGGCGCGCATCGCGCAATGTCGTTGGCACTGCCGGCAAAGGTGCGCAGGGGTGCCGCCCTGCTCGGGCACGTGACCGCGCGCCGGGCGGGTGCAGTCGGGGCACGTGGATGGGGTGCTCATCGCTGACCCTCGAGGTGGACGTGTGCCGTCGCGTTTGTCAGGGACGGCACGGCGTCGAGCACGGACAGCGGGACGCCACGCAACCTCAGGCTCAGCACCACGGACCCGTAGGTCGTGCCGCACGAGCACTGCCACGACCCGGCATCGAACGTGACCCGGTGGCCGCCTGTCTCGATCCACACTTTCGCGCGGGGATCGGCGCACCACCAGCACAGGTCGACCGCGCCGAGCCGGGTGAAGGTCTCAGGTTGGGTCCACGCGCCGCCGTAGCCGCACACGTCGCAGCGGATGACGCGAACCGTGGTGCTGCTCATCGCCGGCCACCGCCGCGGGTCTGTGCCACGTCAGCGGGTGCGGGTAGGCTGATTCTCACGATGAACCTCACTAGTTCGTCGTCAGGCCCTCGGACGTTTACCGCGTCGCGGGGGCCGTTTGTTGGTTGAGCGTGTCTCAACCTTGTCGGGCCTGCCGGGCATGTGCACCATCCACGCGAACAGTGCCCGGGAGGCCGTCACGAAGATGTGTACGCTGCCGCTGCTGGCCGGCGAGAACGTGTCGGGTCGTTTCGTCGTCCCGACGGTCGCGGCCTCGATCGACATCGTCGTGCACGCGGCGCTGGAGCGGGACGGGCGGCGCACGGTGCGTGAGGTCGCTGCCGTCCCGGGGCGCGTGGAGGGCGACGTCGTCGAGATCGCCGACCTGTTCGTCCGGCGTGGTGGTGCGTTGGTGCGCGCCGACGGGTTCCCCCCACACGTCGACCGCTTCGAGCGGGCCGGCTACGACCTGTCGGCACTGCTCGCCCAGGCTGCAGCAGCGTGACCGGGTTGCTCCTCGGGCTTTTGCTGGGCATCGGCCTGTTCCTGGTGTGGTGGAGCTGCTGGGTGCCGTCGGAGCGACCGCCGCCACGGGTGCGCGGGCCCGGGCCGGTCGACCGGCTGTCCGACGAGATCGTGCAGGCAGGGTTCGCCGGTCTGTCGGTGCGCACCCTGCTCACCGCGAGCGTCGTGGCGTCGCTGCTGGTGCTCGCGCTGGTGCAGGCGACGGTCGGGGTGCTGCCGATCGCCGCCTGCTTCGCCGCAATGGCCGCCTACCTCCCGCTGGCGGTGGTGCGGGCCCGCGCACGGCGCCGCCGCGCTCGGCTGCGCGACCTGTGGCCCGATGCTGTCGACAACATCACCTCCGGGGTGCGCGCGGGGATGGCGCTGCCCGAGGCGCTGTCGCAGCTCGGCACCCGCGGGCCGCAGGAGCTGCGCGAGCCGTTCCGGGCGTTCGCCGACGACTATCGCCTCAGCGGGCGGTTCCACGACTCGCTCGACCGCCTCAAGGAGCGGCTGAGCGACCCGGTGGGCGACCGCCTCGTGGAGAGCCTGCGGATCGCCCGCGAGGTCGGTGGCACCGACCTGGGCCACCTGCTGCGCACCCTGTCGGGCTTCCTGCGCGAGGACGCTCGCACCCGCGCCGAGCTCGAGACCCGCCAGTCGTGGACCGTCAACGCGGCCCGGCTCGCCGTGGCAGCGCCCTGGGCCGTGCTCGCCATGCTGTCGACGAACCCGGAGTCGGTGGCCGCCTACTCCAGTGCCGTCGGGGCGGGGGTGCTGCTCGTCGGCGGTGTGCTCACCGCCGTGGCCTACTGGGCGATGGTGCGCATCGGCAGGCTGCCCGAGGACGAGCGGGTGCTGCGGTGAGCGGGCTCGCCCGCAGCGGTGCGGTGCTCGGCTTCGTGCAGGGGCTGGGCCTGGCGCTGGTCTGGGTGGGCCTGCCCCGGCATCGACGTGCTGGGCTCGCCGGGCGGGTCCTGCCCTACCTGCGCGACACCCCGAGACCGTCTCGGCTGCTCGACGACGCTCGCCCGGCCGGGGGCGCCCTCGGTGTCGTGGCCGGCCCCGTCATCCGCGACCTCGCAGCCGTCGTCGAGCGCGTCATGGGCGGGGCCGACTCGGTGCGCCGCCGTCAGCTGCGTGCCGGGCTGGCCGCCGACGTCGACCGGTTCCGGGCCGAGCAGGTGCTCTGGGGGGCTCTCGGTGCGGTCGTCGGGGCCGTTTCCGGAGTCCTGGCCCTGGTGCTGCGCGATGCAGGCATCGTCACCGTCGTGATGCTCACCGCGATCGGGCTGGGCGTGGGAGTCACCGGCGCGGACTACCTGCTGTCGCGTCGCGCAGCCCGCCGTGAGGCGCGGATGCTCACCGAGTTCCCCACCGTCGCAGAGCTGCTCGCCCTGGCCGTCGGTGCCGGTGAGGGAGCGGTCGGGGCGCTGGACCGGGTCTGCCGGCTCTCGCACGGCGAGCTCGCCGGTGAGCTGCGGCGGTGCCTGGCCGACGCCCGCGCCGGGGCCAACCTGCCGACGGCGCTGCAGGGGCTGGCCGACCGCACCGGCCTGGCCAGCCTGCGCCGGTTCGTCGACGGGGTCGTCATCGCCGTACAGCGCGGCACCCCCCTCGCCGACGTCCTTCGGGCCCAGGCCCAAGACGTCCGCGAGGAAGGGCGCCGAGCACTCATGGAGGCCGGCGGCCGCAAGGAGATCGCCATGATGGTGCCAGTCAATATCGACCTAGAACACTTTTGGACCGGCGCCTCGTCGCCCAGCAAATCAGGCTTCTGGACGACAGCGTAGGCGGCTATCACTGCAGGTCAGAGCCCCTGGGTACCCAGGGGGTCGGCAAAGTCGTTAGGTGAGGGTGAGTAGGTGGATCGGGCGGGTGGTGTCTGCGGCGTGATGTCGCAGCCCGGAGGCGATCTGGGGCGTGCCGGTCAGGCGCAGGATGCTGATCGCGGTGTTACCTGAGGGTGGCCATGACTTGAGGGCTGCGGCC
>JBBQNZ010000217.1:0-5113 GCA_038330415.1 Actinomycetales bacterium | reverse complement strand
GATCCTCGGGTAGTTCTCCCGCGGCTCGACCGCGACCCAGCCGGCCGGCTCGCCGTCGACGTACCCGACAAGGCCGGATGTGGGTCCGCTCGTACCGCAGCCGGCCTGCTCCAAGAGGGCGGCGTCGCGCTCCTGCTGGGTCGTGTCGCGCCAGATCCAGCCCGGGGCCTTGAGAGCCTGGCAGCGGCACTTGCGCGCGCCGCCGGCGGCGAACACGGCCTCGACGTCCTCGCTCGTCGCGTCGTTGGCCGGTCGCCAGCTGAACTCAGGCACACCGCGAGACTAGTGGCGGGCCCGCGCCAGTCGCGACGCCGTGACAGTCGGTCCGTGACCTCGACGGTGCGTCATGGCGCCGCGAGTTCTCAGGGGAAGTCATCGCCCGTTTCTTCCCCGCCGCTTCGCCGTCGACTACAGGTGCCTGGAGAGGATGGGACATCCGCGGCATCCGTGCTGCCGACACCGGGCTCGGTTCCGTCAGCGGCGGGGACCCCAGGTGGGTCGGTAGTCGAAGTTGGTCGAGGTGGAGATCTTCCGCCGGTCGCTGCTGGGGTAGCGAATGGTCCAGATCTCGGCGTTCGGCTCGTCGACGCCGGCGCGGTCGGTGAACACCAGGCTGGTGCCATCGGGTGACCACTGCGGGTTGGCGTTGCGGCGGCCCGTGGCTCCGTTGTCGGTGACCCAGCGGATGCTGGCGGTGCATGCCTGCAGGCTGGGGCAGGTGGTCGGGACGGTGCCGATGTCGACGAACGACGTCTCCGGACCGCCGCGGGCGTAGCTGTCGAAGACGAGGAGGTCTTTGGTGGGGCCACGCCGGGAAATGCCTTTCCGAGGGCGGTCGACCGCTGACCAGGATCGGGGGAGGCTCTCCGGGATGCTGGCCGATGCACTACCCGAAGCACGATCGACCCGCCCGGTCGCGGCCTGGTCGCGGGCGAGTCGCGAGGAACGGTGGGATGACCCCTTCGCGACGCGCAGATCCTCGCCCGCCACGCCGACCCCAGGACCACTGAGCAGTACGACCGGGCCCGCGCCAATCTGGACCAACGCGCAGTGCGCTACTTGACCGCCTCTACGTGGCCAGGGTCTGGGGAGCCAGTTGCCCGGATGGCTCCGAAGCGCCACAATTGTGGTCATGAGCATTGAGCCGCTGCGCGAGGTCCGAGACCACTTCAGCGATGTCGTCGACCGTGTCGAGCGCGAGCACGAGCGGGTCACCGTTACCCGCAACGGTCGTGCCGCCGCGGTGATCATCAGCCCGGAGGACCTGGCCGAGCTCGAGGAAACCCTCGCCGTCCTGAGCGACCCGATGGCCCTGGCCGACATCCGCGAGGCCGACGCCGCGTACGCCGCCGGTGACGTAGTCCGCGGGGTCGACGCCGTCCGCGCGCTGCGTCCATGACCGACGGCTCGTCCTACGAGCTGATCTTGACCCCGCCGGCTGTGCGGGCGATCCGATCCGGGCTTCCCGAGGCGGTCGCGGCCGCAGTAGTCGAGTTCCTCAGCGGTGCCTTGGTTGATAACCCTCACCGGGTGGGCAAGCCGCTGCGTGGAGAGCTGGCTGGCATTCACTCTGCTCGACGGGGCACCTACCGGGTGTTGTACCGCATCAAGGAGGAAAGCCGGGAGGTCGTTGTCGTGCGGATCGACCACCGGGGGGACGCCAACCGGCCCGGCTGAGTCGCGACAGTCACCAACGTGCGTCCTTTCGCCGCCTGCGGGGGCTGTCCCACCGGGGCGGTGGGCTCTACCGTCGGAGGGTTCGAGTGCCCGGTCGCGTTGGCGGCGGGCGTGGGTGGGCCTCTGTGTGGGTCGCCGCGCGAGGTGACCCAATGTCCACTCCGACGACGCTGCTGCCGTTCCAGCCGCCCACCATGTCGACCGCCCAGTTGGCGGCGGTCTCGTTCCCGGCCCGCTACTCCGCGCGAACCCACCACCTCTATTCGTTCCAGCTGCGGGAGTGGTTCGCCTGGTGCGAACGCAACGGGCTGGACCGGCTCGAGCTGATCCAGTTCCTGCAGGTCGCCCAGGCCATCACGGTCCACCACGGCGCGCTGGCGTACCTGCTCGGCATCAACTCCCTACGAGCCTCCGAGGCCGCGGGGGTGCGGATCGAGGGTCGCGCCGGCGGCCGGCATCCCGCGGCACATCAGCCCCCACTCGCTGCGCCACGCGGCGATCACCAACGCGTTGGATGCCGGGGTGCCCCTTCGCGACGCGCAGATCCTCGGCCGCCATGCCGACCCCAAAACCACTGAGCACTACGATCGGGCCCGCGGCAACCTCGACCGGCACGCGGTGCACTTTCTGACTGCCTGCGTGGCGGGGGTCTGAGCGGGGCCAGGGCTCGCAACCTCATCCTGGTCTCAAACCCCAGACTGATGGTACCGCCGTAGTACCATCGATGCATGGCGATGAATCTCCGGCTCACGGACTCTGAGAGCGAAGCGCTGCGTGCAAAGGCTGAGCAGGAGGGTCGCTCCATGCAGGAGGTCGCGAAGACGGCGATCGCCCAGTACGTGTCGGAGCGTCCTCAGCGGCTGCTCAGCGCCATCCACCGCGTACGCACCGAGGATGCCGAGCTTCTCGAGCGCCTGAGCAAGTGAGCGGCCAGGAGATCGACTACCTCTCGGTGGAGGATCTTCTCGAGATCGCCGCCGGTGTGATGGAAGAGGTGGCGATCCGCGACGTCGGCTTGTTGGCGGCGGCCGCGGGCCGCCCACAGGTCACCGTCTTCGGCGACGACGCCTATCCGACGTTTCCGGACAAGGCCGCGGCGCTGCTCCACTCGCTGGTCCGCAACCATGCCCTGGTGGACGGCAACAAGCGACTCGCGTGGTCCGCGGCGCGCGTGTTCTGTCTCCTCAACGGGCACGACCTGACCTACACCGTCGACGAGGCAGAACACCTGATGCTCAGCGCGGCATCCGGCCAGCTCGACGTGCCCGAGATCTCTGCCTGGTTGAAGGCCCGCCTCCGACCTGCGTCATAGCGCCGGGTAGGGGATTGACGCCCGTAGATCTATGAGAATCGGCGCGTGAGGTTGCTGCTGGCGCTGCGTCGCTTCGGAGCCTCAGGGCGCCGTGTGCTCCGTCCATCGCTGGCCATCCCAATAGCGTCGTCGACCGAGCTGGTCGGGATACCAGCCAGCAGGCGCAGCCTGCGGGCCAACGTGCATCACTGGCGCGACGGCATAGGCCACGTTGGTGACCTGGGTGGGTTCACTCTGGACGGCCATGACTAGAGCGGCGATCCAGCCGATGACGGTCCAACCCACCAAGAAGTTCAGTAGCCCGATGGCCAACGCGTTGCTTCGCTGGCGGGTGGCAGCGATGGCCCACGGCAAGAAGTAGCCGAGCGTGAGTACCGCGAACACCCAGGCGAAGACGACGTGGACGGGACCTACTCGGGGTGCGACCACCGTTGTATTCGTGAACGCGCCGCCAAGCGGGACACCCATCGCGGGGCCGTGCGGCACTGGCGGCGGGGCAGGTGGCGCATACGGCTGCATGGCCTGCGTCTCGGCATGCGGCCAGGCCGCGTAGGGCTCCGTTGGGATCGACCGGCTGGTCATCGGTCACGTGATACCCCTCTTGTCAACAACGCCAGTGGCACCAGGACTGACCGCGCCCGCCCGCGAGTGACCCCATGATGGCACTGACCATGGCGTGATGTCTGTTGACTGAGAGCCATGCGGCGATGAAACAGCCTGGGGCTGCGCTTAGTGCACCAGCGTCACGTCGCCGCGATACGGGCCGACCTCCGCGTCGGGGATGCGGGATGGCGGGATGGGTCGAACCACAACCCGAGCGGGGGGCGCTCGCAGTCGCCTACGCGCCCTCCGTGAACAGTCAGGCCCTAGGGTTCCGGATGTGGGACGCATCTACGCCGACGCCGAGCAGCTCCTCGCGGTCTTCTCCGAGATGTTCGACGACGTCGCCGACGACGACGGGATGGACGGACTCGTCGCACAGCAGATGGTGATCAACTTCCGCTTGCACGACCCCTCGATCGACATCTGGGTCGATGGCAGGAGCCGGCCTGTCGCCACGACCTTCGAGCCCATCGGGGTCGATGCGGCGCTCACCGCCGAACTGAGCGCCGACTCGATGCACGAACTGCTGCTGGGCACGCTGCCGCTCGGCAAAGCCATGCTCTTCCGCAAGCTCAAGGTGTTGGGCTCGAGGTCAGGAGCACTCAAGCTCGAGCCACTCCTGCACGCTTGCCAGGCCGTCTATCCCGGGATCGTCGACAGACGCCTGTGAGGCGGTGCCCTCCTGCGCTGATGCTCGGCCTCGGGGCCGTCTGTAGATGGATCTGTCTACGGTCAGTACGGTCGTGTTGTGGCTGAGACAACGACGATCCGCATCAGCAGGGACACCCATGCGCGGGTGACGCGCTTGGCGGCCGAACGCCACGAAACGATCGACGAGACGGTGAGCAACGCCATCCGCGCGCTTCGCCAGGACGCCATGGCACGGGACCTCGCGGCAGAGCTCACCGAGGATGAGACTGCGGGGCTCGATGCTGGCGCCGGGTGACGTCGTCGAACTCGACCTCGGCATGACGGCCGGCAGCGAGGCCGGACTCGGTCGCCCGGCCATCGTCGTGACAGCAGCCCGGATTCTCAGGGGCGGACCCAACGTCGTCCAGGTCGTGCCGTTGACCCGGACGATCGGCACCAGCAGCACCGAGGTCCGGATCGACCCCGATGAGCGCAACCGGCTCGTGGCGCCTTCCTCGGCGCAGTGCCAGCACGTGCGATCCGTGGCCACGATTCGTGTTCAGCAGCGCACCGGCAATGTCGGCCCTGTGGTCCTCAACGAGGTCCGCGAGACGCTGGCGCTGCTGTTAGACCTATAGCGTCGCGCGAGCATCACGGATTGAACGGCCTCGACCGCGAGGTCCACCGTCGTGAGCGTGGGCTGGCGAGAAGGGATCGGGGCATCCTTTCTGCATTCGGTCAGGGTTTGAGCAGGCCCACGCCGTGGAGGTGCTCGAACACGAGGTGGGTCTGGGTGGCTCGCACGGCGGGGTGGCTGGTGATGTGGTCAAGGATCAGCGCCCGTAGCGCGTCGGCGTCGGCGGCGGCCACGTGGATGAGGTAGTCGTCCTG
>JBBQNZ010000216.1:0-5175 GCA_038330415.1 Actinomycetales bacterium | reverse complement strand
CGATCCGGCCCAACCCTTTTCAGCACCCACCTACCTGCGACAACGGTACGAGAAATGGTGGTGATAGCCCCCATCTCTCCGACCCATGTCAGACGTGCCGGTGAGCCGAAAGCGCAACCGGGCGCACGGCATCCCAAGCGCCTTCGACAGGACCCACAGATGACTGAGGCGGAACAACAGCGAGCCGGCGCCGGTGGATCAGACCAGGCGCTGCGTCCACAGGAGTGCGCCGGCCGCAGCCAACACGGCAGTGAGCAGCGCGACGCCGGCGAAGAGTGCGGTCAGGTCACGGGTCTGCACGGTGTAGGCGACGTCACGGCCGATCTCGGTGTAGATCGAGCCGAGCTGGTCGGCGCTCTCCGCGGTGAACGACCGTCCACCGCTGTCCTGCGCGATGCCGGCCATGGTGTCGGGGTCGATGGGGACCGCCACCTCCTCACCCCGCACGGTGACCGTGCCGTCCGCAGTGCCGAACGCGATCGTGTTCACGGGCACCTCCTGCGCCCGCGCCTCCTGCGCGGCGGCGTCGGCGGCATCGGTCGGCGAGAGCTCGCCGTCACCGATCGTGGGAGACCCGTCGCTCATCAGGACGATCGCCGCCGGCACCGGCTTCCCGCTGACGCCCTTGGGCACCGCGGCGATCGCGTCGAGCGACTCACGGATGCCGGCGGCCGTGGCCGTGCCGCCGCCAACCGACAGCGACCGGATGGCTGCGGTGAGCGCCGCCCGGTCGGTGGTCGGCGGCACCAGCAGCCGGGCGGAGGCGTCGAAGGCCACCAGCCCGACCTGGACGCCGCGCGGCAGGTTCTCGACGAACGTCGACGCCTGGGCCTCGGCGGCGGCGAGCCGGCTCGGCGCGACGTCGGTCGCGGTCATCGATGCCGACGTGTCGAGGGTGAGCATGATGGTGGCGTTGTCCTTGGGCGTGCGCATCGCCACCGCGGGCTCGGCGAACGCGAGGGTGAGCACCACGAGGGCGAGGAGCATCGCCGCCGACGGAACGTGCCGCTGCCACCCCTGACGGCGTGGGGCCACCGAGTCGAGGAGGTCGACGCTGGTGAACCTGAGCACCTGCGTGTGGCGCCGCCGCTGGATCAGCACGTACCCGACGAGCAGGGCCACCGGCAGCACCAGCAGGAGCAGTCGCCACCCCGACTGGAAGGTCATCGGGTCACCGACGGGCGGAAGCGGGCGATGACGGTGTCGGCCGGGCGGGCGCGCCGGGCCCGGTGCAGCTCGGACGCGAACCGCACGGTGTCGCCCAGCCAGTCCCGGTCAGTGGACAGGTGCAGGTAGGCGGCGCCCGTGCCCTCGATGCGGCGCACGATCTGGGCGTGGCGCGCGGCCGCGGCTGCGGCATACCTGGAGCGCAGGCCGGGCGACGCTGACTGGACGTAGCGCTGCCGGCCGGTCTCGGTGTCGACCAGCGCCAGCATCCCGACGTCCGGGAGGGCCAGCTCGCGCGGGTCGGTCACGTGCACCGCGATCACGTCGTGGCGGCGGACCAGGCCGCCGAGCGCGCCCGCCCAGGGGTCGTCGCCCAGGAAGTCGGAGACGACGACGACCTGGCTGCGCCGCGGCTGGACCACGGGCAGGCGCCGCAGGGCGTCGGTCACGGTGGCACCGTCACCGGGCTCGCCGAGCTGGCGCGGGGAATCGTGGACGACGGCCAACGATGCCAGGAACGCACTGCGTCCGCGACGTGCCGGCAGGTGGCGCAACGTGTCGGTGCCCGCGACCAGCACGCCGAACCGGTTGCCGCCACGAACGGTCAGCATGCCGAACGCCGCCATGGCACCGAGCGCCACGTCGCGCTTCTCGCAATCGGCCGTGCCGAAGTCGAGGCTGGCCGACCGGTCGACGACGACCCAGGTCTCGAGCTCGCGGTCGGCCTCGGTCTGCCGGACCCACACCTCACCGGCGCGCGCCGTCAGGTTCCAGTCGACGAGTCGCGCGTCGTCGCCGGCTGCGTAGGGCCGGGCCCCGGACCGCTCGCTGCCCGGGCCGTAGGTGAGGCTGGCGTGGTCACCGCTGTCACGACCCTCGATGCGGTGCGCGATGGTCAGCTCGAGACGGCGAAGCACCTGCGCCCGGGCCGCGGCGTCGGACGCCGCCATCGACAGCAGGGGGGTGCTCATCCCGCTGCCATCGGGGTCGTCACGGGGCGCCGGCTCTCCTGCTGCGGGGAGATGCTCGGTGCCGGCACCCGGCGCAGCAGCGACTCCACCACGGTCTCCGGGTGCACGCCCTCGGCCAGTGCGTCGTAGGTGAGCGTGATGCGATGCCGCAGCACCTCCGGTGCCACGTCGTACACGTCCTGCGGCACGGCATACCGCCGGCCGCGGAGCACGGCGAGCGCCCGGGCCGCGGCCAGCAGGCCGAGCGTGCCGCGCGGGCTCGCGCCGAGGGCGATCAGCCGGGACAGGTCGTCCAGACCCCACCGGGCGGGCTCACGCGTCGACATGACCAGGCGGACGGCGTAGTCCTGCACCGCGTGATGGACGAAGACGTCCCGGACGACACCCTGGAGGTCGACGAGCTGCTCGCTCGTGAGCACCTGCTCGGCGTGCGGCGTCGGGCCTGACATCCGGTGCGCGATCGCCACCTCCTCCTCGTACGTGGGGTGCTGCACCACGACGTGCATCAGGAACCGGTCGCGCTGCGCCTCCGGCAGGGCGTAGACGCCCTCGGACTCGATCGGGTTCTGGGTGGCGAGCACGAGAAAGGGCCGAGGCAGCGAGCGGGTCTCCCCGGCGATCGACACGTGCCGCTCCGCCATCGCCTCGAGCAGCGCCGACTGGACCTTGGCGGGGGCGCGGTTGATCTCGTCCGCGAGCACGATGTTCGCGAAGAGCGGGCCCCACTCGATGGCGAAGTCCTCGCGCGAGGGCCGCCAGGTGCGGGTGCCCACGAGGTCGGCGGGCACCAGGTCCGGCGTGAACTGCAACCGGGTGAAGTCGCCGCCCACCGCCTGCGCCATCGTCGACACGGTCAGGGTCTTCGCCAGGCCCGGGAAGCCCTCGATCAGGCAGTGCCCGTCGGCGAGCAGGCAGAGCATGACCCGCTCGACCAGCCGGTCCTGGCCCACGATCACCTTCTTGACCTGGAAGAGCGCGTCGGCCAGCAGCGCGGCGTGGTCGGCGCCGGGGACGACGGGGGCGGGGCCATGGGTGGGCTCCGAGTACTGGCCGATCGTGGTCACGGCAAGGTCCTCTCGTGGGGGAAGGGTCGGTCAGCCGACCGGGCCGGAGCCCAGGCGGACGTCGGCGGTGTGCTTCGTGCCGCTCGGGTCGGTCCAGGCGACGAGCACGCGGTCGCCGGGCTGGTGCGACGACAGGGCGGTGTGCAGGGCGGCGGCCGACGCCATGGCGTGGCCGTCGACCGTGGTGATCCGGTCGCCCTGGCGGATGCCGGCGCGCTCCGCCGGTGAGCCGGGCACCACACCCGCCACCGTCGGCCCTGCCGCTGCGGTGCCCTTCGGGGCGTCGGGAGCGACCTGGACGCCCAGGAACCCGTTCTCACCGATGTGGACCGTGCTCGACGAGCGCCCGTCGATGATCTGGCGCGCGATCGACTGGGCTTGGTCGATGGGGACGGCGTAGCCGTCGACCTTGGTGACCGGGTCGATGGACCCGGCGCTGCTGGACCCCGCCGTCACCATCCCGATCACCTTGCCCGCCTCGTCGACCACTGCCCCACCGGAGTCGCCGGGCGCGATGGCGGCATCGAACCGGAGGAGCCCGCTCAGTCGTCGGGGAGAACCGTCTCGCTCGTCCTGCACCGTGATCTCCTGGTACAGCGCACGCACGGTTCCCGGAACGGCTCTCGGGGTGCCGCCGACGCCGCCGGCGTTGCCCACCGCGACGACGTCGTCGCCCACCTGCACCGACGCCGACGAGCCCAGCGGCGCGACCGTGAGCCCCGAGGCTCCCTTCAGCCGCAGCACCGCCACGTCGTGGGTGCTGTCGTAGCCGAGCACCGTGGCGTCGTAGGTCTCGCCGTTGCCGACGTCGGTGACGCGGATGGACGTCGCCCCGGTGACGACGTGGTGGTTGGTCAGCACCAGCCCGTCGGCTGACAGCACGATGCCCGTGCCGGCGCCCTGCGCCCCGTCGTACCCGACGGTCGTGACGACGTCGACCAGGCCCTTCGACACCGCCGCAGCCGACTCCGACTGGCGCGGCGTCAGGGCCTCCGGCTGGGGGGCCGGAGTCGGCGGTGCCCCCGGCAGGACGCCCGACGGGGCGCTCGGCGCGGGGCTGGGCGCACGGGGGGTGGAGGGGGTGGGGCGCGCAGGTGAGCTGGGGAGGGTGGGCGTCGCTGTCGCGGTGGGCTTCGGTGGTGCCGCCGAGGGGCTGCGAGGTGACTGCAGGGTGTTCGCGAGCGCCAACGCACCGACCAGCAGGACGGCCGCGACGACGGCGGCGAGCACGGCCCGGGCACGGCGCGGTGTGGGGGGCGGGTCCGGCGGCGGGGGTGGCGCCGCCATGGGCGGCGGGGAGTTGGGCGGCGCGTACCCCCCGACCGTGTCGGGGCGCGACCACAGGGGCGACGTCCACGGATCCGGTGCTCCCCACGACGGATCGGCGGGGCCCGGACGGACACCCGGACCCGGGTCGCCCTCAACCGACATGGCGCCACCTCTTCGTTGGTGTGGACGGCCACAGCGGCCGAGCCGCACACAGTGTGCTGACACGAACCTGAAAGCCCGTCCCACAGAACCTGAGTCTCCGCTGTGGACGCGCACTCTGCCCGCCGGGTGTCCAAGGTCGGGACATCATTCGATCGCCCAGCGGCACGCGGACGTATCGTGAGGCGATGAGCGAGCGTCCCGCCCCGACCACCGTCGGCGAGCTGCGTGCCACCGGGCACGTTGCCCGGTCCGTGCGCGCCGAGATCCGCGACAACCTGCTCGCCGCGCTGGCGGCCGGCCATGACCCGTGGCCCGGGCTGCACGGCTTCGGGGGCAGCGTCATCCCCCAGCTCGAGCGCGCCCTGCTGGCCGGCCACGACGTCGTGCTCCTCGGTGAGCGCGGGCAGGGCAAGACCCGCCTGCTGCGCAGCCTGGTCGGCCTGCTCGACGAGTGGTCACCGGTCATCGAGGGGTCCGAGCTCGGCGAGCACCCGTTCGAGCCGATCACCGTGGAGTCGAAGCGACGGGCCGCCGAGCGCGGC
>JBBQNZ010000215.1:0-5227 GCA_038330415.1 Actinomycetales bacterium | reverse complement strand
CCTCTCCGAGTCCCGGAGCCGTTTCGTCATCGAGCCCCTCGAGCCCGGCTTCGGCTACACGCTCGGCAACTCGATGCGTCGCACCCTGCTCTCGAGCATCCCCGGTGCGGCCGTGACCAGCATCCGCATCGACGGCGTGCTGCACGAGTTCTCCACGATCCCCGGGGTCAAGGAGGACGTCACCGAGATCATCCTCAACATCAAGGGCCTGGTCGTCTCCAGCGAGCACGACGAGCCCGTCGTGATGTACCTGCGCAAGCAGGGCTCCGGCCCGGTCACCGCGGCCGACATCGCCCCGCCGGCCGGCGTCGAGATCCACAACCCCACGCTGCACATCGCGACCCTGAACGACAAGGGCACCGTCGAGATGGAGCTCACCGTCGAGCGTGGCCGTGGCTACGTCTCCGCACAGCAGAACAAGTCCGGTGACCAGGAGATCGGCCGCATCCCGGTCGACTCCATCTACAGCCCGGTGCTGACCGTGACCTACAAGGTCGAGGCCACCCGTGTCGAGCAGCGCACCGACTTCGACCGCCTCGTCGTCGACGTCGAGACCAACAACTCGATGGCCCCGCGCGACGCGCTCGCGTCCGCCGGCAAGACCCTCGTCGAGCTGTTCGGCCTGGCCCGTGAGCTCAACGTCGAGGCCGAGGGCATCGACATGGGCCCCTCGCCCACCGACGCCGCGCTGGCCGCTGACCTGGCGCTGCCGATCGAGGACCTCGACCTCACCGTCCGGTCCTACAACTGCCTCAAGCGCGAGGGCATCCACACCGTGGGTGAGCTCGTCGGCCGCAGCGAGGCTGACCTGCTCGACATCCGCAACTTCGGTGCGAAGTCGATCGACGAGGTCAAGGCCAAGCTCGCCGGCATGGGCCTGGCCCTCAAGGACAGCCCTCCCGGCTTCGACCCCAGCCTCATCGCCGACCGCTACGACGACTTCACCTTCGGAGAGGGCGAGGACGACGCGGCGTACGTCGAGGACGAGCAGCTCTGACCAACGCCTCCAGGCCGTATAACCAAGGAGAACAGCAATGCCCACCCCCACCAAGGGTCCCCGTCTCGGAGGCGGTCCCGCTCACCAGCGGCTCATCCTGGCGAACCTCGCGACCTCGCTCTTCGAGCACGACTCCATCACCACGACCCAGGCCAAGGCCAAGCGCCTGCGCCCCCTGGCCGAGCGCCTGATCACCTTCGCCAAGCGAGGTGACCTCCACTCCCGTCGCCGGGTGATGACGGTCATCCGCGACAAGAGCGTCGTGCACCGTCTCTTCGTCGAGATCGGGCCCGACATGGCCGAGCGCAACGGCGGCTACACCCGCATCACCAAGATCGCTGCGCGCAAGGGCGACAACGCCCCCATGGCGGTCATCGAGCTCGTGCGCGAGCCCGTCGCCAAGAAGGCCACCGTCAAGGAGGCCGAGGGCGCGACCAAGCGTGCGGCCAAGGACGACGCGGCCAAGCGGCAGGCGGCCCAGGACGAGGCCAAGGCGGCTGCCGCCGAGACCAAGACGGCCGAGGGCGACGTGCAGGACAGCGACGTGCAGGACACGCCCGTCGTCGAGCTGCCCGCCGGTGCCGTCGCCGCGACCGAGGACGGCACAGCCCCCGAGGGCTACACCGTCAAGGGCAACGCCGACTCCGGCAAGTACCACGTCGAGGGATCGCAGTGGTACGACCAGACGATCGCCGAGTTCTGGTTCACGGACGCCGAGGCCGCCGAGGCCGCCGGTTTCGAGCCGGCCGGTGGCCCGTCGAAGCAGCAGGTCGAGGACGAGGCCTGAGCCTCGCGTCACCCCGGATGCCGTGAACGGCCCCCTCCCGCACACCACGGGAGGGGGCCGTTGCGCTGTCATCCGCCGCGAGTGCGGAAGTGGTTGCCAGGGCGACCACTTCCGCACTCATGGCGGGTAGGGGCGGGCACTACGCTGGCGCGGTGACGCTGCGGATCCGGATCGACCTGTCCTACGACGGGACGGCGTTCTCCGGGTGGGCCGCCCAGCCGGGCCACCGCACCGTCGAGGGCACCCTCAGCGACGCCCTGACCACCATCGTGCGCAGCCCGACCCCGGTGCGCCTCGTCGTCGCCGGCCGCACGGATGCCGGGGTGCACGCCCGCGGACAGGTGGCCCATGCCGACGTCGAGGACACGGGCTGGGCGAGGGTGAGAGGGCGCTCCGAGCGCCCGCTCGAGGAGGCCGCCGCGACCCGCCTGCGCGGCATCCTCCCGCCCGACCTGATGGTGCGGCGGGTCAGTCAAGCGCCCGACGGCTTCGACGCCCGCTTCTCGGCGCTGCGCCGCCGCTACCTCTACCGGATCTGTGACGACGCAGCCACCCTCGACCCGCTGCGGCGGTACGACACCGTGCTGGTGCGTGGGCCGCTCGACGTCGCCGCGATGGATGCCGCCGCGCGCAGCCTGCTCGGGCTGCACGACTGGGCGGCCTTCTGCAAGCGCAGGGCCGGCGCCACCACCGTGCGGACGCTGCTCGACCACCGCTGGGACCGCGCGCCGGACGGCACCGTCGAGGCCACCGTCGTCGCGGACGCGTTCTGCCACAGCATGGTCCGCTCGCTCGTCGGGGCGGTGGTGCCCGTGGGGGAGGGGCGCCTGTCCGTCGACGTGCCGCGCGAGGTGCTCCTGGGCGGGGTCCGCGACTCACGGGTGCGGGTGATGCCGCCGCACGGGCTCTCGCTCGAGGAGGTCACCTACCCACCGGACGACGAGCTCGCGGTGCGGGCCGTCGAGTCACGGGTGCGGCGGGTACTGCCCGGCTGACCCCGCCGCCCGCGGTCAGGGACACCCCCTGTCGTCGCGGGGCCGTCGTAGGGGACGATGGACCGGCGCCCGCGAACCGGGGACGAGCACGCAGGAGGTGGATGGATGGGCGACAGCGTCTGGCAGGTCCCGAAGTCGATGCACGTCACGCGGGACACCCAGGAAGGCACCGCGGCCGGCATCTATGGCGTCATCGTCAGCTCCGCGGTGATGTCCGCCGCGCACGGCGAGACCGGGCTCGCCGTCGAGATCACGGTGCTCGTCACCCTGCTCATCTACTGGGGAGCCGAGCGGTACGCCCGGATCGTCGCGGAGCGCATCCACCAAGGGCACCGGCTCAGCTGGGCCACCGTGCGACACCGGCTGACCTCCGGCTGGGAGATGATCACTGCCTCGGCGCTGCCGCTCATCGTCCTGGCCGTCATGAGCGTGCTGGGTGCCGAGGTCTCCACGGCCGTCCTCGGCGCCCTCATCTGCAGCACCGTGCTGCTCTGCATCGCCGGCTGGGCGATGGGACGTGGCGGTCGGCTCACGACGCGGGAACGGGTCGTCTCGGCCAGCGTGGCCGGCATGTTCGGCATCCTCTTCATCGTGCTCAAGACCCTCCTGCACTGACGACGACCCCGCCCGAGCGGAAACACGGATGAGTTCGGCCGCCGGGTCGGGGACACTGGTGCCTCGTGGGCCATCTCGACGTCAATGCCGTGAGCTTCGCCCTGCCCGACGGCAGGCGGCTGCTGCGCGACGTCACCTTCCGGGTGGGGGAGGGCGCCAAGGTGGCGCTGATCGGGCCCAACGGCACGGGCAAGACCACGTTGCTGCGCATCCTCGCCGGCGACCTCACGGCATCAGACGGCGCCGTGACGCGCAGCGGTGGCCTGGGCGTCATGCGCCAGTTCATCGGGAAGGTGCGCGACGACACCACGGTGCGCGACCTGCTCGTCTCCGTCGCCCCCGACCCCGTGCGCCTGGCCGCCCTCGAGGTCGACCGCACCGAGCTCGCGATGATGGAGCGCGAGACCGAGCAGGACCAGCTCGACTACGCGCAGGCGCTGGCCGACTGGGGCGACGTCGGCGGCTACGAGTGGGAGACACTCTGGGACGTCTGCACCGTGGCAGCCCTCGGCACGCCGTTCGAGCGGGCCCAGTGGCGGCAGGTGTCGACGCTGTCGGGCGGCGAGCAGAAGCGCGTGGTGCTCGAGGCACTGCTGCGCGGGCCGGAGGAGGTGCTGGTGCTCGACGAGCCCGACAACTACCTCGATGTGCCGACCAAGCGTTGGCTGGAGGCGCGGCTCGTCGAGTCGCCCAAGACCGTGCTGTTCGTCAGCCACGACCGCGAGCTGCTCGACCGGGTGGCCACGCGCATCGCGACCCTCGAGCCGAGCCGGGGGGGCAACACCGTGTGGGTGCACCCGGGCCGGTTCTCGACCTACGAGCAGGCCCGGGCCGACCGCAACGACCGGCTCGACGAGCAGCGGCGCCGCTGGGACGAGGAGCTCGCGAAGCTCAAGGCCCTCGTGATCATGTACCGGCAGAAGGCGACGTACAACGATGGGATGGCCTCACGCCTGCAGGCCGCCGAGACCAGGCTGCGCAAGTTCGAGGAGGCGGGGCCGCCGGAGGCGGTGCCGTTGCGCCAGAAGGTGGCGATGCGGCTCACCGGGGGGCGTACCGCCAAGCGCGCCGTGGTGGCGAGCGCGCTCGAGCTGCGGGTCGAGGGCGGCCAGCTGATGCAGCCCTTCGACGCCGAGATCTGGTTCGGCGAGCGGGTCGGGGTGCTCGGCAGCAACGGCTCGGGCAAGTCGCACTTCCTGCGCCTGCTCGCCGCCGGCGGCAGCGACCCCGACCGCGAGCACCAGCCCGTCGGTGACATCCGCCCGTCCCCGGTCGAGCACGCGGGCCGGGTGGTGCTCGGCTCGCGGGTGCGCCCGGGCTGGTTCGCGCAGACGCACGACCACGCGGCGCTGCACGGGCGCACGCTGCTCGAGATCCTGCACCGCGGCGACGACCACCGCACCGGGATGCCGCGCGACCTCGCCGCTCGGGCGCTCGACCGCTACGGCCTGGCGCAGGCCTCGGAGCAGACCTTCGACTCGCTCTCGGGCGGGCAGCAGGCGCGGCTGCAGATCCTGCTGCTCGAGCTGTCGGGGGCGACCCTGCTGCTGCTCGACGAGCCGACCGACAACCTCGACCTCCAGTCGGCCGAGGCCCTTGAGGAGGGGCTCGCACGCTTCGAGGGCACGGTCATGGCGGTGACGCACGACCGCTGGTTCGCGCGCGGTTTCGACCGCTTCCTCGTGTTCGGCGCCGACGGCCGGGTGTACGAGTCGAGCGAGCCGGTCTGGGACGAGGGCCGGGTGGTGCGTCGTCGGTGAGCCGTCCCTGTGAGAATGAGGTCGTGCCCACCATCTCCGGAGTCGACCATGTCGCCCTCACGGTCACCGACCT
>JBBQNZ010000214.1:0-5292 GCA_038330415.1 Actinomycetales bacterium | reverse complement strand
GGGGTTGGTGCCGGTTGGCTCACCGGCTGAAGCACCCACGGGGTTGGTGCCTGATGGCTCACCGGGTGAAGCATCCGGACGTCCCTACGCGCACCCTCATCCCCCACCGAAATGCCGCTCGACCGGGCCGATCCCAACGGTCCCATACTGGCGCGGGGCACACCGCAGGCCGGGCCCCGGGAGGGATCGACCATGGACGTCAGCACCTTCTACGCGCTGTTCTCCGCCACCTGCTTCACGCTGACCGGGCTGTGGTGGAGCGTGGTCGAGAGGCACCGGCACTGGCTGAGCGACCCGGGCATGCGACGCCGGGTCGGGTCGGTCTATCTCGCCTTCCTGCTGCCCGCGCTGATGGGCCTGTTCGCCCAGATCGGCGGCACCGACAGCCCCGCGTTCTGGCGGGTGGGCTTCGTCGTCATCGCGGCCATCGGCTGCACGTCGACCGTCACCCTGCTGCGCCGGGCCCGCGCCGCGGAGGGGGACGGCCCGTTCGCTCGCTACTGGTGGGCCGCGGCGGTCGTCTACGCCGTCGTCGCCGTGCTCGGGGTGGCTCCAGAGATCGCCGGCTCGATCGGCATCACGCCACTGCAGGCCGAGGCGACGCTGCTCGTGCTGCTCGTCGCCCTGGCCCACGCCCTGGTCTGGGAGTTCATGACGCACGAGGGGCATGCAGAGCCCACCTGAGCACCCGCCGTGGCTAGCGTGGGGCGATGGCTGACTACGAGGTCAACGAGGCCGCCGTCGCGCACGTGCGCGACCTCATCGACAAGCACCAGTACGTGCTCGAGAGCAGCTGGGGAGACGTGCAGCCCGACGCCGCCGCCGAGAACGACTACCTCGAGCGGCACTCCTGGGACGAGTACGCCGCGTGGCACGTCGGCCTCACCGTCGGGGCCACCGACGAGACCAAGGCCCGCTACGCCTTCGTCGTCGGCGACCTGCGGCGGGTGCACCGCAGTGCCCTGATCGCCTGTGTCTACCGGGCCGGCGAGTGGCGGCACAAGAAGGTCGAGCTCGCCGCCCACGACCTGCTCCAGCACCTGGATGCCGTCAGCGGGCACGCGTAGGCCGTCTCGCACAGGCGGGCACCCGGGCATCCGCTGGCAGCACCTGACAGCGCGGGGCCCCGGATCACGGCCCGCCCTGCCGAACGACCGCGGATGCCGCGTGGCTAGGTTGGCGGCATACCGCACCTCCCCAGGCCCAGGAGCGCACCGTGAGCGGACCACTCGACGACGTCGTCGTCATCGACCTCACCCGTGCGCTCGCCGGCCCACACTGCGGCATGATGCTCGCCGACATGGGGGCCCGGGTCATCAAGGTCGAGAGCCCCGAGCACGGCGACGAGTCGCGTGGCTGGGGCCCGCCGTTCGTGGGGCCCGACGACCACCCGGTCTCGACCTACTTCCTGTCGTGCAACCGCAACAAGGAGTCGGTCACCCTCGACCTGAAGTCCGACGACGGCCGGGCGATGCTGACCCGGCTGGTCGCCCACGCCGACGTGCTGCTCGAGAACTTCC
Source organism: Actinomycetales bacterium (assembly GCA_038330415.1). Classification (GTDB taxonomy): domain Bacteria; phylum Actinomycetota; class Actinomycetes; order Actinomycetales; family Dermatophilaceae; genus Fodinibacter. Next base: position 3,772 of record JBBQNZ010000214.1, on the reverse strand, counting down.
GCCCCGGCGTGCTCGAGCGGCTGGGGTTCTCCATGGAGCAGCTGCACGCCATCAACCCCGGGCTGGTCGTGCTGGCGATCAGCGGGTTCGGCCACGACGGCCCGCAGGGCGGCCGCGCGGGCTACGACCAGATCGCGCAGGGCGAGGGCGGCCTGATGTCGCTCACCGGCACCGACCCCGAGCACCCGCAACGGGTGGGGGTGCCGATCGGCGACCTCCTGGCCGGCATGTACGGCGCCTACGGCGTGGTGTCGGCTCTGCACGAGCGCAACCGCACCGGCAAGGGACGCATCGTGCGCACCTCGCTGCTCGCCTCGATCGTCGGCGTACACGCCTACCAGGGCACCCGCTACACCGTCGCCGGTGAGGTCGGCGTGGCCGGCGGCAACCACCACCCGTCGATCTGCCCCTACGGCCTGTTCACCTGCGCCGATGGCATGATCCAGCTGTCCTGCGGCAGCGAGGGGCTGTGGCAGCGGCTGGCCGCCGGTTTCGGGCTCGACCCGCTCGCCCCCGGGTTCGCCACCAACCGAGAGCGGGTCGGCAACCGCGACGCCGTGATCGAGCTGCTCAACGCGACGTTCGCCGACATCCCCCACGCCGAGCTGATGGCCCGGCTCGCAGAGATCGGCGTCCCCGCCGGCGAGGTGCGCACCCTGGACCGGGTCTACGACTGGGACCAGACCCGCAGCCAGGGCCTGGTCGTCGAGGTCGACCACCCGCTGTTGGGCACCATCGAGATCCCCGGCCCACCGATCCGCTTCGACGGCAACGCGTATGCCGGCGGGCGCAGCGAGCACCTCCACCCGCCACTACTCGGCGAGCACAACGACAGCGTGCGGGCCTGGCTCGACGAGCTGGACGGCTCGGCCGAGTGGGACGAGACGGACTGAGCCGAGACCGAGCCCGGCGAACGCGAGTCCCGCCCGGCATCCGGGTGACCGGCACGAGGCACAGTTGCCGAACGGCATCCTCGCGTTGGGCAGGTCCTGCCAACGCCGGTCTGCGGCCGCCGCTCCTGGGGTCGAGACCGGGCACCAGCCCACGCACCCGAAGGAGGTGGCCAGCGATGCGCGTCCTGCTCGCCCTGGGCGGCAAACGCGATGACCGCCCCCGACGGCAGCGCCACCCCGGCCGCCCAGATCTCGGCGGTCGGCGTCGCGATGCGAGCCGCCGCCCGGCTGGTCGCCGCCGGCCACGAGCTCGTCATCACCCACGGCAACGGCCCCCAGGTGGGCAACATCCTGGTCAAGAACGAGCTCGCCGCGCACGTCGTGCCGCCGGTGATGCTCGACTGGTGCGGCGCCCAGACGCAGGGCACGCTCGGCTTCACCATCCTCGACGCCCTCGACGACGCGCTCGCGGATGCCGGGGTGCCCCGCCCGGTGGCCGCGCTGGTCACCCGCACGCTCGTCGACCGCGACGACCAGGGGTTCACCCACCCGAGCAAGCCGATCGGGCGCTACCTGCCGCGCGAGCAGGCCCAGACGCTCATCGACCACGGGCAGGTCTGGCAGGACCGGGGTGAGAAGGGCTGGCGCCGGGTCGTCGCCTCCCCCGAGCCGCTCGAGGTGCTCGACGTCGGCCCGGTGCGCGTGTTGCTCGAGGCCGGGCACGTCGTCGTCGCGGCCGGTGGCGGCGGCATCCCCGTCGTCCGCGAGCCCGACGGCCACCTGCGCGGCGTCGAGGCGGTCATCGACAAGGACCTCACGGCCGCTCTGCTGGCCCGCACCCTCGGGGCCGACGTGCTCGTCATCGCCACCGACGTCGACCACGCGGCGGTCGGCTGGGGCACGTCCGGGCAGCGCGAGCTCGGCCGGGTGACCCTCGCCGAGATGCAGTCGTATGCCGCGAACGGCCAGTTCGCGTCGGGGTCGATGGGGCCCAAGGTCGACGCGGCCACCCGGTTCGTCGCCGGCGGGGGGCAGCGTAGCGTGATCACCTCGCTGACCCACATCACCGACGCCGTCGAGGGCGGCTTCGGCACCGTGATCGAAGCAGACTGAACCGACGAACGGCGCTGAGCGACAACCCAACCCGACCAAACCGAGCTGGCCACCCGGCATCCCAGGAAGGAACCACACCGTGCCTGACGCCATCGAGGTCCGCAAGGTCCCGCTGCACACCGTGTCCGACGCCTCCGAGCTCGGCACGCTCATCGATGAGGGCGTGTTCGAGGCCGACCGGGTCGTCGCCGTCATCGGCAAGACCGAGGGCAACGGTGGGGTCAACGACTACACCCGCATCATCGCCGACCGCGCCTTCCGGGAGATCCTGGTGGAGAAGGGCGCCGACCCCGCGAGGGTCAAGGAGGTGCCGATCGTCTGGAGCGGTGGCACCGATGGCGTGACCAGCCCGCACGCGACGATCTTCGCCACGGTGCCCGCCGACCGGGCCGAGCAGACCGACGAGCGGCGCCTCACCGTCGGCTTCGCGCTCGGCGAGATCGAGATGCCGACCGACGCCGACGGCATCTGGGCCGCCATCAAGGATGCCGGCCTCGACCTGCCCGAGCGGCCGCACCGCAGCGACATCGACGGTCGGCTGGTCAACGTCTTCCTCAAGTGCGAGGCCTCGCTCGACGGCCAGGTGGCCGGTCGCCGCAACGCCATGCTCGACGACTCCGACGTGCACTGGCACCGGCAGATCAAGTCGTGCGTCGGCGGGGTCACCGCCTCGGTCACCGGCGACCCGGCAGTGTTCGTGTCAGTGTCGGCGGCCCACCAGGGCCCCGACGGCGGCGGCCCGGTGGCGGCCATCGTCGACCTCGGCCGCGGCGAGCCGACGGGCTACCGCCCCCCGACCGCTCGTTGACCCCAGGTCGAGAGTAGAGAACACGCCGGGTGGCATCGAGCCACACGGCGTGTTCTCTACTCTCGACGACGCGGCGGGGCCACCCCCGTCAGTGGGCGAAGTGGCGGGTGCCGGTGAAGTACATCGTCACCCCGGCCGCCTGAGCCGCCTCGACGACCTCGGCGTCGCGCATCGACCCACCCGGGGCCACGATCGCGCGCACGCCGGCGTCGAGCAGCACCTGCAGGCCGTCGGCGAAGGGGAAGAACGCGTCGGATGCCGCGACGGCGCCGCGCGCCCGCTCCTCGCCGGCCCGTGACACGGCCAGGTGGCACGAGTCGACCCGGTTGACCTGACCCATGCCGATGCCGACCGAGGCGCCACCGCGGGCGAGCAGGATGGCGTTGGACTTCACCGCGCGGATGGCCCGCCACGCGAACTGCAGGTCGGCGAGCGTGTTCTCGTCGGCCGGCTCACCCGACACCAGGCGCCAGTGGGCCGCGTCGTCGCCGCCGGTGACGGTGCCGTCGTCGCCGGTCACCACGGCATCCACGGTGTCGCGCTGCTGCATCAGCAGGCCGCCGCCGATCGGGCGCACCTCGGCGCCCGTGCGCACGGGCGCCGCGCACTCGAGCAGCCGGATGTTCTTCTTCGCGCTGAGCACCTCGAGAGCGTCGGCGTCGAAGGCGGGCGCGACGACGACCTCGGTGAAGATGTCGGCCACGGTGCGCGCCATGTCGACGGTGACCGGGCGGTTGGTGGCGATGATGCCGCCGAACGCCGACACCGGGTCGCACTCGTGCGCCTTGCGGTGGGCGTCGGCGATGTCGGCGCCGACGGCGATTCCGCACGGGTTGGCGTGCTTGATGACGGCCACCGTGGGCTGGTCGCCGTGGTCGTGGGCCGCGCGCACCGCGGCATCCGCGTCGACGTAGTTGTTGTACGACATCTCCTTGCCGTGCAGCTGGGTTGCCTGGGC
>JBBQNZ010000213.1:0-5315 GCA_038330415.1 Actinomycetales bacterium | reverse complement strand
CTCGCCGGTCACCGGCGGGGTCGACCCGCACGGTCGCATCGTCGTGTCGACCTACCCCGAGCGCGCCAAGACGGCCAACGCCCGGCGCGACCCCCGGGTCAGCGTGCTCGTGCTCTCCGACGACTTCGGCGGGGCGTGGGTTCAGGTCGACGGCGACTGCGAGGTCATCGACCCGCCCGACTCGGTCGAGCCGCTCGTGGAGTACTTCCGGTGCATCTCGGGCGAGCACCCCGACTGGGACGAGTACCGGCGGGCGATGGTCGAGCAGGGCAAGTCACTGCTGCGCATCACGCCGACCCGGTGGGGCCCGGTCGCGACGGGCGGTTTCCCGGCCCGGCTCGCTGACCCAGACGCCTGACTGACCGGGCTCGCGCGCTAGGGTCGCCGACATGCTGCGCGTGGGCCTCACCGGGGGAATCGGGTCCGGCAAGTCGACCGTGTCGGCCCTGATGGCGTCGCTGGGCGCCGTGGTGGTCGACGCGGATGCCGTGGCGCGCGAGGTGGTCGAGCCGGGCACCCCGGCCCTGGCCGCAGTGGCGCAGCGCTTCGGCGATGGCATCCTGGCGCAGGACGGCGGGCTCGACCGGCCCGCGCTCGGGCGGGTGGTCTTCGGTGATCCGATCGCGCTGCGCGATCTCGAGTCGCTGACCCACCCGGCGATCTGGGCGCGCACCGCGCAGATCATCGACGATGCCGGGCCGGATGCCGTGGTCGTGCACGACATGCCGCTGCTCGTCGAGAAGGGCATGGGCGCGAACTACCACCTCGTCGTCGTGGTGGGCGCCGCGCAGGAGGTGCGGGTTCGCCGTCTCGTGGAGCACCGCGGGATGCCCGAGGGCGACGCCCGGGCCCGCATGGCGGCCCAGGCTGACGACGCCGCTCGCCGCGCGGCGGCCGACGTGTGGTTGGACAACGAGGCGACCACCGAGGCGCTGCGCGCCCAGGTGCTGCGGCTCTGGACCGAGCGGATCGAGCCGTTCGAGCTCAACCTGCGCCACGGCATCCGCTCTCGCCTGTCGCACCCCACGCTGTCAGCACCCGACCCGCAGTGGCCGGCGCAGGCCGCGCGGCTGCTGGGCCGGATCCAGCACGCCCTCGGCGACGCGGCGGTGACCCTCGACCATATTGGCTCGACCGCCGTGCCGGGTCTGGTCGCCAAGGATGTCGTCGACCTCCAGGTGGGGGTTGCCTCGCTCGACGATGCCGACGACCCGGGGTTCGTGGCGTCGATGGATGCCGCCGGGTTCGTGCGGATGCCGGGGGACTGGGACGACAACGGACACGGCGGCCCGAGTTGGCCCAAGCGCTTCCACGGCTCGTGCGACCCGGGCCGGGTGGCGCACGTGCACGTGCGCGAGGCCGGCTCGCCCGGCTGGGAGTGGGCGTTGCGGTTCCGTGACTGGCTGCGCGCGGATGCCGTCGAGCGCGCCGCGTACGCGACGATGAAGACCGAGCTCGCGACGAGGGTGGCGTCGACCGAGGCGTACGCCGAGGCGAAGGAGCCGTGGTTCGACGCCGCGGACGAGCGCGCCGTCGCCTGGGCCCAGCACACCGACTGGCGGCCGCCGACGACCTGACGGCCGTCCCTTGCGAGGCGAGATGGGCGCGAGGGTGTGACCCGCAGCGCTCGCTACTGCTGCTGCGCGGATTCTGGTGGGGGACCTGTGTCTTCGAGGTCGATGACGACCTGGGCGCCGAGGTCGAGCAGGGTGTCGAGGAAGAGCTCGAGGTCGCTGTCACGGGTGCGGTGGTTGCTGATCGCCACGCGCACCGCCAGCGACCCGTGGATCACCGTGTCGCTGACGATCGCCACCCCGCTCTCGTGGATGCGCAGCACCAGCTCGGCGTTGACCTCGTCGAGCCGCTCCGTCGGCACGCCGGGTGGGGCGTAGCGCAGGCACACCACGTCACAGCCGACCGGGGCGAGGCGCTCGAGGTCGGCGTGCGCGTCGACGCGGTCGGCGAGTGCCTGGGCCTGGGCGATGTTGCGGTCCATGACCCGGCCGAACGCGTCGGCACCGTAGGCCTTGAGGGCCAGCCAGACCCGCAGCGCCCGGAACCCCCGGGACAGCGCGATGCCGTACTCGTTGAACCACACCTCGCTGCCCGCCAGGCCGCGCGTGGCGTGCTTGAGGTAGGACGGCACCACCGAGAAGGTGGCCCGGTGCGCGGCCTCGTCACGGACGAGGGCGAGGCCGACGTCGATCGGTGCCTGCATCCACTTGTGCAGGTCGAGCGCGACGGAGTCGGCGCGCTCGAGCCCGCGCACGGCATCCGGGTGTGAGCTGAGCGCCAGGAAGCCGCCGATCGCGCCGTCGACGTGCAGCCACAGGCCCTCGGCCGCGCAGACGTCGGCGATCGCCTCGACGTCGTCGACCGAGCCGGTGTTGATCGTGCCGACCGTGGCCACCACGGCGAGCGGCTCGATGCCCGCCGCCCGGTCGGTCGACACGGCGGCGGCGAGCGCCTCGACATCCATGGTGAAGTCGTCGCGCACCGGGATGATGCGCAGCGACGACTCGCCCAGGCCCAGCAGCTCGACCGACTTGCGGTGACAGCTGTGCACCTCGCTGGACGCGTAGACCGCGAACCGGCGCCCGTCGGGCATGCCGTGGGTGCGCACCTCGGGGCCGATGCGGGCGGTGCGGGCCACGGCGAGCCCGACGAGGTTGGCCTCCGAGGCCCCGCTCACGAGCAGGCCACTCGCGGACGTGGGGTAGCCGGCGGCCTCGGCGCACCATCGCACCACCTGCTGCTCGACGAGCACGGGGGCGTGGTCGGCGCCCCCGAGGTTGGGGTTGAGCACGCTGGCCAGCAGGTCGGCGAGGTTGCCGACCGGGTTGCCCGGGCCCATGTACCAGCCCCAGAAGCGCGGGTGGTCGTTGCCCATCGAGTAGGGGACAACGGTGCGGCGGAAGTCGTCGTAGGCGGCCTCGAGCCCTTCGGGGTCGCGGGGGAGGGGGCCGTCGAAGGCGGCGCGCACGGCATCCGGCATGGGCTGCCAGACGGGCTGCTCGCGCCGGCCGGCGATGTGGTCGAGCGAGTCGTCGAGCATCCGGTGGGCCAGCGTGCGGAAGGACTGCCAGTCGGCCGGGTCGAGGCTCGTTTCGTCGTCGTGCGCCGGGGGGTGCGGCAGGTCGGGGGCCGGGGGCTGGGTCGACGTCGCCATGGTCGCGAGCCTGCCACCGGTGGCCGACATCGGCCAGAGGATGCCGTGCGTCACCTGCCGCGTGATGCTCCAGCCCCTCTACGCTGGCCCCGTGCCGGACATCGGCGTCGTGTGGGTCGACGGGAGCTCCGGGGTGGCCGAGCGGGCCGACTCCGGGCGCCTCGCCGCGCTCCTCGGGCGCGACGACGGCTGGGTGTGGGTCGATGTGCCGGAGCCCGACGAGTCGACCGCGCAGATGCTCACCGAGCGCTTGGGCATCCATCCGAAGGCGGCCACGGATGCGTTGTCGCGCAACCACATCGCCCGGCTCCACCACTATGGCGACGTCCTCTATCTCGCGCTGCACCGGCCCGAGCCCGGCAGTCGGGGGCACGTGCACTACCTCGAGCTCGACCTCTTCGTCGGGCCCCGGTTCGTCGTGACGTTGCACGGCCCGCGCAACCCGGTGGTGCCGCTGGCGTCCATGGTCCGCGAGACCGGCGAGGTGGCAGACCGGATGGCTGCCGGCCGGCTGCGCCCGCGCACGCCGATGGCCCTGGTCTACGCGCACGTCGCGGCGCTGACCAACGTGCAGGAGCGGCTGGTCAACGACTTTGCCGCGGAGGTGGGGCTGCTCGAGCAGCGGGTGATGGCCAGCGCGGACGACGAGAACCCCCAGGAGTTCCTCGACGAGCTCTTCACGGTGCGGCACACCCTCCTCACGGTGCGCACGATGGCCGCCCAGGGAGCGCAGGTGATGGCGCGGGCCGTCACCCTGATGCGCGGGGGTACCGAGGGGGACCGCCGGCTGCTCGAGGACCTGCGCGAGCAGTACGACCGGCTCGACTCGATCGCCAAGAGCCAGCTCGAGTTCCTCGAAGGGGTCACCGCGTTCTACCGGGCCCGCACCGACACCAGGATGACGATCGCGGCCGAGCGCCTGGCCGTGATCGCGGCGATCACGCTGCCGGTGGCGGCGATCTCCGGGGTGTTCGGGATGAACCTCATCGTCAACGACCGCACCCACTGGGTCGAGCTGGCGGTCGTCGTCTCGCTGATGGGGGCGCTGTCGCTCTACCTGCTGCGCTGGGCCAAGCGCCAGGGCTGGTGGTGAGATGGGCGCATGACGCGCCCCTGCAAGGTCGGTGTCCAGCTTCCCGAGGTCGAGCGGTTCGTGCCGTGGCCGGAGTACCTCGATCTCGCCCGCCGCGCCGAGGCCGCCGGGTTCGACTCGGTGTGGGTGGGCGACCACCTGCTCTACGACCTGCCCGACGGATCGACCCGCGGCCCCTACGAGGCGTGGACCACGCTCGCCGCCATCGCAGCGGTCACCGAACGGGTCGAGATCGGGCCGCTGGTGGCGTCGACCAGCTTCCACGCACCGACGATGCTGGCGAAGCAGGCGGCGACCGTCGACGCCATCTCGGGCGGACGGTTGATCGTGGGGCTCGGGGCCGGTTGGAACCGGCGTGAGTACGACGCCTTCGGGTTCGCGTACGACCGCCGGGTGTCGCGCTTCGAGGAGGCGCTGGCGATCATCGTGCCGCTGCTGCGCGAGGGGCGCACCACGTTCCACGGGCAGTTCTACGACGTCGACGACTGCGTGCTCGACCCTCGGCCGGCGCGGCCGGGTGGCCCGCCGGTCATGCTCGGCTCGAACAGCCCCCGGATGCTGTCGATCGGGTTGCCGGTGGTCGACTCGTGGAACGTGTGGTGGAGCATCTACGACAACTCGGTGGAGCGGTTCGCGCAGGTCAAGGCGCAGGTCGACGCCGCGACCCCGCCCGGGCGCAGGGTGGAGGCGACGGCCGCCGTGCTGGTCACCCTGCCCGGCGGGCGGGGCCGCCTGATGGGCGACCACTACGACACCGACGTCACCACGGTCACCCCCGACGACCTGGCCGACCACGTGCGCGGCCTCGCCGCCGCTGGTGCGAGCCACCTGCAGCTCGTGCTCGACCCCATCACCGCCGAGTCGATCGACGTCGTCGGCCAGGTACTCGCCGATCTCGACCGTTGAACCACGGACCTTGGAACCACTGAGCCTTTGGACCACTGAGCCGTTCAACCACTGAGCCGTTGAACCACTGACTCGGAAGCCGGCGCGCTGACCCCTGTCGGTGGCGCGGCATACCGTAGGGGGATGCGTCCGACCACCGACCTCCAG
>JBBQNZ010000212.1:0-5389 GCA_038330415.1 Actinomycetales bacterium | reverse complement strand
GCTGAAGCTGTCGCCGCAGGCGCAGGAGCTGCCCGCGTTGGGGTTGTCGATGGTGAAGCCCTGCTTCTCGATGGTGTCGGCGAAGTCGATCGTCGCGCCGTCGAGGTAGGGGGCGCTCATCCGGTCGATGACGACCTCGACGCCGTCGAAGTCGCGCACGAGGTCACCGTCGAGGGTGCGCTCGTCGAAGTAGAGCTGGTAGATGAGGCCGGAGCAGCCGCCCGGCTGCACGCCGACCCGCAGGCGCAGGTCGTCGCGGCCCTCCTGCGCGAGCAGTGACTGCACCTTGCCCGCGGCGACGTCGGTGAGGACGACACCGTGCGCGGGCGCCTCGGTTGCCGGGCTCTGCGGGGTCGGGGCCTCGGTGGTCTGGAGCTGGTCGCTCATGGATGCACTCCCTGTGCTGGCGGTGGCCTGAGGATTGGCCCGGTCGCGGTGGTCAACCCGTGTCGGGCTGCCCGTGTTCCCGGGGTCGTAACAGGATACGTCGCCGACCGGACATCGCCGAGTCCACACCGGGTCCGACCAGACGTCGACACCCGACCTCCACGGCGGCCGCCCCGACGTTCCCGCCCGATGCGGGTGGCTTCGCGGTCGCCCCGGAAGCTTCCCTGGCGATGGTGAGATATCCCGCACCGGGTGAAAAGGGGGGATGCCGTCAGCGCGGCGGTGACCAGGTGCGCGCCACCCGCGCGGTGCGGTGGGCCAGGGTCGTGACCGGGTCGGCGACCATCGCCTCGACCTCTTCCCGGCTGTCGGCGATGGCATAGGTGCCGGCCAGGCCCAGCGTCATCGTCTCGCGCCGGCCGACGAGGCACTCGCCGGCGATGAGCACGGTCGGCCGCCCGGTCTCGAGCGTGGCGGCGGCGACACCGGCGACGACCGACCCGCGCAGCGTGCTCCCGTCGACCTTGCCGGCGCCCGTGACGACCAGTTCGCTGCGTGCAGCGGCGATGCCGAAGCCGCAGTCGCGCAGCACCTCGGCGACGCCGCCCACCCGCCGGGCCCCCAGGGCGAGCAGCCCGTAGCCCAGGCCCCCGGCGGCACCGGCGCCGGCCTCGCGGTCGAGCCGGCGCGGCATCCCGCTGAGCAGCTCGACGGGCGGTGAGGGCATCGACCGTCCCACGACGTCGGTGAAGTGGCCCAGCGCCCCCTCGAGCGCCTGGGCGAGCTCGGGCGAGGCGCCCTTGCGCGGCGACTCGACGGCGCTGGTGCTCTGCAGGCCGAGCAGCGGGGTGTCGTCGTCGGTCGCGAGCACGATCTCGACCCCGGCCAGGCGGGCGACGACATCACCCAGCCCGGGCAGCGAGTCGTCGGGTGCACCGGCCAGGGCGAGCCCGCCGCGGGCGAGCACGGACGCCGGCCCGGCCCCCAGTGCCGCGAGCATGCCGGCCCCGGCGTCGTTCGTGGCGTTGCCCCCGACACCCACCACGACCTTGCTCGCACCCTGCTCGAGGGCGACCTCGAGCAGCTGCCCGACACCCCAGGTGCTGGTGAGCCCCGGGTCACGCTCATCGGCCTCGAGCAGGTGCAGGCCGCTCGCCTGCGAGGCCTCGACGTAGGCGGTGCGCCGGCCGTCGCGCTCGACCAGCAGCACCGCGGCGGGCACCTCACGGCCGAGCGGGTCGCTGACCGTCGTCGCGACGGTGAGACCGCCGAGGGCCCGGGCGAGGACGTCGAGGAAGCCCGGGCCGCCGTCGGACAGCGGCAGCAGCTCCAGCTCGTCGTGCGGTGCCCCCTGCGCCCAGCCCTGCGCCATCGCGGTGGCCGCCTGCACGGGGCCGAGGGTCGAACCGAAGGAGTCCGGGGCGATGAGGACGCGCACGCGGTGAGGCTATCGGTGTCACGCTCCGTCGGCCCGCCCGGCCGGTCATGTTCCGGCCCATCCCCCCGGCTCTGGTCCATCCCCCGGCTCTGGTCCGTCCCCCCGGCTCTGGTCCGTCCCCCCGGCTCAGGTCGGTCCCCCCGGCTCTGGTCCATCTGCCCGAGTGGCGGCGCCATGGCAGCACCACCCCCGCGGACCGCCGCCAGCCGGCAGGACGAGCGCACCGTGCTGCCGCCCGACCCTGCCCGGCCACCGACGGGACGCGACGTCGCGGACGTGGGCACACGGCATACGATCGGGGCGTGACGACGACCACCGGCGGGCCCGCGCCCGCGCCCCTTCCGCTGCTCGTCCTCGGCCGGGGCCGCGACCTCGCCAGCGAGCGCGGGGTCGAGTGCCCCGGCGACCTCCCAGCCCCGTCCGACCCCGACCTCGTCGAGCGCGCCCGCGCGGCCAAGGCGGCCCTCGGCGACCGGGTGTTCGTGCTCGGGCACCACTACCAGCGCGACGAGGTCATCGAGTTCGCCGACGTCACCGGTGACTCCTTCAAGCTGGCCAAGGAGGCCGCGGCCCGCCCGGATGCCGAGTGGGTCGTCTTCTGCGGCGTGCACTTCATGGCCGAGTCGGCCGACATCCTCACCGCCGACACCCAGACCGTGGTGCTGCCGGACCTCGCCGCGGGCTGCTCGATGGCCGACATGGCAGCCATCGACCAGGTCGCGGAGTGCTGGGACGAGCTGGTCGAGGCCGGCGTCGCCGACGTCACGGTGCCGGTCACCTACATGAACTCCTCCGCGGCGATCAAGGCGTTCACGGGGCGGCACGGCGGCACCATCTGCACGTCGTCCAACGCGAAGACGGCGCTCACCTGGGCGCTCGACCGGGCGGGTGAGGGCGGCAAGGTGCTCTTCCTGCCCGACCAGCACCTGGGCCGCAACACCTACGCGCGCGACCTCGGCCGCCCGCTCGACGACTGCGTGGTCTGGGACCCGCACCGCCCGAGGGGCGGCCTCACCGCCGAGCAGCTTCGCGACGCCACGATGATCCTGTGGCGCGGGCACTGCTCGGTGCACGGGCGCTTCTCGGTCGAGGCCGTCGAGGCGGCGCGGCGCGAGATCCCCGGTGTCAAGGTGATCGTGCACCCCGAGTGCCGGCACGAGGTCGTCGAGCTGGCTGACGAGGTCGGCTCCACCGAGAGGATCATCGCGACCATCGCCGCCGCTCCCCCGGGCACCGCCTGGGCCGTGGGCACCGAGCTCAACCTCGTGCAGCGCCTGGCGCGGGAGTTCCCGGAGCAGCGCATCGCCTTCCTCGAGAAGAACGTCTGCTACTGCTCCACGATGAACCGCATCGACCTGCCGCACCTGGTCTGGGCGCTGGAGTCCCTCGTCGAGGGTCGGGTCGTCAACGCCATCCGGGTCGACGAGCAGGTCGCCGCCCAGGCCCGGGTCGCCCTCGACCAGATGCTCGCCCTGCCCGGCGAGACCGCCAAGGACTGACCCAGCCCGCCGGATGCCGGGTGCACGTCCGGGCGTGCGCCCCCAGGCGGTCAGGCGCACGCGGCGTGACGAGCGACGAGCTCACAGATCGCCGGAGCCTGCTCCTCCTGGAGGTAGTGCCTGGCCGGCAGCGAGTGGATGGCGGGGACGTGAGCGGCGTCCCGGGCCCGCCAGCCGTGACGGCGGAACGGGAGGACGGGGTCCGTGGTGCCCCACACGACCTGCACGGGGTACTGCGTGCTGCGGGAGTCGACCACCGCGCCGTAGTCGCCGTGGCCGCGACGCAGGTTGGCCATGATCCGCAGGTAGGCCGCACCGCCGTCGTCCCGGAGCACCAGCTCGCGGTAGGCGTCGATGTCGGCATCCGTGAGCGCGGAGCGGTCGGCCACGCCGACCGCGCGGAAGACGGAGCGCACGACGGCCGGCGGTGGCATGGCGGGCCAGTCGCGACCGGTGCCCGCCCGGGCGTAGAACTCCATGACGAACGGGACCTTGTCCATCGTCACGACGGTGTTGAGGATCGTCAGCGAGCGGATCCGCTCCGGCATCCCGACGGCCATCTCGAAGCCCACCGGCCCCCCGGCGTCGTGGACGACGAGGTGGAAGCGCTCGAGCCCCAGGGCGTCGACCGCCGCGTGCGCGAACCGGCCCGGCCCGGCGAAGGTGTGGTCGAAGTCGGTCGGCCGGTCGGCCAGCCCGAGACCCGGGAGGTCGAAGGCGACCGCCCGCAGCCCCCGGGAGGCGAGCCCGGGCAGCATCTTCCGGTACAGGAAGGACGACGACGACGGCAGGCCGTGGACGAGCACGACCGGCTCACCCGCGCCCTCCTCGCGCACGAAGCTCGCCACCCCTGCGGCCCCGAAGCGGCGCCCAGCCCGCAGGTGGGCGGTCGCGACGGCCCCCAGCCCCGCCTCATCCGCCCTAGCTGCCACCCGTCGCACTGATCCGGCTCTTGAGGTCCGCGAGGCAGGACCCGCCCAGGAAGTCGTCGAGGAGCAGTTGACGCCCTGCGGTGCGGCGGCGCCGATGCTCTTCGCGCTCGCGACGTACTCGTCGCCGGTCACGTCGGCCCAGCTCGTCGAGCTCGGGTGGCGTCGAAGTAGCACGGCACGCCGGCTCGGTCGGGCGTGGGCGTGAACCCGCCCAGGAACGACGGGGAGGTCCCCTTCATCCGCAGGAAGAGGTTCGCGGTCGTGACGTCGCCCTGCTCACCGCCGCGCAGCAGCGCCCAACCCTGCTTCGCCGCGTCCGCGACCACCTGCTGCTGCTGGTCACCGGTGAGCGTGCGCGGCCACACGACCACCGTCGACCCGCCCGACGTGTCGAGGAGGAGCTCGGCGTTGCCGAGGCTGGCCGTCGTCGGCTTCCCCGGCTCGTACGACCCGCTCGAGGCGCCGTACTGGGTGAGCGAGAGGTAGGTGGCCTCCTGCTGCACGAAGGGCGAGGAGTCAGTGAGGTCCGAGGTGTCGAACCAGGTGGCGACCTTCGGGATGCGGATCAGGCCGATCTGGGTGGTGCTCGTCGCGGCTCCGAGGTAGCCGGCGCAGCTGTCCGGGGGTGGCACCTCGGACACGTCCGCCCCGGGCAGCAGCGGCGGCCGGGTGAACTCGATGTAGGCCGGGTCGAGCGCCGGTGCGTACTCGGCCCCGGTCCCGCTCGATCCGCCCGCGCCCACGCCTGCGCCGAAGCTGGTGCCGTCGGTCAAGGTGACCCCCCGCGCGTCCGTTGCGCTCTCGGTGGGCATGTCGGTGGGCGCCTTGGCGTCGGGCACGAGGTTCAGGCTCGAGCAGTCGACCCCGCTGCCGGTCGCGAGGTCGACCGCCGCACGGTCGGGAACGGCGTGCTCGTGGGGCCGGCCGCTCCACCCTGGTTGTAGCCGGGGAAGGCGTCGTAGACCCGGTTGGCCAGGATGAAGGAGTTGCCGGTCGTCGGGCTCGAGAGCACGTTGCCGGCGGGAACGTCCTTCAGGGATGCCGGCAGGCTCGCCTGGTCGGTGCCCTGCGGCACCACGAGCAGTCGGAAGCCGCGGTCGGCGGAGAGCACCGGGGTGCCGGGGACGAACGGG
>JBBQNZ010000211.1:0-5466 GCA_038330415.1 Actinomycetales bacterium | reverse complement strand
GCCTCGACGACGGCACCATCGACTACACGCTCACCGGCTCCGCCGGGCAGAGCTTCGGCGCGTTCCTGCCGGCCGGCATCACCCTGCGGCTCGAGGGCGACGCCAACGACTACGTCGCCAAGGGCCTGTCCGGCGGCCGGGTCGTCGTGCGGCCGGCCCCGGGATCAGCGCTGGTGGCCGAGGAGAACGTCATCGCCGGCAACGTCATCGGCTACGGCGCGACCTCGGGTGAGGTCTTCCTGCGCGGCCGGGTCGGCGAGCGCTTCTGCGTGCGCAACTCCGGTGCCACGGCGGTCGTCGAGGGCGTGGGCGACCACGGCCTGGAGTACATGACCGGCGGCACCGCGCTCATCCTCGGGCCCACCGGGCGCAACGTCGCGGCCGGGATGTCGGGCGGGGTCGCCTATGTGCTCAACCTCGACCACGCGCACGTCAACCGCGAGCTCGTCGACCTCGGCCCGCTGCGGCCCGAGGACGAGCTGGTCGTGCACGACCTGCTCGAGCGGCACCACGCGTGGACCGACTCGCCGGTCGCGGCGCGCCTCCTCGCCGACTGGGGCACCGCCCGGTCGGCCTTCACCCTGGTCCTGCCCCGTGTCTACCAGCGCGTCATCGACGTGCGGTCCAAGGCAGCGGCGGAAGGCCTCGACCCCGACGGCCCCCAGGTGTGGGAGCGGATCATGGAGGCCTCCCGTGGCTGACCCCCAGGGCTTTCTCACGACGCGCGAGCGCGAGCTGCCCCGTCGCCGGCCCGTCCCGGTGCGGATCAGGGACTGGAAGGAGGTCTATGAGGAGCAGCCCGTCACCGAGCTGCAGCGTCAGGCCGGCCGCTGCATGGACTGCGGTATCCCCTTCTGCCACAGCGGTTGTCCGCTGGGCAACCTGATCCCCGAGTGGAACGACCTGGCGTGGAAGGGCGAGTGGCGGCAGGCCATCGACCGCCTGCACGCGACCAACAACTTCCCCGAGTTCACCGGCCGGCTGTGCCCCGCACCGTGCGAGTCGGCGTGCGTGCTCGGCATCAACCAGCCCGCGGTCACCATCAAGCAGGTCGAGGTCAGCATCATCGACCGGGCCTTCGCCAACGGCACCGTCAGCCCCGAGGCACCCGAGCGGCTCTCCGGCAAGACCGTGGCCGTGGTGGGCTCCGGCCCGGCCGGCCTCGCGGCCGCCCAGCAGCTGACCCGAGCGGGCCACACCGTGGCTGTCTACGAGCGCGCCGACGCCCCGGGCGGCCTCCTGCGCTACGGCATCCCCGAGTTCAAGATGGAGAAGTCCGTCCTCGACCGGCGCATCGCGCAGATGAAGTCGGAGGGCACCCGCTTCCGCACCGGGGTCGAGGTCGGCAAGGACCTCACCGGGGCCGACCTGCGCAAGCGCTTCGATGCCGTGGTCGTCGCGATCGGCTCCACCGTGCCGCGCGACCTGCCGGTGCCCGGGCGCGAGCTCGACGGCGTCATGCAGGCCATGGACTTCCTGCCGCCGGCCAACCGGGTCGCCCTCGGCCAGAGCGTCACCGGTCAGGTCACGGCCAAGGACAAGGACGTCATCGTCATCGGCGGCGGCGACACCGGGGCCGACTGCATCGGCACGGCGCACCGGCAGGGCGCCCGCTCAGTGACCAGCCTCGAGATCATGCCCCAGCCCCCGGCCGAGCGCGCCGCGCACCACCCGTGGCCCACCTACCCGATGACCTTCCGCGTCGCCTCCGCCCACGAGGAGGGCGGCGACCGGGTGTATGCCGTGTCGACCAGCGAGATCGTGGGAGACTCCGACGGCCGGGTGGCCGCGCTGCGGCTGCACGAGGTGGTCATGGGGGAGAGCGGCTTCGAGCGGGTCGAGGGCAGCGACAAGGAGATCCCGGCGCAGCTCGTGCTGCTCGCGATGGGGTTCCTGGGCCCGCAGCAGGAGCTGCTCGACCAGCTCGCTGTCGAACGTGACGCCCGCACCAACGCCGCCCGCGACGACGCCTACATGACCAATGTTCCCGGCGTCTTCGTCGCCGGCGACGCCGGTCGCGGCCAGTCGCTGATCGTCTGGGCGATCGCCGAGGGGCGCTCTGCCGCACACGAGGTCGACGCCTGGCTGATGGACAAGCCGTCCCGGCTGCCGCGCCCGATCAACCCCACCGACCGCCCGCTGATGCCCTGACCGAGCGGCCCACCGGGCCATTTCGGGATGTGGCCGTCGTCACGGTGGAAGCGCTTGCACCGCTACGCTCGACTCCATGCGTCGCGCCAAGATCGTCTGCACCCTCGGGCCTGCCACCAGCTCCACCGAGAACCTCCGAGAGCTGGTCCGGGCGGGCATGGACGTCGCCCGCCTCAACCTCAGCCACGGCAACCACGCCGACCACGAGCAGGTCTACAAGGACGTGCGCAAGGCGAGCGACCAGACCGGTCGCGCGGTCGGCATCCTCGTCGACCTGCAGGGGCCCAAGATCCGCACGGCTCGGTTCAAGGACGGCCCGGTGCTGCTGGTGCCGGGCGCGGCCTTCACCATCACCACGCGCAAGGTGCCGGGTGACGAGAAGGAGGTCGGCACCACCTACGACGGGCTCCCGGGCGACGTCAGCGCCGGCGACCGCATCCTCATCGACGACGGCAAGATCGCACTGATCGCCACGTCGGTCACCGAGACCGACGTCGTGTGCCAGGTGCTCGAGGGCGGCACGCTCTCCAACAACAAGGGCATCAACCTGCCCGGTGTCGCGGTGTCGGTGCCCGCGATGTCGGAGAAGGACAAGGCCGACCTGCGCTGGGCTCTGAAGATGCGCGTCGACATGATCGCGCTGTCGTTCGTGCGCACCGCCGACGACATCCGCGACGTGCACCAGATCATGGACGAGGAGGGGCTGCGGCTGCCGGTCATCGCCAAGATCGAGAAGCCCCAGGCGGTCGACAACCTCGACGAGATCATCCGTGCCTTCGACGGCGTGATGGTGGCCCGCGGTGACCTCGGCGTCGAGATGCCGCTCGAGGAGGTGCCGCTGGTGCAGAAGCGCGCCTGCGAGATCGCCCGCCGCCGCGCCAAGCCGGTCATCGTCGCGACCCAGGTGCTCGAGTCGATGATCGAGAACAGCCGGCCGACCCGCGCCGAGGCCTCCGACGCCGCCAACGCGGTGCTCGACGGTGCCGACGCGCTGATGCTCTCCGGCGAGACCAGCGTCGGCAAGCACGCGTTCGCCGCGGTGCGCACCATGGCCCGCATCATCGAGAACACCGAAGACCACGGGCTGCACCGCATCCGCCCGCTCGGCACCCGCCCCAACTCCAAGGGCGGTGCGGTCACCGCCGCCGCCGCCGAGATCGGCGAGCTGCTCGGCTGCAAGTACCTCATCACGTTCACCTCGAGCGGCGACTCGACCCGCCGGCTGTCGCGGGTGCGCCCGCGTATCCCGATGCTGGCCTTCACGCCCAACCAGGCGACGCGCAGCCAGCTGGCGCTCACCTGGGGCGTCGAGACCTTCCTCGTCGCTGACGCCCGGCACACCGACGAGATGGCGATGCAGGTCGACGAGGTGCTGCTGGCCGCCGGGCGGGTCGTCGAGGGCGACAACGTGATCATCGTCGCCGGCTCGCCCCCCGGCATCCCCGGCTCCACCAACGCTCTGCGCGTGCACCGCATCGGTGACGCCAAGAACCGGGTCGCGCCCGCCTACAGCGAGATCGTGAAGGCACCGTCAGAGGCCGGGGTGGCCCGTCGATAGACTGACTGAGCCCCGGCCGGGGTGGTGGAATGGCAGACACGGAGGACTCAAAATCCTCTGCCCGCGAGGGCGTGCGGGTTCGAGTCCCGCTCCCGGCACATGAGTGAGACACCGCCGCCCGCGGCCCCGTCGTCGACCAAGCGCGTCCTCGTGGCCGAGGACGAGGCGATCATCCGCCTCGACCTGGCCGAGATGCTGGGGGAGGCCGGCTACGAGGTGGTCGGCCAGGCCGGTGACGGCGAGCAGGCGGTCGCCATGGCGCTCGACCTCAAGCCCGACATCGTCATCATGGACGTCAAGATGCCGGTCATGGACGGCATCACCGCGGCTGAGCAGATCGGCAAGGAGCGCATCTGCCCGGTCGTCATGCTCACGGCGTTCAGCCAGACCGAGCTCGTCGAGCGCGCCCGCGACGCGGGGGTCATGGCTTATGTCGTCAAGCCGTTCACGGCGAGCGACGTCACCCCCGCCCTCGACATCGCGCTGTCGCGGTGGAGCGAGCTGAAGGCCCTCGAGGCCGAGGTGGCCGACCTCGGCGACCGGCTCGAGACCCGCAAGGCCGTCGACCGCGCCAAGGGCGTGCTGATGGCCAAGCTGAAGATCACCGAGGCCGACGCCTTCCGGTGGATCCAGAAGACCGCCATGGACCGCCGGATGGGCATGCGCGAGGTCGCCGATGCCGTGATCGCCGGCATGGAGAAGGCCTGACCCTCGACCGACGGCCCAGCACCTCGCATTCGAGGTGAAACGCTCGCACCAGGGGCTAGAAGATCACCTCGAACCCCAAGGCCGTCCGCGAACCCACGTCGAGCGTGAGGTGAGGCGCGACGGTGTCAGCGCAGCCAGACGACGATCTGGGTGAGCAGGGGAGCAACGAGCAGGGCGGGCAGCATGTCACCCACCGGCACATCGCGGATGCGCAGCAGCCGCAGCCCGATTCCGGCCAGCAGCAGCCCGCCGGTGGCCGTGAGTGCCGAGATGTGCGCGTCGGGCACCAGGCCGCCGAGCAGCACGCCGAAGAGCGTGAGCACCCCCTGCACGACGAGCACCGAGACGGCCGACATCATCACTCCGACACCGAAGCTGGCGGCGAACGCCATCGCCGCGAACCCGTCGAGCACCGACTTAAGTGCCAGCTGGTCGATGCCGCGGCCCAGCCCGTCGTTGAGCGAGCCGAGGATGGTCAGGGGCCCGACACAGAACAGCAGGGATGCCGTGAGCCACCCCTCGATGAACCGTTCTCTCGCAACGGAGTCGGTGCCGCCCTCGGCGCGGGAGCGTCGGGCCACCCACCCCTGGATGCGGCCGGCGAGGCCCTCGAGCCGGTCCTCGATGCGCAGCGCCGACCCGGCGATGGACCCGATGAGCAGCGCCCCCAGCACGATGAGCAGCGGGAAGCCGGCGCCCACCGCGTCGCGCAGGGCGGGGTCGGTGACGGCGACGGCCGACAGGCCAGCCACCAGGAGGGTGACCAGGCCGAGCACGTCGGTGACGACCGAGCGGGTGTGCTCGCGCAGCCGGTGCCCGACCAGCATGCCCAAACCAGCCCCGATGACCACCGTCACCACGTTGAGGAGGGTCCCGAAACCGGGGAACAGCGAGGTCACCACGCCACCCTACGGGGTGGTTCCCGGTCGTCTTACGGGGCGGTTCCCGGTCACCCGACGGAGGTGGTTCAATGCTCATCTATCCGGTCCTCAGCGCGGTAGGGTCGGTCCGCGCACGTGCGTGGTCCTGTTCAGCCGGGCGTGGCACGA
>JBBQNZ010000210.1:0-5500 GCA_038330415.1 Actinomycetales bacterium | reverse complement strand
GTCGGCGGTGAGCCGCTCGACGTAGGCGGAGCCGGCCCACGGGTCGATGACCCGGGTGGTGCCCGACTCCTGCTGCAGCACCAGCTGGGTGTTGCGGGCGATCCGGGCGGAGAAGTCGGTGGGCAGCGCGACGGCCTCGTCGAGGGCGTTGGTGTGCAGGCTCTGGGTGTGGCCCTGGGTCGAGGCCATCGCCTCGATGCAGGTGCGCACCACGTTGTTGAAGACGTCCTGGGCGGTGAGCGACCAGCCGCTGGTCTGGCTGTGGGTGCGCAGGCTGAGCGACTTGGGGTTGGTGGCGCCCTGGTCCTTGACGAGGCGGGCCCAGAGCAGGCGCGCGGCCCGCATCTTGGCGACCTCCATGAAGAAGTTCATGCCGATCGCCCAGAAGAACGACAGCCGTGGGGCGAAGGCGTCGACGTCGAGGCCCACCGCCTTGCCGGCACGCAGGTACTCCACCCCGTCGGCCAGGGTGTAGGCGAGCTCGAGGTCCTGCGTGGCCCCGGCCTCCTGCATGTGGTAGCCGGAGATCGAGATCGAGTTGAACCGCGGCATCTTGGCGCTGCTGAACGCGAAGATGTCGCTGATGATCCGCATCGACGGCAAGGGCGGGTAGATGTAGGTGTTGCGGACCATGAACTCCTTGAGGATGTCGTTCTGGATGGTCCCGGTGAGCTGCTCGGGCGCCACCCCCTGCTCCTCGGCCGCCACGACGAACAGGGCCAGGATCGGGATGACCGCGCCGTTCATCGTCATCGACACCGACATCTGGTCGAGGGGGATGCGGTCGAACAGCGTGCGCATGTCGTAGATCGAGTCGATGGCGACCCCGGCCATGCCGACGTCACCGGTGACCCGCGGGTGGTCGGAGTCGTAGCCGCGGTGGGTGGCGAGGTCGAACGCGACCGAGAGCCCCTTCTGCCCGGCAGCGAGGTTGCGCCGGTAGAAGGCGTTGCTCTCCTCGGCGGTCGAGAAGCCGGCGTACTGCCGGATGGTCCACGGCTGGGTCGTGTACATCGTCGGGTAGGGGCCGCGCAGGTAGGGCGGGGCACCCGGCACGGTGTCGAGGAAGTCGAGGCCCTCGAGGTCGGCCTCGGTGTAGAGCGGCTTGACCGGGATCTGCTCGGGCGTGACCCACGGCTCGCCCTCGGCGACGGGGGCGCCGTCGGGGCGGCCCTCGCCGAGGTCGAGCGTGGTGAAGTCGGGGACGGCGCTCATCGCGGACCCTCCGTGCTGGTGGTGGCGGTGGTGTCGGTACTGGTGGGTGCCGGGGTGAGCTGGTCGAGCAGGTCGGACAGGAACGCCACGACGTCGATGCCGTCGTGCACCTCGCCGTCGACCAGGCCCGCGGCGTCGCCCAGCTCGCTCGCCCGGCCGGCCACGAGCACCCGCTCGACCCCGGCGGCGCGCAGCTCGTCGATCGCGGCGGCGCCGTGCTCGGCGTACCCCTTCGGGCTGGAGGCGAGCACGGCGACCCGCGACCCGGCATCCGCGGGTTGCAGCCCACCGGCGGCGAGGAGGTTGGTCACGAAGGCCTGTCGCGCCCCGAAGTCGCGCCGGGTGCCCAGCGTGCGCACGACCACGCTCGGGTCGCCCAGGGTGGTCGCACGGTCGCGCAGCGCCTCGTAGGTGCTCGCGTCACGGCGCGGTGCGAGGGCGCGGTCGGTCGCCGGGAGCGCGGCGCGCGGCCGGCGGGTGGCCGGGGCCTGCGGGGGCGCCGGGAACGTCGAGACCCCGGTGATCGGGTGGCGGCGGGTGGCGAGCTCGCGGTCGCGCTCGGCGCACGCCTCGGCGACCCAGCGGTGCACCAGCCCGTCGGCGAGCGCCTGCACGGCGCCACCGGCCTGCTCGACCTCCTGGAAGCGGGCCCAGACGGCCTCGGCGACCTCGTCGGTGAGCGACTCGAGGTACCAGGAGCCACCACCGGGGTCGGTCACGCGCCCGACGTTGGACTCGTCGGCCAGCAGGATCTGGGTGTTGCGGGCCAGCCGGCGCCCCAGCCGCTCGGGCAGGCCGAGCACGGTGTCGTAGGGCAGCACGGTGATGGAGTCGGCGCCGCCCACCGAGGCGCCGAACGCAGCGAGGGTGCTGCGGAGCACGTTGACCCAGGGGTCCTCGCGGGTGAACATCCGCAGGCTGGTGACGGCGTGGGTGCGCACCCCGCGCAGGTCCGGGGCGACGCCGCAGGCCTCGCCGACGCGCGCCCAGACCCGGCGCAGCGCGCGGACGGCGGCCGCGGTGAGGAACTGGTCGGCCGTGGCGCCGAGGCGCAGGTCGACCTGGCCGAACGCATCGGTGGCCGGGATGCCGGCGGCCTCGAGGTGGCGCAGGTACGCGACGCCGGTGGCGACGGCCACGGCCAGGGCGTCGACGTCGGTGGCCCCGGCCTCGTGCACGACCCGAGCGTCGACGGTGATGGCGCGCCAGCCGTCTCGGTGGGCGCACTCGCGGACCAGGTCGGCGAGGGGGGCGAGGTCGGGGGTGGTGCCGAGCCGGGCGGCGGCGCCGAACGGGTCGAGGCCGAGGTTGCCGCCCACCGACTCGCGGCCGGCGACGAGGTCGAGCAGGGCCCGGGCGGCTCCCGGCTGGTCGGTGACCGACGAGAGCACCACCGGGGCGAGGTCGAGGCGCACGTCGGCGAGCACCTCGGGCAGGTCGTCGGCGGCGATGCCGTCGTCGCCCACGTGCACCCACACCGAGGTGACCCCGTGCTCGAGGTCGTCGAGCACGGCTGCGCGCGTCACGGCGGCATCCGGGTCGTCGTGCAGCTGGCGCACGTCCCACGGGGTGGTGGCGTCGCGCAGGGCGCGGCCGCGGGTGAACGGCATCGCGCCGGGCACGCCGAGGTCGCGGTCGTCGCGCAGGTAGACGGCGTCGACCTCGATGCCGCCCTCGAGGTGGCGGCGCAGGGCCGCCTCGGCCTGCACGCCGTCGAGCCGGGCGTCGTCGGCACGGCCCTTGTTGAGCACGGCGGCGACCAGTCGCTGCCACTCCTCACGGCCCTGCTGCGAGAAGCCGGCGGCGAGCGCCGGGGGGGTGCGGTGGCTCTCGCCCGGGCTGTGGTCGGTGGTCTGGGCGACCGACGGATCCGTCATCGTGCTCCCTTTCCGACGGCTCTCGGCGGCGGTGCCGGCACGGCCGCCCGTGCGCACCCGGCCCGCGCGAACGGGCCGGTGGAGGCCGTGCAGGGGGGTCGGGACGGGCCCGTCACGAGCCCGTACGTCCACCCTAGTGCCGTGCTCCGCGCGCCTCACTGCGAGGTCGGGCACACCGGACCAGCGGTGCGGCAGGCGTGCCATGGCGCTCGCCGAGCGGCCCACGGCCCCCGTCCTCCCCGACTTCGTAGGGGAGGAGCCGGGCGACACGCGGCATCGGCCTGCTGAGGGGCGGCTGCTGACCTACAAGGTCGGGGGGTCAGGCGGGGTCGATCGGGGCGAACGCCGCACCCAGGGAGCGCAGCCGCTGCGCGCCGCCGTCGATCGCCGTGAGCACGCACAGCCCCTGTGCGGTGGCGGCGACCGAGTGCTCCCAGTGCGCGGCGCGCGACCGGTCGCGGGTGGCCACCGTCCACTCGTCCTCGCGCACGATGTTGTCCTGGTCGCCGAGTGCCACCATCGGCTCGATGCAGATCGTGGTGCCGTCGACCACCTTGGGGCCCTTGCCGCTCACCCGGTAGTTGGGCACCTGGGGGTCCATGTGCATCGAGGTGCCGATGCCGTGGCCGACGTAGTCCTCGACGATGCCGTACTCGCGCCCGCGGCGGGCACCCCTCTCGGTGAGGCTGTCCTCGACCGCCGCCCCCACGGCATACAGGCTCTCGCCCACCCGCAGCGCGGTGATGCCGGCCCACAGTGAGGCCTCGGTGTCGTCGATGAGCTCGCGGTCCTGCGGCCGGGTGGCTTCGGGGCCGCCGACGACGAGGCTGACCGCCGCGTCGCCGTTCCAGAGGCCGACCTGGGCACCGCAGTCGATCGAGAGCAGGTCGCCCTCGAGCAGCACCCGCGGCCCGGGGATGCCGTGCACGATCTCCTCGTTCACCGACGTGCACAACGTGTGCCGGTAGCCGGGGACGAGCTGGAAGTTCGGGATGCCGCCGTGGTCGCGGATGTGGGTCTCGGCGAGGGTGTCGAGTGCGAGGGTGGTCATGCCGGGGCGCACCGCGGCCTGCAGCAGCTCGAGGGTGCGGCCGACGAGCAGGCCGGCGGTACGCATGCCGGCGAGCTGCTCGGGCGTCTTGCCCTCGCAGCGGTCACGGTTGAACAGCCCCATGCCGCGGAACCCTACCGGCGCCCGGCCGACTCCCCCACATCCATGGCCGTCACTGCCCCTCACGCAGAAGTTCAGATGCCGCGCGGCTATTGCTGCGTGCCAGCCGAACTTCTGCGTGCCGGTTGTCCACAGCCGGAAGCTTCCGTCTGGCGCCTACCGTGTCCGGGCGCAAGCGTGGACCCATGGACGATCGGCTCGCCGCAGTGTTCGCGGCCCACGGTGGCGTGGCGTCATCAGCGGATGCCGCCCGGCTGGGCATCCGTGCCGTTCACCTCGACGCGCTCGTGCGCTCGCGTGAGCTCGTGCGGGTCCGGCGCGGGGCCTACGTGCTCAAGGAGACCCACGACCGAGCGGACCAATGGGAGCGCTACCGGCTCCGCACGAAGGCGGTTCTTCGCACCAGGCCCCCTGTCGACGCCGCCAGCCACCACGCCGCGCTGATGCTGCACGCCATCGACACCTTCGACGTCGATCTCTCGGTCGTCGACGTCGTCGCCGCAGTGACCGCGACCCGGGTGCGCAGCGGACTGCGAACCCACCCGGGTCTCGGGCTCGTCGCCGACCGGGCGCCGGGTTTCAACGTGGTGGGGCTTCCCCTCGCCCTGTGTCAGGTCGCCGGCGGCTCAGGAGTGCTCCCTGCCGTCTGTTCGATGGATGACGCGCTCCACGACCGGCGCTGCACGCGTCGTCAGCTGGAGGATGCCGTCGCTCAGCTGCCCGTACACCAGCATGACCGGGCCCGGCGCGCCATCGACCTCACGGACTCGGCGAGCGAGTCGGTCGGTGAGACACGCACCCGGGTGATGCTCCGCGACCTGGGGTTCTCCGTCGAGCCGCAGAGGACGCTGCGACGAGGTCGGGCGTTCGTGGCACGGGTCGACTTCCTCGTCGAGGGAGTCGTCGCGGTGGAGTTCGACGGTCTGGTGAAGTACTCGGGGCTGGAGGGCCGTGCGGCTCTCGCCGCTGAGAAGGCCCGCGAGTCGGCCATCGTCGACCTGGGCTACGAGGTGGTGCGGCTCGTCTGGGCCGACCTGGCGGACCCGGCCGAGGTGGCCCGTCGCATCCGGGCTGCACGAGCCCGGGCGCTCAACCGTCGGCGCGTGGCATCCGCGCCCGTGGATCCCCGAGGCTGAGTCGGCCCCCACGCAGAAGTGGGGGGCGGGCGCCGGCACAGAGTGGGGGGGGGCGGCCGGAGGATGGGGGGGCGCGGGCGAGCGGGGCGGGGGGGGTGGGC
>JBBQNZ010000209.1:0-5574 GCA_038330415.1 Actinomycetales bacterium | reverse complement strand
GCCGGTCCTGCGCCGTCCCCGGTCGTGCGCGGTGACCTGGGCCCGGCGCAGCGCGGCGCTCTCGAGCCGCAGCGCCTCGCTGGCCGCGGCGTTCTCGCCCCGGGCGTCGAGCACGGCCGCGAGCACCTGGTAGCTGAACGCTACCGACAGCGGCCGGTCGATGGCGGTGAGCTCGTCGATGCCGAGCCGCACCTCGCGCTCGGCCTCGTAGAGCCGCCCCAGCGCCAGCAGGGCCCGTCCGCGGGTGCGCCTGGCCCGGGCGGTGAGGAACGCGTCACGCGAGGCCAGTGCCCGCTCGTGGGCCGTGGTGGCCTCCTCCAGCGCCTCGGCCGCACGCCCCGAGGCGAGGCTGACCTCGGCCCGGGCGTCCAAGGCGTACGAGTAGAGGTGCACGTCGCCGATCTGCCCGAACAGCCGCAGCGCCTCGTCGATGAGCAGGCTCGCGGGCCCCAGCTCGCCCTGCCGCCGCAGCGCCCGGGACAGCTCCAGTGTCGCCAGGGCGTTGGCGACGCTCAGGGGTGCATCGGCGAGCAGCGCCCGTGCCCGGGTGAACTCGCGTGCCGCGTCGACCAGCTCGTCGTAGTCGTTGTGGAGCGTGCCCCGGGCGATCGCGGCCCATGACGCCAGGACGACGTCCGGCGCGCGCTCCAGCGACTCCTCCGCCATCGCGACCGCGGCCTCCGCCTCGGCCCGCAACCCGAGCGAGGTGGCCGCCTGGGCGACCACCAGGGCCCCGGCAGCCGCGGCCCGGTGCTTGCCGAGCAGCACCAGGTGACGGCGCGCCTGCTCCGCGAGCTCCCGGGCCGCCTGCGAGGCCGAGCGCTGGTCCTGCAGCAGCCACGCCCGGCACAGCATGAGGTAGGCCGCCCCGAGCCGGCTGTCGTCGTCCCCCCCGGTGAGGGCGGCCCCCACGACCTGCTCGGCGCGAAGCCACAGCTCGAGGTCGGACCAGGTGTGGTGCCCGAGCGCGCAGTCGGCGACCAGCCGCCAGGCCAGGTCCGGTCGCACGGGCCCCAGCCGCGACGCGCACGCGAGGAGCAACGGGGTGTCGGTGCGCAGCACCCGCGCACCGCGGGCCCGCCGCCGCGGGCGCCCGGCATCCGGGCCTGCACCCACGCCGTCCGGTCGTGCGGGGACGGGGATGAAGCGGTTCGGCAGGTCCGTCAGGGCCGAGCCGTCGCGGGAGAGCCCCCCGGTGGCCACCGCGACCAGCTCGTCGGCACCGCGAGCCGCCCCCGCCCCGGTCGCGTCCCTGGACCGACCCACCCGGCCGCGCACGAAGGCCCGCACCAGGTCGTGGAGCCGGAACTGCGCGTCGTGGTGCTTGCGCACCACCGGGTCGACCAGGCTCGCCTCGAGCAGCACGTCGAGGGCGGTCTCCCCGGCGCGGCGGTCGTCGAGCACCGCACCGGCCACCCACCCGCTGAACGTGTCGACCGGCAGGTGCGCCACCGCCTCGACCACCTGTCTGGCCGTTTCCGGAAGCCCGTCGAGCACCCGGTCGAGCCCCGCACGCAGCACCCCGAGGTCGTCGGGCACCTCACCCGCGAACCCGAGCCGGTCGAGCCGGTCGGCCAGCTCGTCGAGCGAGAGGTCGGGGCGCTGCACGGCGCGTCCGCCGACGATCCGCACGGCGAGCGGCATCCCGGCGGCCAGCCTGGCCACCTCGCGCGCGCCGTCCGGCTCGGTGGCGACCCGTTCTGCGCCGACGATGCGCGTCAGCAGGGTCATCGTGTCGTCCGGCTCCAGTGAGCGCAGCGGCACGCGGTGGGTCGCCCCCAGGGCCGGGAGGGAGGAGCGCGAGGTCGTGACCGCCATCGACCCGGCGGTGACCGGGAGCAGGTCGACGACGTCCTCGGTCTCGTCACCGTCGGTCGCGAGGTTGTCGACGACCACGAGCACCCGCCGCCCGTCGAGCAGCGAGCGGAGCAGCCCGACGCGCGACTCGCGTTCTGCCGGAACGGATTCCGGGTGTACGCCGAGCAGCCGCAGGAAGGACGCCAGCGCAAGGTCCACCCCCGCGCCCCGGGGGTCGTTGGCGGCGTCGTGGTACAGCGCACCGTCAGGGAACCTCGCCCGCAGCGCGTGCCCGGCCTCGAGCGCCAGCGCCGACTTGCCCACGCCCGCCAGCCCGGTGACCGCCACGACCACGGCGCGGTCGCCGGACTCGTCGGCTGCCGCCTCCACCGCGGCGAGCTCGGCGCCGCGGCCGACCAGCGCGGTGGGTCGGCGCGGCAGGGTGCGCGGCACCGGCAGCACGGATGCCGGGGAGCCACCCCCCGCGGTCGGCCCGCCGCCGGCGCCGGCCGGGTCCAGCGCGCGCTCCGGCTGATCCTGCTCCGCCAGGAAGGTCGGTCCCGCACCGGTGAGCACGAGCTGCTGGGCCCGGCGCAGTGGCTCGGACGGCTGCACCCCGAGCTCCTCGTCGAGGCGCTCGCGGGTGGCGCGGTAGACCTCCAGCGCCCGCGACTGCTGGCCGGCGGCGGCCAGCGCGAGCATGAACTGCGCGACGAACCCCTCGTGGAACGGGTGCTGGGCGGTGAGGGCGTCGAGCTCGGCCACCAGCCCCTCCGTGCGCCCGGCCCACAGCGCCGCCTCGTGCCGCTCCTCGAGCACCGACAGGCGGCTCTGGCCCAGGCGGCTGCGCTCGACGTCGACGGCGGTCGTGTCGGGCGCGCCCTGAAGTGCAGTGTCGGGGAAGAGGGCCAGGGCGCGGTCGTAGTGCACCAGGGCGCCCGCCGCGTCGGTGGCGCGGGCCGCCCGGGCCAGGCCCACCTCGGCATCCCACTCGTGCACGTCGACCGCCACGGAGCCGTCGAGCCGGTAGTCGCGGCCGTCGGTGACGAGCACCGGCGCCCCGTCGTGGGTGCTGCGCCGGATGCCGCTCACCAGGGACTGCACCCGGTTGCGCGCCGATGCGGGCGGGTCGCCGGGCCACAGCCACGCGCCGAGGGAGTCGACCCCGACCCGGTCGCGCAGGGCGGCGAGCGACAGCAGGCCGCTCTCGAGCTCGGTGAGCCGCACGGGCCGCCCCGCCGCCTCGAGCCGGATCCGGCCGAGCACGACGAGGCGTGCTGACGGGCTCCCCCCGATCCGTGACGACACCCCCCGGACCCTAGGTCGTGCCCACGGGACCGGCAACACGTGCGCGTGCGGTGGACTCCGGCCGTCCGTCGGCCGGGCACGCGGCACTCCCCTGAGCGGCTCCCCGGGCGTGTGGGAGGATCGACGACGACCTCGACCCCGCCCCCCAGGAAGGCACCCCGTATGAGCGAGCAGGCCGTCCCCGCCTCGCCGATCGAGCCGTGGCTGCGCGAGATCCTGCGCTGCCCCGCGTGCCGCAGCGAGCTGCTCGACGTCACCGGAGAGAGCGGGCCCGAGCTGGTGTGCACCTCCGCCGCCTGCGGCCTCGCCTACCGCATCGACGACGGTGTGCCGGTCCTGCTCGTCGACGAGGCGCGCCGACCCGCCTGAGCGGGGGCGCGGGAGGTCACCACCGGATGCCGTGGGTCGACGAGAGCCGCCTGGACGACCCGGACGCCCTGCGCGTCCTCGACACCCGCGACTCGCTGCGGTCGCTGGCCTCGGCCGGCGCCCAGGTGCGTCGCGCACTGGTCTCGGCCGACGAGGCCGGCATCTCCCGGGCTGCTGGGGGTGAGCGCCCGCGCTCGGTGCTCGTTGCGGCGCTGGGGGGCTCCGCTCTCGTCTGCGACGTGCTCGACCTGCTCGCCGAGCCGGGCTCACCGGTTCCGGTGACCACCCGGGGCGGACCGCCCCTGCCCGGCTGGGTCGGCCCGCTCGACCTGGTCATCGCGGTCTCACAGTCCGGCCGGGCCACCGGCCCGCTCGCCCTGGCCGCCGAGGCCGGCCGCCGGGGCGCCTCGCTGCTCACCGTCGGCGCCGCCGGGTCGCCGCTGGCCGACGTCAGCGCCCGGGCGCGTGGTGTGCACGTGGAGGTGGCCCTGCCCACCCCGTCGTCGCGCACCGCACTGTGGTCGCTGCTCACCCCCGTGCTGCTGGCGGCCGACGCGATGGGGCTGGTGCAGTGTCCCGCCAGTGTGCTCGAGCGGGTCGCCGACGTGCTCGACGAGGTCGCCGACGAGTGCCGACCCAGCTCGGAGGCGTTCGTCAACCCGGCGAAGATCCTCGCCCTGGGCCTGGGCGAGACGGTGCCGATCGTGCTCGGCGACGGCCCGCTCACCGGAGTCGCAGCCACCCGCGCTGCCTCGATGCTCGCGCGCACCGCCCGGGTGCCCGCCACCTACGGCGCCCTGCCCGATGCCGCGTCGCAGGTCGTCGCCTGCCTCGACGGCCCGTTCGGCTCCGGGCTGACGTCCACGGCGCCGGGAGGAGACATCTTCGCCGACCCCTTCCTCGACGCGCCGCCCACTCCACGGCTCGGCCTGCTCACGCTGCGCGACCCAGACCTGGACCCCGAGCAGGTCGCGCTCACAGATGCCGTGGTCGCCTCGGCCCGCGAGTCGGGGGTCACGGTGTGGGAGCAGCTGGCTCACTCCGGCGAGCCGATCGAGCGGCTGGCGTCGCTGGTGGCGCTCACCGACTATGCGGCCACCTACCTGGCGCTCGGGCTGGGGCTCGACCCGTCGGTGTCGCGGCACGTCACCGAGCTGCGCGACCGCACCTCCTGAGCCTCGATCCGAGGCCGGATGTCGGGAGGCCGGGAGGTCGGCTACGCCGCGACACGCACCCAGCCGACGACCGGCCCCGATCGGGCCACCCGCTCCCACGAGCCGCTTGCGTCGAGCGCGTCGCGCACCCGCCGGGTGCCCTCGTTCTCTACGCGCAAGGCGACGCAGGTGGCCTCGGAAAACGGTGAACCGTCGACCCGGTCTGCAGCCAGGGTCTTCGCCGCGAAGGCGTTGCGCTCGTGGCCCCAGTAGTCGGCGCGACCGTCGTACCAGACCGGGATGTCGGGGCGCAGCAGCACCGCGGCGCCTCCGGTGCCGCCGTCCGAGAGCAGCCGGCAGCCGGCCGGGAGCCGGTCCAGCACGGCGGCGTCATCGAGGGGCCGCGCTAGCGGCAGGGTCAGCAGCAACACGCCGGGAAGGAGCACCACCCACACGAGGACCAGCACCGGTCGCCAGTGTCTGCCCTGTGACCAGAACCGCACCCGGGCATGGCGGAACACCCCGACCGGCGGGTCCTCGGCGGCTCGGCGCGCGGCCCGGTCCGCGAGTCCCGTGACCGCGAGCGCGGCGAGCGGAGCCAATGTGTAGGCGACGACACCGATGAACCGCACCGCTACGAAGCCGCCGACTGCGGCAGGCAGGGCCAGGGTGGTGAGGCCGCTCATGAGTGACCCGCGGGCATCCATCCCACCGCCTCGCCAACGGCGCACGCACCAGAGCGCCGCCCACACCGCGCCACCCAGCGCCAGCACCCCGAAGGCGCCCCAGCGCGCGATCATGAAGGGGTGGAACATGCCGAACCACTCGGTGATGAGGTTTGCGCAGGCATCCTGAACGGTCCGAGTCAAGGCGAAGGCCCCCAGCCCGTAGGGCCCGAGCAGGATGCCGGCGCCCACCCCGGCGCCGGCCGCCACGGTGAATCCCA
>JBBQNZ010000208.1:0-5683 GCA_038330415.1 Actinomycetales bacterium | reverse complement strand
CGTGATCGACGTGATCGTCGGCGGGAGCGCCGGGCTCAGCGTGCCCGACCAGGTGAACCCGTTGCGACGGGCCTTCGCCGGGGCGCTGACCGCGCTCACGTCGACCCGCTTGCCGGCATCCAGGCTGAGTTTCACGTCGGCCGGCACCGCACCGTTGTTGGTGAGCGTCACCGAGCAGTGCGCGTCCTGGTTGCGGGTGAGGGTGGTCGGCGCGCAGGTGTGCGTCATCGGCACCTCGGCGTCGGCGACCCGGGCCGCGACCGGCAGCACCGCCTTGGGCACCCGACGCTCGTCCGGGGTCAGCGTGACCTGGCCGAAGCTCCAGCCGTCGGGCGCCGCCGTGCCATCAAGGGTGACGGTGATGCGGCGGGTGCTGCGCGGCGGGACCGCGACCTCGCGGGGCGAGACCATGACCTTCAGGCCGTTGGTCCCGGTGGCGCTGACCCTGAACTTCTGCGCCTTAGAGGTGACGTTCTGCAGGGTGCGGTAGGTCGTGAGCGACCCGGGCAGCGGGCTCGCCTGGATGCTCGGCAAGTTGAGGTCGACCCGGTCCGTGGCCGAGCCGACCGAGGCCAGGAAGGCGTCAGGGGTCTCGCTGATCGTCACGACGGCGGCGACGGCGGTGTCGACCCGCAGTGCACCGGCGCCCCGGTCGAACGGGTCGGCCGGGGTGACACCGTCCTCCTTGAGCACGTCCTGCGTCGAGGACGTCATCAGGGCCGACTTGATCTGGCCGGGCGTCCACGTCGGGTGGGCGGCCTTGACCAGCGCGGAGGCGCCGGCCAGGTG
The DNA here is from genome assembly GCA_038330415.1 of Actinomycetales bacterium. GTDB lineage: Bacteria > Actinomycetota > Actinomycetes > Actinomycetales > Dermatophilaceae > Fodinibacter. The sequence continues at coordinate 4,894 of JBBQNZ010000208.1, read as the reverse complement.
GGGGCTCGACATCGACGTGCCGGCGATGGCCTGGAACAGCTGTCCGGGCGGGCCGGAGGCCACCGAGGTGGGGGTCGGGGTGTTGCCCGCGAGGATCTGCACACCCGGAGCGGTGATGTCGGGCTTGATGAAGTCGCCCGACGGGCCGCGCGAGCTGAAGCCGGCCATCACGTCACCGCGCACGGCGGCCTTCTGACCGGTCGCCCACGTCGCGGTGACGTCGGTGTGCGCGCCCAGGAAGGCGAGCATCTCGTCGTTGGGCCCCTCGAGGTGGATGGCCGGCAGGAAGTGGTTGTCGGTCTCGGTGTCACTGCGGGTGGGGTTGTACAGGATCATCCCGCTGGCGCCGCCCTGCATCGCGTTGAAGCCCTTCTCGACGCGGCCGTTGACGCCGCGCTGGCAGACCACGACCTTGCCGGTGAGTGAGCCGGCGGCGAACGGGTTGAGGCAGTTCAGGGTTCCCGTGTACTCCGGCACATCCTGGGCACGCACGACGGCGACGCCGGTGACCCCGGAGGTGATGGTGGAGCCCACCTTCGAGAGGGTGGCGCCATCGGCGGCGGACAGGGTGAGGGTGGACTGGAAGTGCCGGTTCGAGGTGGAGGCGCCCACGGTGGTGACCCACGGGCCGGCGTGGTCGGCGGTGCCGGCTCCCGGCCCGGAGTTGCCGGCCGAGGCGTTGACGCTGATGCCGGCCGCCGTCGCGTCGAGGAAGGCGAGCTCGACGGGGTCGGTGTAGGCGTTCGCACCGCCGCTGATCGAGAAGTTGATGACGTCGACGCCGTCCTTGATCGCCTGCTGCACCGCTGCGACCGAGTCGGAGTTGAAGCAGCCGTCCTCGAGGCAGACGCGGTAGGCGATCACCGATGCACCCGGTGCGATGCCGCTGACCGGGCCACGGTCGACGCCGAGCACCGGCGCGTGCGCCACCGGGCTGCCGGCGGCCGTGGTGGCGGTGTGCGTGCCGTGACCCTCCGAGTCACGGGCCGAGCAGGGGCCGGTTGGGGTGGCGCAGTACTCGCCGGGCGCCGCCCCGACGTTGGCGAGGTAGGTGTTGAGGAACACGTGCGCACCGACCAGCTTGTCGTTGCAGGCGAAGGCTGCCCCGAGTGCGGGGGTGGTGCCGTCGCCGAACTCGCAGGCGAAGGGCCCACCGGCGGGGGTGGGGATGCCGGGGTCGGCGAACGACGGGTGCTCGGGCCAGACGCCGCTGTCGAGCACGCCGACGAGCACGCCCTGGCCGGCCTTCTTGGAGCCGCCGAGCGAGGGCCACACCTTGGTCGCCCCGACGAACTGCGGGCTGGCGTCGGTCAGCGTGTGCTGGAGCGAGTCGGACTGCACCGCAACGACGCCGGGAACCGCGAGCAGGTCCTTGGCTTTGTTGGCCGGAACCTTCACGGCGAGACCGCCGTAGGCCGACGTGAACGACTTCCCCACCTTCGCCGTGGGGACGGCGCGCTTGATGTCACCGGACGCGTCACCGAGGACCTTGTCGGCGTGCCTGGTGTACGCCTTGACCGCGGTGGCGTTGCGCTCCAACGACTTCCCCGTGGTGCCCGGGCTCGTCGGGGCCAGTCCGTCGACGCCACCGGCGTACGAGGCGACCGAGTCGAGGTCGAGCTTGACCATCACGTTGACCGGTGCCGAGTCAGTGCGCTTGAGCAGCGCCGGGTCGCTCTTCGCGAGCCGTCCGGTCACCGACTTGGCCACCGTGAACTGCGAGACCAGAGTTGGCTGTGGTCCGACGGTGAAGCCCGATGGGTCCGGCGCGGAGGCGGCCGATGCCAGTGGGACGGACCCCACCGCGAGGGCGACCACCGATGTTGCGATGGCGGCGAATCGGGCGGGAGCGGTGGAACGCGACACGGGGCCTCCGGCGGTCCGGCCCGGACCCTGCCCGGGCACACCTGCAGCGACGAACAGCCGCCAGTCGCGCACGCTATACCGGTCGCCGCGCGCGAGATATGGCCCGGTTGAGCCATGGCCCTGGGGGTCGCGAACCGGTATAAGCACCTGCTCCGCAGCCCATGGGGTCTTCGCTGCCGTCAGGCCACGATCAGGCCACCATCAGGCCACGATCAGACCGGGGTCAGGCGGCCGTCATCTGGGTCCCGGGCAGCCGTCAGCCGGCGGCGAAGCTGCCAACCAGGCGCTCCCAGCGCCCGGGCTCGGTGTTCCACTCGGTGCAGTGGCGGGCCACGTGCCACGGCGCGAAGGTCACCAGGTCGGGCCGGGCCCGCGCCAACTCGCGCGACGGGCCGAAGGGCACGAAGTCGTCGTCGGCGCTGTGGATCAGCAGCACCTCGTGGTGCAGCTCGGCGCCCCGCCGCACCCAGTCGGTGAGGGCCAGGTCGACGCTCTCGTGCACCCCCACGAGCCGGTGGCCCCACCTGCGCCGCATCATCGCCCGGGCCAGCGAGCCGACGTGTGGAGGCACCCGGTGCGCCCGCGCGTGGTGGGCCAGCACGTCACCCCAGTCGATGACCGGGGCGTCGAGCACCACGCGTGACACCAGCGTGGACCACGGCGAGCGGTCGAGCAGCTGCAGCACGATCGCGCCGCCCATCGACCAGCCCATCAGCAGCACCTCGCCGGCGCCCCGGTCGACGGCGTAGCGCACTGCCGCCTCCACGTCGCGCCACTCGGACAGCCCGAGGGCGTAGCGACCGTCGGGCCCGGCGGGCACTCCCTCGTCGTTGCGGTAGCTGGGCACCAGGCAGGTCCACCCCTGCGCGAGCAGCGGCGGCATCGCGCGGATCGTCTCCTCCCGCCGGGCGCCGCGGCCGTGCACCAGCACCGCCCAGCGCTCCCCGGCCCCGCCGGGCGGTGGCACCACCCATGCCGGCATCGGGCCGAGCTCACCGGCATACGTGACGTGCTCGGTGGGGCGGCCGAGGCTCTCGTCGGGCGGCGCGCCGTGGAAGTAGGGGTTCCACCGCGCGCTGCCAGGTGCCAGGACACCGCGGTCGACACCGAGCAGCTCGCGCTCGACGGTGCCGGATGCCGGATCGACCGCCACGATGTCGCCCACCCGTGCGTGCCCGAAGCCGTTGTCGATCCACAGCCCGTACCGCCCGGGCACCACGGTGTCGGGCATGCTGCCCAGCACGACGGTGGACGCCCCCGCGGCGTGCACGACGACGTCGTCGGGGCGGTGCCGGTCGGGGGTGAGCACCCGCCGGGCGAACCAGGCCGCCGCGGCGATCGAGCCGGCCCCCGAGGCCACCGCGGTGGTCGCACCCACCGCCGCGCCCGCGACCACCGCGCGCCGGGCCCGGCGGCCGGCCGGGACCTCGCTCACCCGCCGCCGCCGCTGAGCACCTCGGACAGGTCGTACGAGACCGGCTCGTCGAGCTGGTCGAAGGTGCAGTCGGCGGGGTCCTTGTCGGGGCGCCAGCGGGCGAACTGCGCGGTGTGCCGGAAGCGGACGCCCACCATGTGGTCGTAACGCACCTCGACGACCCGCTCGGGTCGCAGCGGGGTGAAGGAGAGGTCCTTGCCCGCCGCCCACCGGCTGCCTGCGGCGTTCTGGGGGGTGCGGGTGCCCTCCTCCTGGCGGGCCCAGGCCCACGGGTGGTCGTCGAAGGTGGTCACCAAGGGCTGCAGCTCGTCGAACAGCTCCTTGCGCCGCGCCATCGGGAAGGCGCCGATGACCCCCACCGACAAGAGCTGGCCGTCGGCGTCGTGGATGCCGAGCAGCAGCGAGCCGATCAGGTCGTCACCGCTCTTGTGCGTGCGGTAGCCGGCGACGACGCAGTCGGCGGTGCGCTCGTGCTTGATCTTGGCCATCGTGCGCCTGTCGGGCTCGTAGGTGCCGCCCCGCTGCTTGGCGACCAGACCGTCGAGCCCGGCGCCCTCGAACTCGGTGAACCACTGCGCCGCCAGCGCCCGGTCGGTCGTCGCCGCCGTGAGGTGGATCGGCGCCGACGCGCCGGCGAGCGCCTGCTCGAGCAGGGCGCGCCGCTCGCGGAACGGCCGGCCGGTGAGGTCGTCCTCGCCCAGGGCGAGCAGGTCGAAGGCCACGAACTGCGCCGGCGTCTCGACCGACAGCTTCTTGACCCGGCTCGCGGCCGGGTGGATGCGCTGGCTGAGGAGCTCGAAGTCGAGCCGGTCCTCGCCCGGGCGCACTACGATGATCTCGCCGTCGACGACGCACTTCTCGGGCAGGTTGGCCAGGGCGGCCTCGACCACCTCCGGGAAGTAGCGGGTCATCGGCTTCTCGTTGCGGCTGCCGATCTCGACGAGGTCGCCGGAGCGGAAGATGATCGAGCGGAAGCCGTCCCACTTGGGCTCGAAGCTGACGTCCTGCCCCTCGAGGGCGGCGATCCCCTTGACCGCCTTGGCCAGCATCGGCGACACCGGGGGCACCAACGGCATCCCCCACCGCTCACGCTCGGCGGCGTCTCGCTCGGCCTTGGGCGCCATGTACTCGGCGTCGGCCTTGTCGGTGCGCCGCTTGCTGGGCTGCACCCGAGGCGGCTCCCCCGGCATCTTGGGGTAGTCGGGCGGGAAGTTGAGCTCACCGAGCCCGCGCTCGTCGACGTCGCGCTGCCACAGGGCCAGCGCACCGGCGACGTCGCCGACCTGGTCGTCGATGTCGGCCCAGGCGTCGCCGCGGTCCTCGAGCACGTCGGGCACGGTGAGGATGGTGAAGTCACCCGGTGCCACGGTGGTCAGCTCGGCCCAGGTGACCGGCATCGAGACCGGCGCCCCGGGCAGCGGCCGCGGGCTGTAGGCCGAGGCGATGGTGCGGTCGCGGCAGGCCTGGTTGAAGTCGACGAAGATGCGCTCGCCGCGCTCCTCCTTCCACCACGAGGTGGTGACCAGGTCGGGCAGCCGGCGCTCGAGCTCGCGGGCGATGCCGATGACCCCGTGCCGCACGTCGAGGAACTCG
>JBBQNZ010000207.1:0-5746 GCA_038330415.1 Actinomycetales bacterium | reverse complement strand
GTCGTCGGGCTCGAGAGCACGTTGCCGGCGGGAACGTCCTTCAGGGATGCCGGCAGGCTCGCCTGGTCGGTGCCCTGCGGCACCACGAGCAGTCGGAAGCCGCGGTCGGCGGAGAGCACCGGGGTGCCGGGGACGAACGGGTTGTCGCTGCCCTGGTCGGGGCTGATGACGCTGTCCTTGACCACCGAGTTACGGCTGGGTGCCGGCGCCGAAGCCGGTGTAGACCATCCACTCCGTCCACGAGGCGTAGGGGAAGGATCCGGTGACCTCGAAGCCGACGCCGGCGGTCACCTTCGGCACGACGTAGGTGTAGGCGGCGTGCGGGTCGGGCTGTAGTGGGAACCGGAAGGTGGTGACCCACTCGTACAGGTAGCCGCAGGTCGAGGACGCGGGAGAGACCGTCGACCGACCGGATGCCGTTGACGTCGCCTTCGGGTCGCCGCCCCCGATGAGCACCCCGCCGTGACGAGCAGCAGGGCGACGGCGGCGAGCCGGGTTCGGGGTCGACGCAGCACGGCAGAGCTCCTCGGACGGGATCGCGTGCTGCCGACCCTAGGGGGCGGCCGCCCGGCCCGTCATCCCCCGTGCGTGACCCCGCCCGGCGACCGGACGGAGGTCAGCTCGGCAGGGCGCCGAGCCGGGCGAGGAGCAGGGCCTCGGCCACGCAGACCTTCTCGAACTCGCCCAGGTGGAGCGACTCGTTGGCACCGTGCGCCCGGGCGTCGGGGTCCTCGACGCCGGTGACGAGGATCGCGGCATCCGGGAACTGCTCGGCGAACGCCGCGACGAACGGGATCGACCCGCCCACCCCGATGTCGACCGGCTCGACGCCCCAGGCGTCGGCGAAGGCGGCGCGGGCCTGGTCGTAGACCGGCCCCTGCGCGTCGGCGGCGAACCCGAGCCCGCGGTCGTCGAGCGTGACCTCGACCTTCGCGCCCCACGGCGTGTGCGCCACGAGGTGGTCGCGCAGCAGGGCGAAGGCGTCCAGGTCGTGCTCGTCGGGGGCCAGCCGCATCGAGATCTTGGCGGCAGCAGTCGGCACCAGGGTGTTCGACGACGTCGCGACGGTCGGCGCGTCGATGCCGATGGTCGTGATCGAGGGCTTGGTCCAGAGTCGCGAGAGCAGCGACCCCGTTCCGATCGTGGAGACGCCGTCGAGCAGCCCCGACTCTTCGCGCAGCCGGGCCTCGTCGTAGTCGAGGTCGGCTGCCACGCCGGCCTTCAGGCCCTCGACCGCGACCTCGCCGTCGTCGTCGTGCAGGCTTGCCAGCGTCCGGACCAGCGCCGTGAGCGCGTCGGGGACCGCCCCGCCGAACATGCCCGAGTGGATGCCGTGGTCGAGGGTCGTCACGGTGACCACCACCCGGATCATCCCGCGCAGGGTCGTGGTGAGGGCCGGCTCGCCGATCGCCCAGTTGGTGGAGTCGGCGAGCACGATTGCATCGGCGCGCAGCTTCTCGCCGTGCCGCTCGAGGATCGTGGGCAGCGAGTCGGAGCCGACCTCCTCCTCGCCCTCGACGAAGACCGTCACGCCCACCGGCAGCGACCCGGCGTGCGCCCGCAGCGCCGCCACGTGCGCCATGATGCCGGCCTTGTCGTCGGCCGCGCCGCGCCCGTAGAGCCGCCCGCCGCGCTCGGTGGGCTCGAACGGCGAGCTGTCCCACAGGGCGTCGTCGCCGGGGGGCTGCACGTCGTGGTGGGCGTAGAGCATGACGGTGCGCGACCCGGGCGGCCCGTCGACGTGCCCGATGACGGCGGGTCGGCCCCCTTCGCGCACGATCTCGACGTCGAGGCCCTCGGCGCGCAGCAGGGCGGCCGTGGCCTCGGCGCTCGCCTCGACGTGGGCCTGGTCGAAGGCGTCGAGGCTCACGCTGGGGATGCGGGTGAGCGCCTCGAGGTCGGCGCGCAGGGCCGGCATCAGGGCGGCGACCCGGTCGCGGAGGGCGGAGATCTGGTCGGTCGTCAGCACGTCGGTCACACCGCCGACCCTACCGACGGGTGCGGCCGACGACGGCACGCGCGTGCACGGCATCCGCGGTCGAGCACCTACAGTGGAGTCGTGTTCGGACGCAGCAAGACCACCAACGACCAGCTCGTCGACGACCTCCACCCGCAGCGCGACGGGGCCAAGAACCGGCCCACGCCCAAGCGCAAGGACCAGGAGGCCGCGCGCAAGCAGCCGCTGGTCGTCGCCGACCGCAAGCAGGCCAAGCAGATCGACAAGGCCAAGCGCAGCGAGCAGCTCGCGAAGACCCGCCAAGCGATGATCAGCGGCGACGACGCGGGCCTGCCGACGCGTGACAAGGGCCCGGTGCGCCGCTACATGCGCGACCACATCGACGCCCGGTGGAACCTCGCAGAGTTCATGCTGCCGGTCATGCTGATCGTGCTGGCGCTGAGCTTCATCCGCACCCAGGGCGGGGTCATCCTGTTCTTCGTCACGATCCTCACCTACAGCGTGCTGCTCCTGGCCATCGCCGACACCTTCCTGATGTACCGCGGGCTGAAGAAGCGGCTTCGTGCCAAGTTCGGCGACGCCGCCGCCTCCACCAAGGGCAACGGCATGTATGCCGCGATGCGCGCCTTCCAGATGCGCCGCTCGCGGATGCCGCGAACGCAGGTCAAGCGCGGCGAGTACCCCAGCTGACCGGGTCGCCCGGGCACCGGGCGTCAGCCACCGCGTCGGGGGGTCAGGCCGGGCCCTCCAGGCTCATCGGGCCGTAGACCTTCTGGCCGTCACGCAGCAGGGTCACCGCCCCGACCCCCGCCGCGGACAGGTCGTGCCACACCTCGCCGAACCACGACTCGGCATCGGACTGGGTGGGAAAGGCGGTCTCGCCGAGCCCCTGCGCCGCCATCGGGGCGCCATCGGGGCCCTCATAGGCCCAGGTCCACTGCTCGCTCACTTCTCACGCACCCCCACCTCGACGAAGGGGGGTTTCGACACCGTCGCGGTGACGTCGCGACCGCGGACGTCGACGACCACCTCGTCGCCGAGGGTCACCGAGCGGTCGAGCAGCGCCAGCGCGATGCCCTGCTTGCGGGTGGGCGAGAACGTGCCCGAGGTGACCTCGCCGACGACCGCGCCGGTGGCGTCCTTGACCGCGCAGTGCGACCGGGGGATGCCGCGCCCGGTCACCACGAGCCCGCGCATCAGCCGCGACTGCTTGGCGGCGCGCTCGGCGGTGAGGGCGTCGCGGCCCCAGAACTGCGGCTTGTCCCAGCCGACCGCCCAGGCGGCGCCCGCCATCACCGGCGTGATGTCGAGCGAGAGGTCGTTGCCGTGCAACGGGTAGCCCATCTCGGTGCGCAGCGTGTCGCGGGCGCCCAGGCCGGCGGGCAGCCCGCCCTCGGCCGCCACCGCGGCGGCCAGGGCGTCCCAGACCGAGCCGGCGACGTCCCACGGCGGCACGATCTCGTAGCCACGCTCCCCCGTGTAGCCGGTGCGGCACACGATGACCGGCAGCCCCTCCCAGTCGGTCTCGACGAAGCTCATGTAGTCGTGGTCGACGGGGAAGCCGAGCCCGCGCAGCACCTCGTCGGAGCGTGGGCCCTGAACCGCGATGACGCCGTAGCGGTCGTGCAGGTTCTCGACGGTGATGCCCTCGGGGGCGGCCGCGGCGAGCAGCTCGACGACCTTGCCCGTGTTGGCGGCGTTCGGGATGAGGAAGACGTCGTCGTCGGAACGTAGGTACTGGATCAGGTCGTCGACCACGCCACCGGTCTCGGTGCAGCACATGGTGTACTGCGCCTGCCCGGGGCCGATCCGGCGCAGGTCGTTGGTGAGGCACGCGTTGACGAAGTCGGCCGCGCCGGGGCCGGAGACCCGGGCCTTGCCCAGGTGCGACACGTCGAAGATGCCGACGCGCTCGCGCACCGCGGTGTGCTCGGCCACGACACCGCCGCCGGGGTACTCGATGGGCATCGACCAGCCCCCGAAGTCAGCCATCTTCGCGTTCAGCGCGACGTGCCGGTCGTGGAGCGGTGAGTGCAGCAGCTCGGTCATGGTCGGCACGTTACCGTCTTGCGGCCCATGCTCCCCGGCGGTCGATAGTCTGCCCGCATGACCACAATGGCCCTCACGACCAGACCCCCCGCCGAGCTCGCCGTCGACACCCTCGTCGTCGGCTCGGTGCGAACCCCCGACGGCGCCGACCTCGCGACCGGCCACCACCTGCCGCGCAAGGCAGTCGTCCACCTGCAGGCAGTGCTGTCCGACGTCGAGGCCACGGGCAAGGCCGACGAGGTGGTGCGCGTGGTGGCCGTGCCGGGCGTCAAGGCCACCTCGGTGGTCGTCACCGGGCTGGGCGAGGGCACCTCGCGCCGCTCGAGCTACCCGCACACCGCGCTGCGGGCCGCGGCCGGTGCGGCGCTGCGCTCGGTGCGGGGCAAGCGCACCGTCGCCGTGGCCCTTCCGACGCCCGACCTCGAGAGCCTGTCGGCCGTCGCCGACGGCGCCTACGCCGGGTGCTACGCCTACGACAAGGCCGCGCCCCTCGGCGCGCGGCGCGGCACCGGCATCCGGGCCTCGGCCAAGGCGGCGACCAACGGCGCCGGCCCGCGGGTCATGGTCGTCTCGGGGGCCGGCCAGGGCAAGGCCGCCAAGGATGCCGTGGCCCGCGCCGCGGTGCTCGGCGCGGCCCGTGACTGGGCCCGCGACCTCGTGAACACCCCGCCGAACTACCTGTTCCCGCAGTCGTTCGCCGACAACGTCAAGAAGCGCGCGGCCGCGTCCCCCGCCAAGGTCACCGTGTCGGTGCTCGACGACAAGGCGCTGGTCAAGGGCGGCTTCGGCGGCATCGTCGGCGTCGGCCAGGGCTCGGTCAACCCGCCCCGCATCGTCACCATGTCGTACGCCCCGGCCACCCCCTCGGCGTCGGTGGCGCTCGTCGGCAAGGGCATCACCTTCGACTCCGGCGGCCTGAACATCAAGCCGGCCTCGGGCATGGTCACGATGAAGTGCGACATGGCCGGCGCCGCGGCCGTCGCGGCGACGGTGCTCGCCGCCGCCGAGCTCGGGTTGCCGGTCGCCGTCACCGGCTACCTCTGCCTTGCCGAGAACATGCCCAGCGGCGCGGCGCAGCGTCCGAGCGACGTGGTCGTCATGCGCAACGGCACCAGCGTCGAGATCCTCGACACCGACGCCGAGGGCCGCATGGTGCTCGGCGACGGCCTGTGCCTGGCCAGCGAGAAGCACCCCGACTGGGTCGTCGACATCGCCACCCTCACCGGCGCGCAGGTGGTGGCACTGGGCACCGACATCGCCGGCGTGATGGCCAACGACGACGCCTTCCGTGGGCGGGTCGTCGACGCCGCCGGTGCCGCCGGCGAAGGTGCCTGGCCGATGCCGCTGCCGGTCGAGCTGCGCGCCAAGCTCGACACCCCCACTGCCGACATCGCCCACAAGGGCGACCGCGACGGCGGCATGCTCACCGCCGGGCTCTTCCTCAAGGAGTTCGTCGGCGAGGGCATCCCGTGGGCCCACGTCGACATCGCCGGCCCGGCGTTCAACGACAAGGGCCCTCAGGGGCACCACCCCAAGGGCGGCACCGGCTTCGGCGTCGGCACCCTGCTCACCCTGGTCGAGTCCTCCGCCCCCTGACCCTGCTCCCCGACTTTGTAGGGCGGAAGCCGCGCCGCACCCCCCCGTCGGGGGGGGGGGGGCGGGGTGTCGCCGACAACGTCGGGGGGACCCGGGGGGGGGAGCCCGCCCGCAAGGGGCGGGACAACGGGGGGGGGGCGCGGG
>JBBQNZ010000206.1:0-5779 GCA_038330415.1 Actinomycetales bacterium | reverse complement strand
CATGACTCCGGATCCGGCCAATCGAGGCCGGGAGGCATTCGCCACAGACGCATAGCCATATCCCTCGAGCCAAAGGTGGAGCGGTAGCACGATGAGTGCGCCCGCCTGCTCACCGCAAGTATGGCCGTCACGCTGGCGCGTTGAGAAGGGCACTGGGCTGTCCCAGCCGCTGGTGTCGGTGCTGGTCAACAACCTCGACGAGTCCGTTGCCGCGTCTATGACCCGACCGCAGGAGCAGTCAACTGCACTGGCGCGGTCTGCTCGAGGGGGTGGCGCGGTTGCTACAGGTGCCAGTTGACCGCGTCCAGGCTGCCGGCGCGCACGTCGAGCTCGTAGGGGCGCTCGTCGTCGTCAGCGAAGACGGCGGTGAAGCCGGCCGCGTGCAGGATGTGCAGGGCGGCCGTGGTCATCGCGTGGGCGACTTCGCCGTGGAACTTGATCGCCAGGTGGGTGTAGTCGTGGCGCAGCACCGCGTCCTTGGCCTGCCGACCCACCGTCCCGCCGGGCGCCCACATGACGAAGACGCCGCCGGCGAGGTCGGCGCCGGCGTCGACCTCGACGTAGTAGCCGCGGTCCCGGTCGGTGTCCGGGTGGGCCAGGTCGGCGGGGCAGCCGGCAGCCCGCAGCGCGGCGACCACGGAGGCGGCCAGGGCGTCCCGCTCGGCGATCTCGTCGTCGGTGGCGTGGGCCCAGCCGGGCGTGCGCAGCGACTGCTCATTGGTCGCGGTGCCGTTCACGTCCAGCTCGGTCATGCCTCAACCGTAGTGATGCGGACGCCGGCCGGCGCGCCGGTGTGGTCGGGATGACCTGCCGGGTGCGGATGGCCGTGGAGTGCCCACCCGAGGGCGTTGATCTTGCCGCGATCTGGCGGCGACAAGGGCTATGTGCCCGAGCCGCACGGGGCGACTCTCTGCTGCCGCTGCCGGCCTGGACCGATCTCTTGCCAGGTTCCACGCCAGCCACGACGATGGGTACCCCCGGGCGTACTGCACGGGCTCACCGGACGCCCACTGCCCGGACGTCAGGACACCACATCTAGCCATGGAGGCGTCGATGGCAACGAGTCCCTCGACGCCGGACCAGGCTTCCTTGGAGGCCTTGCGGCTGCGACGTGCTGAGCTGCGCCAGTCGATGAGCGTGCTGGAGCATGCGATGGCCGAGCCAGCACCGATTGGTCATGCTCGCTGGGCCGGGCGCGTCCATGTGGCGCTGGTTGAGTTGTCGGCTGACGTTCGCGCGCATGTCGAGGTCACGCAAGGGGAGGCGGGGTTGCACTCAGACGTGCTCGCAGCAGCGCCACGTCTGTCCGGTGCGGTCGCCCGCCTCGCCCGAGAACACGTGCAGATCAGCGACCTCGTCGATGATCTGCTCGCCCGAACGTCCGGGCCGGAGCCGAGCGTGGATCAGATCAGACGTCTTGGCACGACGCTACTGGGTTTGTTGGTCCGTCACAGGCAACGAGGCTCCGACCTGCTCTACGAGGCCTACGAGTTCGACGTCGGCGGAGAGACCTGACCACCGGCACCACGCCACGGGTGCCACCACGAATCGTGACAAGCCGATGTGCGTTCGCCGCGCACCTGCGCTACATCCGAGGGGATCTCACTCGTTTGCGTTGAGCCAGAACGGGCCAGACCGGGCGTAGCTCATGCCGCGATCCAGGTGGCGCACGTTGAGGCCGACTGTTCCGGGGCGGTCGCCTTGAGCCGCGATGTGCGCACTGGTGTCTGCGCAATGTCGTCGCATCCTGGTGGGAGTTGATTAGCGAAGCGACCCGCTGTTGGATGCGTGGCGGCTTCGTCCCGTTGCCATGAGCGCAAGGGGCCAGACCCCGCGCTGGTCGAGGTCTGGTCCCTGCTAGGCCGCCGTGCACGAGCCCGGCGTGTCTCAGTCGCAGGACGTGTCGCCGTACCAGGCGCAGAGCTCTCGCTCGAGCCGCTCGGCCCAGGCCCACATGTCGGTGACGGACTCGCTGCCGCGCTCGCTCTGCCGATGCAGGACGTAGGCGGCCGCTGTGAACGGTGTGGGCCCGGTGCCGCTGGCGGTGCTGGCCGAGGCTGTGGGTGCCACGGCCGCGCCGGTGACAAGCACCAAGGACAGCGCCACGCTGCGACGGGTGATGTGGTGGGTGTGGTGGGTGTGGGTGCTGCGGATCATGATCTTCCTTTCCTTGACTGCCCGTTTCGGGCCGTTGTCTCCCGGCGCGCCGCCGGGAGGTGTGTTGGGGTCGGGGGTGCCGGCGGGTGGGTCGTCGGTCAGAGCGCGGCGACGGTGTCGCGGGTGGTGGCTCGGTGGCGCAGCCGGTGACCGAGCACCACGAGGCCGATGCCGAGCGCGACGATGACGCTGTTGAGGACCAGGTACGAGACGAACTGCGTGGTCCGCATGGCTGACCAGTCACGCCCTCGGGTGCCGAATGCGTGGTCGTCGCCGTCGACCCACTGCATGAGCAGGAAGGCGGTCTGGAACGTGAACAGGTAGCTGTCGACCAGGACGTAGCTGATGACGGCCGTGCGTCGTGAGCGGACCAGGAGGCCGAGCGGGAACCCGATCAGGATGGTGAGGACGATGTTCATGCGGGCCTCCAGGTGCGGGTCGGATGCGGACATCTCGAGGTTCGCTGTGCCGGCCTGCCCGGGGCATCGGCGCAGTCGCTGAATCGGCACCCGGGTTCGGAGTAGGTGCTGGCACCGATGCCGCGGGTGCTGTCCCGTGCGAGCATGCTGGGGTGAAGGCCGCGCAGGCTCGGGCGCTGACCCTCGGCGCCACCGTCGCCTGGGCCATCCCGGTGGGGCTGGCCGGGTACGTGGCCGCGCTCGGCATCCACGGAAATGGGTGGGGCCAGTTCGCCGGCTTCCTGCCGGAGCTGCTCACGCCGGGGGTGTGCGTGCTTGCCGGGTGGTTGGTCGTCCGCCGTGTCCCCACCAGCCCGACGGGACCCGCACTGGCCTGGACCGGGGGCTGCATGTCGCTGGCCTTCGCTCTCGACGTCTTCACCCTGTCTGGGCTGTACGACGCCGTGCCAGGGGAGCGATCGGTTGCGGCCGCCGTGCCCGGCCTGTGGACCCTGGACCTGCTGGGCCTGCTGGTGCTGCTGCTCGTCTTCCCCGACGGGCTGCGACCGGGCCGGGTCTGGCGGCTGGTGGTCCCGGTATACGGCGTGGCAACGATCGTGCTCGTCGTCGCGCTGTGGGGCTCGCGCAAGGCAGGCGACCGGATGGAGGGAGGGCCCACCAGCGGCCCCCGTGTCGTACTGCTGGGAATCGGGCTGGTGCTGGTGGCGACCTGCTTGGTGGCCGCCGTCGTGTCGCTGGTCCTTCGCTACCGCTCGGGTGATGAGGTGCTGCGACTTCGAGTTCGATGGCTGATGCTCGCTGGGGCGGCAATCGTGGCGCTGTTGGCGGCGGGCTGGGTCCTGGCGATCGGCTTCGACACCAGCATGGATCTCGCCTACGGCCCCGCCCTGATCGGCATCGTCATCCTGGTGCCGGCCGCGGTGGCGGTCGCGATCATCCATTACGACCTCTTCGACGTGGATCGCCTGCTGAGCCAGTCGGCGGCGTGGACGGTCACCGTGGTGACGTCCGCGGTCGTCTTCGGGCTGGTCGTGCTGGGGGTGAGCGAGGTGTTCTCGCGGTCGTCGGGTCTTGACCTGACTGCGGCAGCGTTCGTGACCGCTCTGGTGCTCCTACCGCTGCACCGCCACGTGAGCGCCGCCGTGGCGCGTCTGGTCGACCGAGACCGCTTCGTGGCGGTGGCCGAAGTGGAACGGTTCGCGGCGGACGTCCGCGCCGGCCGGCGGGCGCCGGAGGAGATCGAGGCCGTGCTGCGCTGCGCGCACGCCGATCCGGGACTGCGGCTCTTCCTCGCCGAGGGAGACGGCTGGGTCGATCTCTCGGGCCAGACCTACCCGGACCCGGACGGCGTGACCCTGACCTTCGGTGGCGACGCAATCGCACGGATCTGGAGCGCCAGGGATTCCGCCCGCGCCCGCCGCCGTTTGGTGGAGCTGTCCCGGGCTGCCGCGGTCCCCGTGGAGGTGTGCCGCCTCAGGCTCGGTTTGCTGGCCGGCAGGGCACGCCTCATCGAGGCCACCGTCGCCGAGCGGCGCCGGCTCGAGCGTGACCTGCACGACGGCGCCCAGCAGCGGCTCATCGCGACGGGGATGCGGCTACGACGACTTCAAGGTGGGCTCGACGCCGCCCGCTCTGCCGAGATTGACGTCGCAGTGGCCGAGTTGGAAGGCACCGTCGCAGAGCTGCGTGCCCTGGCCCACGGCGTGCGGCCCAGCCGTCTCGATGACGGTCTTGTGCCCGCGCTGCAGGCGATGCGGTCCTCTACCCCGATTCCGCTGGACCTCGACGTGGGACCGCTGCCCGACCTCGACGAGGTACAGCTGCTCAGCGCCTACCTGGTCGTCACCGAAGCCGTCACCAACTCGCTCAAGCACGCCCGGGCGACCCACGTTGGTGTCCGTGTTACCGACCGCAACGGGCGGCTGTTCGTCGAGGTCAGCGACGACGGGGTCGGAGGTGCCCCGGTCGTCACCGCGCTGACCGCGCTAAGGGATCGGGTGGAGTCGGTCGGCGGCACGGTGACGATCTCCTCGCCATCAGGTGGTGGGACGACGGTGGAGGCGGTGCTCTGATGCGGGTCGTCGTCGGCGAGGACTCAATGCTCTTCCGAGAGGGGCTGGTGCGACTGCTCGCGGACGCCGGGCACGCTGTGGTCGCTGCGGTCGGTGACGCGGCCGCGATGGAGGAGGCGGCGGAGAAGCTGCGGCCCGACCTGCTCATCGCCGACATCCGGATGCCGCCCGAGCTCGAGTCGGACGGCGCCCGCGCGGCCGCGAGGATCAGGCACACAAGCCCCGAGGTTGGAATCCTTTTGCTGTCGCAGCACATCGAGCTACATGACTGCCTGGACATGGTCGGGACACCCGGTTTCGGTTACCTCCTCAAGGACCGCGTCCTGCACCTGGCGGAGTTCGACGACGCGTTGCGGCGCGTAGCCGACGGCGGTAGCGCGATCGATCCAGAGATCATCCGTTCGCTGGTGACGGCGCGCCAGTCCTCAGCGCTGGAGGTCCTCAGCCCACGCGAGGTCGAGGTGCTCGCCCTGGTGGCAGAGGGCCACTCGAACGCCTCCATCGCCAGGCGTCTGTTCCTGTCCGAGCGCACCGTGATGGCGCACATGCGCTCGGTATTCACCAAGCTCGGGCTCGTCGAGGACGGCGCCACCCACCGCCGGGTGCTCGCGGTGGTCACCTTCCTCGACGCGCAGCCGGAGGTCCCGACAGCAGAGCGCCGGTAGACCATCTGGGCTACGCCCGTTCGAGTGGTCGGATCGGAGTCCCGGCCATAACTTCCCGAAGACGTAGCGGAGTGCCGAGCAATGGCACTTCACGTTCTCCAACCATCGGCACTGCCCGCGTCGCGGCGCTAAGACGCACCTTCGAGGCAGTTGGCGTTCGCGCGGATCGCGGTCACGTCAGGCTGGCGCACCCCGACGGGCTCAATCGGCGTCGGGGCGGACCATGATCAAGGTCATCTATGGGGTCGGTTCTCGCGGACGCGCCGTTCGATGCGACCCGCCGCGGTCCTCTCCCGCAGCAGGCGAAGATCGACGTCAGTCGGCCTGGTACTTCAACGAAATGCTCAACTTCGTTCTGAAGACCACTTCTTCACCAGTCAGGTCAAGGTCTTGCTCGACCACTTCTGCGACACGCAGATCGCGGAGAGTCTCTTTCGCGGTGTTCACGGCCTGCACCGCGGCGTCC
>JBBQNZ010000205.1:0-5828 GCA_038330415.1 Actinomycetales bacterium | reverse complement strand
GTGCGTTCCCACTCGGGCAGGGAGTCGGGGTCCAAGAGCACGGCAACGTTGTCGGCTGACAGCGGACACGAGAAACTGCCCGGAGACGGCCACGAAGCTGCCCGGTAGCGGTCATGAAACCTGCCCGCTGGCGGCCATGGGTTCTGCCCGACACGAATCCGTCAGCCTGACCGCTTCCCGCGGTTGAGGCCCCTCCTGGGGTGCGGTTAGCGGTGCTGAAGCGCATCCGCCCCCAGGAGGGACACCGTGAAGCCTGTCGACCTCAGTGGCGGCGCGTGGCGCCGCGCCGGACGCCGCGTGCCATCAGGGCCACAACGGCGCCCGCTGCCGAACCACCGAGCAGCAGGGGTGCAGCGCTGGAGTGGCTGTCATCGGCGAAGTCGGTCTGCACCACGTCGGGACGCTCCGGCGTGGCGGTCTCGCTCGCAGTGGCCGTGGCCGTGGCCGTGGCCGTGGGTGTGGGCGCCGCCGTGGCCTCGAAGGTGTCGATGGAGATGTCGCCCTCGTCGGTGAGCGTGCATGACATTCCGGCCTCGGGCCCCTGGTCGCCCGTGCCGACCGACAGAACGAAATCGCTGGCGACGAGCGTGTTGGTGCCCACCCCGGCCGGGAATACCGAGCCACCCTCGCCGCCGATCGTGATCACCAACGGGCCCTCGGCGGGGACCGAGAACGTCTGGAAGGACAGCTCGACCGGGTACTCCTCGTCGGAACCGTCGACCAGCGTGAGCAGCAGCCCTCGCGCGTCTCCGGTGGCGGCCGGTCGCTGCCCGTCGACCTCGTCGATCCCGGCGTCGCGCAGCGCCTGGGTGAAGCCCTCGGGCAGGGTGATCGTGCCGGCGAAGGGGTCGATGGACACGTCTCGGCCCATCTGGGTGACCACTCCCTCGCCGATGCTGGAGTCCCACTGAGCGGTGGCGTCGCCGGTGCCCTCGGTGGCGCCGACGCCGTAGTCGCAGGAGTACGCCAATTCGGCGGATGCGGCGGACGCAGACGTGGTGGTCAGGACGGCGGCCAGGAGAGCGGCCCCCCCGACGAGACCAGCGCGAGTGACCGCGCGGAAGGACATGCTCATGAAGAAGGAACCCCCCAGAAGTGACAGTGGTGTGCTGGGCCTCCGAAGGCCCAGCAGGACCCTAGCGGCGGTTGGCAGTCGAACCGGTCTCATCTGGTTGCGAGAACTCGCAACTGTGGCCGGGCAACTCCCACGGCCGAGCCCGTGCGACGAGTCCAGCACCCTTTGCTTGTTGGCGGGGTCTGGATGGGCCCCGCCCACGCTGACAGACTGCCCGACTCCCTCGATGGGTTCAGAGTCGCCCGGCCGACGCGGCCTTCCCGCGCCGGTCTCTGCACCCCCGGCACAACGGCATGGGTGGTCGACCGCCCCGCCCTCCCACTCAGCAGCCCGGCGCCGGAAACCCGCGAAGGCGCGGGCGCGTCTCGTGTCGATCGCCGGCCAACCGTCGAACGCGGACCGGCTCGCCATGGCGGAGGAGGCCGCCGCCGGGGCCGAGTTCCTCGTCGTGCGCCGCAGCGCGGCCACTCACAAGCAGGCGGATGCCGTGGGCGCCGGTCTGGTGGTCGCGCCGGCTGCCGACGACCCGGGGCCCGGCATCGCGCGCCCCCGACTCGTCCTGCCCTGACCGGGTCCGCGGCCAGGCACGCAGAACTTCGGATCGCTCGCACCAACAGCCGCGTGACCTCCGAGCTGCTGCGTCACCGAGCCGCTGGTGACCGCGCTCAGTCGAAGCTGTCGTAGTGCACCCGGTCGAGGTCGACGCGTTCATGCGCCGTTGGCTGGGCCCGCCGGCCTGACCCGGCGCGCCCTCTCGGGTCACTGACCACCGGCCGGCACCGGGTTGTCGCCGCGGAACGGGTGCGGAAACCGCGGCTGCCCACAGGGTGCGCACCGCCCCTGTGGAAAACTTCGCTGCGCTGTCGCCTGGCCCTGCTTCGATGTCAGGTACAGAGACAGCCAGGGGGTCACATGCCAGTTCGATGTCATTGGGAGACAGCACATCACGACCGGGTGTCACCGTGTTGACGCCCGCGCAGATCGCCTACTTCGACCAGTTCCGGGCGCAGACCACGGCGGCGATCCGGCGATGGGGCTGCATGGTGCAGTACGTCTCGAACGAGATCGACTGCCCGTGCTGCAAGGCTGAAGGTCTCGACCGGGCTGCTCGTCGTGCGCGCCGGGGCGACAAGCGCCGAGGCGGGCCTCCCATGCCGGCCTTCGCGTACACGATCGGCCTGCACGGCATCGGTCACCCCGAGCTGCTCGTGTTCGGCCTCGGATTCGAACCGGCCAAGCTGCTGCTGAACCGCCTCGCACACGAGGTGCGCGACCATGGGGTCCACCTTGTCGAGGGGCAGGTGATCCCACGTGACCGCGCCCTTGACCGCCCGCTCCTCGTCGAGTGCCTGCCCAACCCGGGCGAGATCCTGGTGCAGGCCAACAACTACTACCGGCGGCCGAGCGAGGGCTCGGTCGACGCGGTGCAGCTGAGCTGGTGTGATCCCCTCGGGCGGTGGCCGGGTGACCCGGCGTGCCTGGCGCCGGCCGCCACACAGCCGAGACCGGGCAGCTTTCGTGCCTGACGCCACTGTTCCTCGGCCTGGTCACTGTCCTCTATCGGGCGTCGACGACCTGCCCGTTGCTCGGGAGGTGGCCGCCGAAGGTGATGGGCACCGGGCCGGCGTGCCCGGCATCCGCCCGGTCGATGGCCTTCAGGTGCACGTGCGACTCGGTGCTGTTGCCCGAGTTGCCGCACCGCCCCAGCACCTCGCCCACCCGGACCTCTTGGCCGAGGCGCACCCCGACGCTGCCCCGCTGGAGGTGGCACACCGCCACCACCGGCCCGTGCGGCACCTGCACCATGACGTGGTTGCCGGCCAGCTGCACCCATCCCCCCGCCACCCGGCCTCGCTGGGTGACGGCGTAGCCGATGGAGGGCAGCCCACGATGGGCGGCGTGGTCGGGCTCCCCGTCGTGCGCGGCCACGACCGTGCCCTCTACGGGCGCCAGCAGCGCGCGCCCGAAGCCCACGAAGCGCTCAGGCGGTTCGGGGCGCAGCAGGGCACGAAGGGTGATGGGGGCCGACCGCCCGGCATCGTCGACCGGGACGAAGTCGATCGCGTAGGCGGTGGCGAACGCGGTGGTGCCGTGGCTGGGCACCCGGTCGGCCGGGCTGTTCCGGGTGTGCCAGCGGCCCCGGAACGGGTAGGCGAGGTCGAGCGTCGGCACCACCTCGAGATCCCCCCTCGCCGCCCCCGGACGTCATCCCTGGTGAGCGTAGCGTTCGGTCCAGGGATCGGTCGGACACCACTCATCGGGGGGACGCATGCTCGGCGACCGGTGGGGCGTCACGCCCGACGAGGTGGAACGGCCCTATCCCTGCGACGCCTTCGTGGACGCGCCGTCCCTCCAGGCGTGGCGCGCGGTCGACGTCGCGGCGCCGGCGGACGCCGTCTGGCCGTGGGTGACCCAGGTGAGGGCGGCGCCGTACCCCTACGACTGGATCGACAACCTGGGACGCCGCTCCCCCCGGCGGCTCCCTCCACCTGCCCGAGCCCCGGGTCGGGGACCACTTCACCAGCGTCGGGGGTCGACCGCAGGGGCGCATCGTGGCGGTCACCCCGGGCCGGCACCTGACCGCCACCATCCTCGGCGCCCACCTGTCCTATGTCCTCGACGGCGGCGAACGGCGCGACACGCGCCTCCTGCTCAAGGTCGTCATGGAGGAGACCCGCCTCGCGACGCTGTGGTCGGTCGGCGACCTGGTCATGGCGCGCCGTCAGCTGCTCAACCTCAAACACCTCGCCGAGACTGAGCATCGCGCGGGCGCACCGCGACCCTGAGAACCCACCCGGGCAACGGCCGCCCCGACCCGGGCCGGCTCAGGGTCGGGTCAGGGTCGTTGTCAGGTGTCTCCCCGATGTGCCCGACCCGCCCCGACCGACAGTCTTCTCGGCATGATCACCGTCGAGCACCTCACGAAGACCTACGGCCGCGGGCTGACCGCCGTCGACGACGTCTCCTTCACCGCGGCCACCGGCCGGGTCACCGGCTTCCTCGGGCCCAACGGGGCGGGCAAGTCCACCACCATGCGGATCATGGTCGGCCTCACCCCGGCCACCTCGGGTTCCGCCACCATCGACGGCCGCCGGTTCGTCGACCTGCCCAACCCGGGCACCGACGTCGGGGTGCTCCTCGACGCCTCCGCCCAGCACGCCGGACGCACCGGCCGCGAGATCCTCACCCTGGTGCAGCGCACCATGGGCCTGCCCAAGGCCAGCGTCGAGGAGATGCTCGAGCTGGTCAGCCTCACCGACGACGAGGCCGACCGCCGCGTGCGCAACTACTCGCTCGGCATGCGCCAGCGCCTCGGCATCGGCGCCGCCCTGCTCGGCGACCCGCACGTGCTGATCCTCGACGAGCCGGCCAACGGGCTCGACCCGGCCGGCATCCGCTGGATGCGCGACCTGCTGCGCGGCTACGCCAACCGCGGTGGCACCGTGCTGCTCTCCTCCCACCTGCTGCACGAGATCGAGGTCATCGCCGACGACCTCGTCGTCATCGGCAACGGCCGCATCGTCGCCCAGGGCACCAAGGCCGAGCTGCTCGCCTCCGCCGGCACCATCGCCCGGGCCCGCGACGTCGCCGCGCTCGTGGCCGCCATGGAGGGAGCCGGCCTCGTGGTCACCCACGCCGACGGCAGCGTGCACACCGACGCCACCCCCGAGCAGGTCGGCGAGGTCGCGCTCGCCGCGGGCCTGGCCCTGACCGAGCTCCGCGCCGCCGACGGCGCCGGGCTCGAGGAGATGTTCCTCGAGCTCACCGCAGACACCCAGCGCGAAGGAGCAGCAGCATGAGCAGCACGACCGTTCTCGACCCCGCCACGACGGATGCCGCGACGCACCGCGAGCGTTCGCGCACGGCATCCGCGCGCATCCCCCTCTCCCGCCTGGTCGGGGTCGAGCTGCGCAAGATGTTCGACACCCGGTCGGGCTTCTGGCTGATGGCGAGCATCCTCATCACCAGCGTGCTGGCGACCGCGGCCATCATCGTGTTCGCACCGGACGACCAACAGACCTACGACAACTTCGCCGCGGCCGTCGGCATCCCGATGACCGTGATCCTGCCGATCATCGGCATCCTCGCCGTCACCAGCGAGTGGAGCCAGCGCAGCGGCCTGACCACGTTCACCCTCGTGCCGCACCGCGGCCGGGTGCTGTGGGCGAAGTTCATCGCGGCCGTCGCGGTCGGTGTCGGTGCGATGTTCGTCGCGCTCGTGGTCGGGGCGCTCGGCACCCTGGCCGGCAGCCTCGTCACGGGGCTCGACCCGGTCTGGAACGTCAGCGTGACGGAGTTCGCGCTCATCGTGCTCGGCAGCGTGCTCGGCATGCTCTTCGGCTTCATGCTCGGCGTCCTGATCCGCAACTCCGCCGGCGCGATCGTCGCCTACTTCGTCTACAGCCTCGTGCTGCCGCCCCTGGTGCAGCTGCTCGCCGCCAACGCCTCGTGGTTCGCCGACGCGCAGCCGTGGATCGACTACGCCGACGCCCGCAACGTGCTGTTCAACGGCAGCGTCACCGGCGAGCAGTGGCAGCACCTCGCGGTGTCGGGCACCATCTGGTTCCTCCTGCCGCTGGCCATCGGGCTGGTCATCGTCCGCCGGTCCGAGGTCAAGTGACCGCCCCCGGATGACGGCACACCCCCACCGCTGACCCGGTCCCGGGGGGGGGGGGCCCCCCCCGCGCGCGGGCGGGGGGGGGGGGGGGGCGGCCCGGGGGCCGGGGGGGGGGGGGGGGGGGGGGGGGGGCCC
>JBBQNZ010000204.1:0-5943 GCA_038330415.1 Actinomycetales bacterium | reverse complement strand
TCGTCATCGACCGGATGAGCGCCCCCTACCTCGACGGCGCGACGATCGACTTCGCCGACACCATCGAGAAGCAGGGCTTCACCATCGACAACCCCAACGCGGGCAGCTCCTGCGCCTGCGGCGACAGCTTCAGCTGACGCCACCGTCACCGAGAGGGCCCGTGCCACGGCACGGGCCCTCTCGGCGTCCCATGACCGACGCACGCCTCCTGCGGGGTAGGTTCGTCCCGTGCAGATCGCCGTCACCGGGTCCATCGCGACCGACCACCTCATGACCTTCCGGGGCAGCTTCTCGGACTCCCTCGTCGTCGAGCAGCTCGACAAGATCTCGGTCAGCTTCCTTGCCGACACCCTCGAGATCCGGCGGGGTGGGGTGGCCGGCAACATCTGCTTCGGCATGGGCGTGCTCGGGGCGCGGCCGATCCTCATCGGTGCCGCTGGCGAGGACTTCGCCGACTACCGCAGCTGGCTGAGCCGGCACGGCGTGATCACCGACCACGTGCACATCTCGCAGTCGAAGCACACGGCGCGGTTCGTCTGCACCACCGACGACACGATGGCTCAGATCGCCACGTTCTACGCCGGGGCGATGTCCGAGGCCCGGATGATCGAGCTCGGCCCGATCCACGAGAAGTGGAACCTCGACCTGGTGCTCATCGGCGCCGACGACCCCGAGGCGATGCTGCGCCACACCGACGAGTGCCGCAGCGGCGGCATCCCGTTCATCGCCGACCCCTCCCAGCAGCTGGCGTTCGCCGACGGCCCGTTCATCCGCAAGCTCATCGGCGGCGCCGACTACCTGTTCACCAACGAGTACGAGTCGCACCTGACCGAGACCAAGACCGGATGGAGCCAGGCCGAGATCGACGACCGGGTCACCACCCGGGTCATCACCCGCGGCAAGGACGGCGCCGACATCCGCACCAAGGGCCAGGACCCCATCCACGTGCCGATCGCCGGGGATGTCGAGCGGGTCGACCCCACCGGGGTCGGCGACGCGTTCCGGGCGGGCTTCCTCGTCGGCCTGGCCGGCAGCCTGGGCTACGAGCGGTGCGGCCAGATCGGCTCGGTGCTCGCGGCCCACGTGCTGCAGACCGACGGCGCCCAGGAGTACGCCATCACCCGGCAGGCCTTCGTCGACCACGTCGCCGCGGCCTACGGCGACACCGCCGCGCAGGAGATCGCGCCGCTCGTGCGCTGCGCCCACGACTGACGACGTCCCTCGACAGCGTGATGCACTACCCGCCGGTCGAGCCGCCGCACACCGCGTGGCTGCTCGACGCCGCACGCGCCGACCCCGGTGACGACCTCGTGGCGGCCGGCGCCGACCTCGAGCCGGGCACGCTGCTCGCGGCCTACCGCCTCGGCCTGTTCCCGATGGGCCTGGGCCCACACGGCACCGGTGCGGTGGGGTGGTGGTCGCCCGACCCGCGCGGCGTCATCCCCGCCGGTGGGCTGCGGGTCAGCCGGTCGCTGCGCAAGGCGTGCGACCGGTTCGACGTGCGGGTCGATACGGCCTTCGACGAGGTCGTCGCCCGCTGCGCCGACCCCTCGCGCGAGGGCCGGTGGATCACCCCGGAGGTGGCCCGCGCCTACGGCCGGCTGCACGAGCTCGGCTGGGCGCACAGCGTCGAGACGTGGCACGCCGGCGAGCTCGTCGGTGGTCTCTACGGGGTGTCGGTCGGCGGCCTGTTCGCGGGGGAGTCGATGTTCCACGCTGCACGTGACGCCTCGAAGGTCGCGCTCGTCGGGCTCGTCGAGCGCTTCCACGCCGACGGCGACCCGCGCCGGCTCATCGACGTGCAGTGGGCCACCGACCACCTGCGCCGGCTCGGGGCGCAGGAGTGGCCGCGCGAGCGGTACCTCGACCGGCTCGCCGAGGCGCTGCTCGCCCCTCAGGTCGAGCTGTCGGCCTGACCGCGCTCGGTGCGCGGCGCGCCGAGGAGCACGCGGTACTCGGTCCAGGTCTCGTCCTCGTGCAGCGAGACGGTGTGTCCCTTCATCCGGGCCCAGGCGGGAACGTCCGACCAGGCCGCGTCGTCGTCGGCGAGGAGCACCACGGTGGTGCCCGGGGCGAGCCCGAGGGCGGCCCGCGCCAGCCGGATGACGGGCACCGGGCACCGCGACCCCCGCGCGTCGACGACCGGCGGGCCGCCGCGCCGCCCACGGCCCTCGCTGCTCGGCGGTGGTTGCGAGCCGCTCACAGGTCGGCCGTCCCGAGCCGGCGCCGCACCGCGACGACGGCATCCGGCAGCTCACGGCAGAGCCGGTCGACGTCGTCGGCGCGGCTCGGTGACACGGCCTCGAGCGGCAGGGTCACCCGCACGTTGCCGTGGGTCAGCACGCCCATCGCGGCGAGCACGTGGCTGGGGCGCAGCGCGCTCGACGTGCACGCCGAGCCGGACCCGACCGCCAGACCACGTCGGGCGAGCTCCTCGAGCAGCACCTCGCCGTCGGCGTAGAGCACGCTGAACGTCACCACGTGGGGGAGCCGGTCGTCGGGGTCGCCCATCACCTCGACGTCGGGCACGGCCGTCACCGCCCGCCGCACGCGGTCGACGAGCTCGCGGGCCGAGCGCTCCTCGGTGGCCGCCGCCGCGGTGGTCTGCTGCCAGGCCTCGGCCGCCGCGAGCACCAGGGGTACCCACGGCGCTGCGGGCTCGCGGCCGTGCTCGGCCTCGCGCCGGGGGCCCGGCAGCCCCCAGCGGGTGCCGGTGCGCACGGCCAGCAGGCCGAGCGGTGGGCCGCCGAACGCTGCGGCGTCGGCGACCACGACCGACCCGGCGCCGAGCCGGATGCCGTGCGGGTCGCGTCCCAGCGAGGCCGTGGCGTCGACCAGCAGCGGGATGCCGCGCTCGCGGCAGAGGGCGTCGACCTCGGCCACCGGCTGGCGGGTGCCCACCTCGGCGTTGGCCGACTGGAGCACCGCGGCGGCGACATCACCGCCGACGAGCGCCACGGCATACGCGGTGCGGTCGACGCGACCCAGGCGGTCGACCGGCACCGGCTGGTCCACGCCGGGCTGGAGCAGCAGCACCGAGCGCTCCGTGGCCCCGGCGACCACGCGGGTGCCGGTGCGGCGGCGGGCGTGCCGCAGCCCGGTGAGCCCCACCTCGAGCGCGGCCTCGGGGCTCGGGTGCACCGACAGCTCGTCGGGGCGAGCGCCCATCGCCCCGGCCAGCACCTCGCGGGCGTTGTCGAGCAGGGCGCGGGCCCGCCGACCGGGCGGGTTGAGCCGGGTGGGGTCGGCCCACGCCTCGTCGAGGGCCGCCGCCAGGGTCTGCGCGGCCACCGGGTGCAGGGGGCCTCGGGCGGCGTCGAGCAACCCGGCCACCGGCGGGTCGAGGGGGGAGCGCGCCACGCTTAGACGGTAGCCCCGCCCTGCCTGACCTCCGTGCAGGTGGTGCAGTAGGGTTTGCATCTGTTCGTCACCCCCTCCACACGAAGGATCCGCGGTGCGCCAGCACGTCCTCCCATCGCCCCGCCCCGCAGGGCGCCGACTCGGTGCCGGGCTGCTCGTCGGTGCGCTGTCCGCTCTCGCCCTCACCGGGTGCGCCTCCGGCAACCTGCGCGGCAACGCGTCGACCGGCTGGCTGCCCCCGGCCGTCACCGAGGGTGGCAAGACCGTCACCAGCCTGTGGGTCGGCGCCTGGATCGCGGCGCTGGCCGTCGGGTGCCTCGTGTGGGGCCTGATCATCTGGTGCATCGTGGCCTACCGCCGCCACAAGGACGACAACGAGCTGCCCGTGCAGCTGCGCTACAACATCCCGATCGAGATCCTCTACACGGTGGTCCCGATCTTCATGGTCGTCGTGCTCTTCTACTACACCGCGCGTGACGAGTCCGCGCTCACCGACACCTCGAAGAAGCCCGACGTCACCATCAACGTCGTCGGCAAGCAGTGGAGCTGGGACTTCAACTACGTCGCCGAAGACGTCCACGAGACCGGCGAGCAGGCGATCATGACCGGCAAGCCGGGCGCCGAGGAGACCATCCCGACCCTCTACCTCCCGGTCGGCGAGCGCATCGAGTTCGTGCTGACCGCGCGCGACGTCATCCACTCGTTCTGGGTGCCCTCGTTCCTGCAGAAGATGGACATGATCCCGGGGCGCGTCAACAAGTTCCAGGTCGTGCCCACCCAGGAGGGCACCTTCAAGGGCAAGTGCGCCGAGCTGTGCGGCGCCTACCACTCGCACATGCTCTTCAACGTCAAGATCGTCTCCCGCGGCGAGTACGAGCAGCACATGTCCGACCTGCGCGCCGCGGGCCAGTCCGGCCTGCTCAACAACACGCTGAGCCGCGAACAGCTGATGCAGGACGCCCGGGCAGTCACCGACAGCATCGACGGAGGTAACTGACGATGAGCGCCGCCACAGACGCCACGCGGCTGCGCACCGCGCCGACCCCCACCCACACCCGTCGCGTCTCCAAGGGCGCCACGGTCGTCAAGTGGATCACCACGACCGACCACAAGGTGATCGGCAACCTCTACTTCATCACCTCGTTCATCTGGTTCCTGCTCGCGGGCATCATGGCGCTGGTCATCCGCGCCGAGCTCGCCTCACCCGGGCTGCAGGTCGTCGACACCCCCGACCAGTACAACCAGATGTTCACCATGCACGGCACGATCATGCTGCTGCTGTTCGCGACGCCGCTGTTCGCCGGGTTCGCCAACGCGCTGATGCCGCTGCAGATCGGCGCCCCCGACGTCGCCTTCCCGCGGCTGAACATGTTCGCCTACTGGCTCTACTTCTTCGGTGGCCTCATCGCCGGCGCCGGGTTCCTCACCCCCGGCGGCGCCGCAGCCTTCGGCTGGTTCGCCTACGCCCCGCTCTCCGACAACACCTACAGCCCGGGCCTGGGCGGGGACCTGTGGGTGTTCGGCCTCGCGCTGGGTGGCTTCGGCACCATTCTGGGCGCGGTCAACTTCATCACGACGATCCTCACCATGCGCGCGCCCGGCATGACCATGTTCCGGATGCCGATCTTCACCTGGACCGTCCTCGTCACCTCGATCCTGGTGCTGCTCATCTTCCCCGCCCTGGCCGCGGCACTGTTCGCACTGGGCGCCGACCGGCGGTTCGGGGCGCACGTGTTCGACCCCGGCAACGGCGGGCCGATGCTCTGGCAACACATCTTCTGGTTCTTCGGGCACCCAGAGGTCTACGTCATCGCGCTGCCGTTCTTCGGCATCATCTCCGAGGTGCTGCCGGTCTTCTCCCGCAAGCCGATCTTCGGCTACAAGACCCTCGTCTACGCGACCATCGCCATCGCGGCCCTGTCGGTCAGCGTCTGGGCGCACCACATGTACGTCACCGGGCAGGTGCTGCTGCCGTTCTTCGCGATCATGACGATGCTGATCGCGGTGCCGACCGGGGTGAAGTTCTTCAACTGGGTCGGCACGATGTGGGGTGGAAAGCTGTCCTTCGACACCCCGATGCTGTGGGCTCTGGGCTTCCTGGTCACCTTCTTGTTCGGCGGCCTGACCGGCGTCATCCTCGCCAGCCCGGCGCTCGACTTCCAGCTGTCCGACAGCTACTTCGTGGTGGCGCACTTCCACTACGTCGTCTTCGGCACCGTGGTGTTCGCGATGTTCGCCGGCTTCTACTTCTGGTGGCCGAAGTTCACCGGGCGGATGCTCGACGAGCGCCTCGGCAAGATCCACTTCTGGCTGCTGTTCATCGGCTTCCACACGACCTTCCTCGTGCAGCACCTGCTCGGCATCCAGGGCATGCCCCGCCGCTACGCCGACTACCTGCCCGAAGACGGCTTCACCCTCGGCAACCGGATCTCCACGGCCGGCTCGGTCATCCTCGCCATCTCGATGATCCCGTTCTTCTACAACGTGTGGAAGACCTGGCGCACCGCGCCCCTGGTCGAGACCGACGACCCGTGGGGCTACGGCGCCTCGCTGGAGTGGGCGACGTCGTGCCCGCCGCCGCGG
>JBBQNZ010000203.1:0-5951 GCA_038330415.1 Actinomycetales bacterium | reverse complement strand
ATGACCGACTCGTTGAGGCCGAGCTGGCGGTCCAGCTCCTTGGCCGTGGCCGGCTCGGAGGTGAAGTTGACGACGGCGTAGATGCCCTCGGACTTCTTCTTGATCTCGTAGGCCAGACGACGGCGGCCCCAGATGTCGACGTTGTCGACGGACCCACCATCGGTGGTCACGACCTTGAGGAACCGCTCCAGCGACGGCTGAACCGTCCGGTCGTCGAGCTCCGGGTCGAGGATGACCATGAGTTCGTACTGACGCATGCGTTAACCCGCCTCCTTCGGTCTGTGGCGGTCACGGTCTTTCCGTGACAGGAGGGTATGCATTGCTGCCGACATCGCCCGTGGAGTTTTCCACAGGGCGCGCTGAGGGCAACTTCCACAGGGTACCGGCCGGGACGGCATCCCCCCAACTCGCCCGCACCCAGGCCTGGTGGGCGAGCCAGCCCACCGCGCCCAGCCGCAGCAGCAGCGCGGCGGCGTACCACCCGGGCGGCAACCCGTGCGCCGGGTCGACGAGGTAGTCGAGGTAGCCGAACATCGCCACGGCGTGCACGGCCTCGGCGCCGGCCCAGAGCAGGTGGTCGCGCCAGCCGATGCCGACCAGGGCGACGAACGGCACCAGCCACAGGGCGGCCCACGGCTGGAACGATGCCCCGGTCGACAGCGCCGCGCACAGTCCTACCAGCGCGACGGCCGCCACCACCGGCCGCGGCCGGCGGGCCAGCAGCACGCTCAGGGCCACGGCCAGCAGGATGCCGAGCGCGGCGATCAGCGCGACCTGGCGCGCGCCGATCGGGAACCCGGCCATGGTGAACAGGTACCAGGGTGAGCCCGGCCCAGCGCCCCCCCGGGCCCAGGCCCGCCAGGGGGCGGTCAGCAGCCCGGCATCCACCAGAGCAACCGGAACCGAGACAGCCGCGACGGTGACGGCCGTGGTGACCAGCAGCCGGCGGGTGGAGTCGCGCCCGCGACGGCCCGGCAGCAGCAGCATCGCCAGCACCACCACGGCCGACAGCGGACCGGCGAGCACCGCGAGGCCGCCCATTACCCCGGCCAGCCGCTCCCGGTCGCGGCTCCACGCCCACAGCGCCACGACGGCCAGGGCCAGGGGCAGCAGGTCGGTGGATCGGAACACGGTCAGCGCCAGCACCGGCGACAGCGCGAGCGCGACCGGGTCGGCATCAGGGTGGCGCCGCACCGTACCCACGGCGACGACCAGGCCGGCCAGCACCGCCGCGGTGAGCAGCACCCACAGGGCGAGGAACCACTGCTGGTGCCCGGTGGCCACCCCGGGCGCGATGCGTGAGAACGCGGAGGCCACCGCGCCGGAGAGCACCGGCTGCGCCGGGCGCAGCCCACCACCGAGCCAGGCCGCGAGGCCACTGCCCGGGTGGCCGGCGCCCACCGCCTGCACCACCGGGGCGGTGCACTGCCGCCACACCGGGATGTCGCCGCCCCAGCCCAGGGCCAGGCAGCCGGCCTGGCGCATGGATGCCACCGACAGCGGCAGCGCCAGCAGCAGCACCACCGGGGCGAGCCGCGCCAGCGGCCCGCGCTCGACGACCCGCAGCCGACGACCGCGCGCACCACCGACCGGAGTGCTCAGGCCCGGCGGCAGCACCGGTTCACGCACGTCATCCACGGCTGGCACCCTAGCCGCGGGTCGCCGGTCAGCCGCCAGGCAGCGGTACCACCGGCGTTGCCGTCGGCGACGGCCGTGGCGGCCGGGTCGGCCTGGTCCGGGGGGGCGACGGTGTCGTCGACGGGGGGGACGACGACGACGGCGGCGGCGGTGGCGGTGGCGACGGCGGCGCGCTGGTCGTCGGCGGTGCCTTCGTGGTGGTGGGCGGCGCCTGCCGGGTCGTCGGCGGCGGGGGCGGCGGCGGGTCGGCGTTCTTGTTGACGCCGGCGGGCTTCGGGAACTTGACCACCTTGGTGCCGTCGAGGGCCGCCTTCATGTAGGCGGTCCAGATCCGGGCCGGGTAGGTGCCACCGGTGATGTTGCCGGCGTTGGGCAGGTTCTCCATCGGCAGCTCCTCGCCACCCTTGCCGCTGCGGTAGAGGCCGACGGCCGTCTCGAGCTGCGGGACGTAGCCGTTGAACCACGCCGACCGGAAGCTCTCGGAGGTGCCGGTCTTGCCCGCCGCCGGGCGGCCCAGGTTGTTCCCGACGTAGCGGGCGGTGCCGCCCTCGACCGGGTAGGTCATGGCGTCGATGACGTCGGACATCAGGTCCTTGTCGAAGACCAGCTGCTTGACGACCTTTGCCTTGATGGTCGGCACGCTCTTGTCCTGGAAACGGATCTCCTTGACGATGTACGGGTTCGCCCGCACGCCCTCGGCGGCGATGGTCGCGTAGGCGGTGGCCATGTCGAGCACGGTGACGTAGTCGGTGCCCAGCACGTTGGCCATGTTCGGCTCGAGCGGGCTGCGCACGCCGGCATCCTTGGCCGCCTTGCTCGACTTCTTCGGGGTGGCGTCGATGTTCAGCGCGGCGTAGACGGTGTTGACCGAGCTGCCGGTCGCCCTGCGCAGGTCGATGTTGCCGAACGACTCGTTGCCGAAGTTCTTCACCCGGCCGCGGCGGCCGTTGGCCGTGGAGGCGCCCGGGTCGGCGAACTCCTTGAAGTACTGCGGGCTGGCACCGGAGAGGCGCGAGTTCAGGCTGTAGTCACCGGACTGCAGCGCCGCGATCAGCGTGAAGATCTTGAACGTCGACCCGGCCTGCATCTTGTCCTGGGTGGCGGCGTTCTGCTGGCGCTTCATGTAGTCCTCGCCGCCGTAGAGCGCGACGATCGCACCGTTGCCCGGCTGGATCGACGCCATGCCCACGTGCACCGACGGGGTGTCCTTGGGGCGCTCCTCCTTGACCGCCGCGACCATGTCGGCCTGCTTGGCCCTGTCGACGGTGGAGACGATGCGGTAGCCACCGCGGTCGAGGTCGGCCTGCGGGATCTTGTACTTGTCGACGACCTCGTTCTTGACCATCTGGGTGAGGTAGCCGGTGGGGCCGCTCTGGGTGCGCGGCTTGTACTTCTGGAACTTGGGGAAGGTGGCGGCGGCGCGCTCCTGCGGCGTCAGCCAGCCCTTGCTCACCATGGCGTCGAGGATGAAGCCCGAGCGCTCCTTGGCGTTCGCCACCTGCTTGTCACCCAGGGCCGGGTCGTAGAGCGAGGGCCCGCGGATGACCGAGGCGAGGAAGGCGCTCTCGGCCGGCGTCAGCTTCGAGACGTCCTTGTTGAAGTAGGCCTTCGACGCGGTCTGGATGCCGTAGGCGCCGCGACCGTAGTAGATGGTGTTGAGGTAGTTCTCGAGGATCTGGTCCTTGGTCTCCTGCTGGTCGATCTTGACCGCGAGCAGGATCTCGCGAGCCTTGCGCGACAGGGTGCGGTCGGCGGTGAGGAAGTAGTTCTTGACGTACTGCTGGGTGATGGTCGACCCACCCTGGGTGGCCTGGCCGCCCTTGATCGCCACCCAGACCGCCCGGCCGATGCCGGTCGGCGAGATGCCGTTGTTCTGGTAGAAGTTCTGGTCCTCCGCCGCGAGCATCGCCTTCTGCATGTGGTCGGGCACCTTGCTCAGCGGCACCGACTCGCGGTTGCCCTCGGCGTCGGAGAGCCGGGCCATCTCGGTCTTGCCGTCGGAGTAGTAGACGATCGAGGCCTGCGCCGTCGCCAGCTCGTTGGGCGTCGGGACGTCGGTGCGGGCGTAGGCGATGCCGACCGCAGCCACGCCGGCGAGGAACAGCGCGAGGATCACCCACAGGCCACGCAGCAGCCACTTCTTGCCGCGCGAACGGCCGGGGGATGCCGTGGAGCGGCCGTCGCCGGACCCGTTCGAGCCGCCGGATCCGCCGGAGCGGACCGAGGGTGACTGGGTCGCCTGGGCCTGTCGGGCCTCGGCGCGGGTGCGGGGGGTGCGTGAGCTCATGCTGCTTCCGTGGACGGGGTCGGAGGGTGGGTTCGGAGCGTGTGAACGGCGTGCGAACGGCGCGAAAGTGCACGAACCCAGCGGCCAGTATGGCGCGAATTCTTGGAGAAACCTGAATCCCGTGCTCCGGGAGCGGGTGCGAGACGGCATCCTCGATGTATCGCGTCGATATATCTGTGTTAGCGTCGCCATCGAACAAACGCGTCGTATGTCAGGTCCGTTCCCCACCCAGGAGGTGTCCGTGGTCACCACCCGTCGCGCTCGCCTGCTGGAGTTCGCCGTGCTCGGCCTGCTCCACGAGGGTCCGACCCACGGCTACGAGCTGCGGCGCCGGCTCAACACCGCGCTCGGCCCCTTTCGTGCCCTGTCGTACGGCACCCTCTACCCCGCGCTGAAGGGTCTGCTCGACCGCGGCCTGATCGCGCAGACCGCCGACCCGGCCGGCCCCAGCGGCAAGCGGCCCCGGGTGGTCTACGAGCTGACCGCCGCCGGCAAGGAGCACTTCGCCGACCTCGTCGCCCGCACCGACGCCTCGTCCTGGGACGACGACGGCTTCGACGTGCGGTTCGCCTTCTTCGCCCGCACCGAGCGCGACGTGCGGCTGCGGATCCTCGAGGGGCGCCGCTCGCGGGTGCAGGAGGACCTCGAGCGGGTCCGCGAGGCCACCGCCCGGGGCCGCGAGCGGATCGACGCCTACACCTCGGCCCTGCAGCGCCACGGCGAGGAGACCACCGAGCGCGAGGTGCGCTGGCTCAGCGAGCTCATCGACGCCGAACGGCGTCACCCCACCGACCCCGGCCCCCAGCCGTAGGTGCCGGTGGCGCCGCACCGGCGCCCCGGCATCCGAAATGTTCCACCCCGTCCAGTCCACCCAACCACCGACCTCCCCAGGAGAAGCACATGGGTTCCATTCGCGTCGCCGTCGTCGGCGTCGGCAACTGTGCGTCGTCCCTCGTCCAGGGCGTGCGCTACTACCGGGACGCCGACCCGTCCCAGACCGTCCCCGGCCTGATGCACGTCATGTTCGGCGACTACCACGTGCGCGACGTCGAGTTCGTCGCGGCGTTCGACGTCGACGACAAGAAGGTCGGCAAGGACCTGGCCGAGGCCATCAACGCCTCCGAGAACAACACCATCGCAATCGCCGACGTCCCCACCACGGGCATCACCGTGCAGCGCGGCCACACCCTCGACGGCCTGGGCAAGTACTACCGCCAGACCATCGACGAGTCCGGCGCCGAGCCGGTCGACGTCGTCGCCGCCCTGCGTGACGCGAAGGTCGACGTGCTCGTCTCCTACCTGCCGGTGGGCTCCGAGAACGCCGACAAGTTCTACGCCCAGTGCGCCATCGACGCCGGCGTCGCCTTCGTCAACGCCCTGCCCGTGTTCATCGCGTCCGACCCCGAGTGGGCAGCGAAGTTCGAGAAGGCCGGCGTGCCGGTCATCGGCGACGACATCAAGAGCCAGGTCGGCGCCACCATCACCCACCGCGTCATGGCCAAGCTGTTCGAGGACCGCGGCGTGCAGCTCGACCGCACCGACCAGCTCAACGTCGGCGGCAACATGGACTTCAAGAACATGCTCGAGCGCGAGCGCCTGGAGTCCAAGAAGATCTCCAAGACTCAGTCGGTCACCTCGAACCTCACCGGCGCGCTGGCCGGCACGACCGACAACCGCAACGTGCACATCGGCCCGTCGGACTACGTCGCCTGGCTCGACGACCGCAAGTGGGCCTACGTGCGCCTCGAGGGTCGCGCCTTCGGTGACGTGCCGCTCAACCTCGAGTACAAGCTCGAGGTCTGGGACAGCCCGAACTCGGCCGGCATCATCATCGACGCCATCCGCGCGGCGAAGATCGCCAAGGACCGTGGCATCGGCGGCGCCTTGCTGTCGGCGTCCTCCTACCTGATGAAGTCCCCGCCGGAGCAGCGCCCCGACGACCTCGGTCGCGCGAAGCTCGAGGCCTTCATCCGCGGGGAGGAGGAGCGCTGACCGCGCTCTGACCCCTCACCGTGAGCGGGCGGCA
>JBBQNZ010000202.1:0-6059 GCA_038330415.1 Actinomycetales bacterium | reverse complement strand
GCCGCGCACACCGTGTAGGCGAACCGCCCCGCCTCCAGCGGCAGCCACCCGGCGGCCTGGGTCACGTCGACCAGCACGTCGACCCCGTGCCGTGCCGCGGCAGCCTCGACGGCAGCCAGGTCGGCGAGCGTGCCGTCGGAGGACTGCACCGCCGACAGTGCGATCAGTCCGGTGGTGCCGTCGACGTGCTCGGCCACCTCCGCGAGCGGCACCTCGCGCACCCGGATGCCGCGCGCCTCCTGAGTGAGGAACGGGAACGTCACGCTGGTGAACTCCCCCTCCGGCACGAGCACCGTCGACCCGTCGGGCACGGCCGCTGCGACCAGTGCGACCAGCGGTGACACCTGGCTGCCGATGGCGACCGCCTCGGGCCCCACACCCACCAGCCGGGCGTAGGACTCCCGGGCGGCGGCGACGTCGGCGTCGTAGCCCGGGGCGTGGGCGGTGCCCCGGCGCCACTCGTCCTGCGCCGCGGCCAGCGCCGCGAGGGTCGCCCGGGGCGGCAGGCCCATCGTGGCCGAGTTGAGGTAGGTGCCGTCGGGCTCGAACTCGTCGGCCCACGGCCACCCAGCGCTCATGACCACACCGTAGGGCCAATGCCTCCGGGGTCAGGCCAGCGGCCCGGCGAGCGGGGCGGCCAGGGCCGCCGCCGCCTCGGGGTACCCCTGCGCGAGCAGCCCCACGGCGAAGAGCACGTACGCGGCATCCACCCGACGGGCCGCGTGCTCGGGCACCCGCCACCCCCCACCGTGGTCATCGGTGACCCGCGACAGCACCCGGTCGCCGACGTCACCGGGTGCGTGCCGCAGCACTCCCCCGGAGCCGACGACCAGCGCCACCTCCGCGAGCGGGCGCGGTCGCTCCGACGGGTGTGGGGGTCGCCCGTGCCGGCGCACGGCCACCACCGCGGCCGTCGACGCGATCGACTCCTCGGCGGCCCACTCGGCATCCGTGCCGGCCAGGTGGGCCGGGTCGTGCGCGACCTCGGCGGCGTACCGCGCGGTGACGTCGTCGAGCGGAAGGCGCTCGCGGGCCGCCGCCTCGACGACCCCCTCCGCGGTCCATCGCATGCCGAGGTCGGCCTCGACGGTGCGCGCGTGCCAGAGCGTGCCGACGACCTCGCGGTGGATGGTCGCGTCCTCACCCTGCGGCGTGATCACCGAGTAGACGTCGGTCGTCGCGCCGCCGACGTCGACGACGAGCACGTCGCCGCCCGCGACCTCGGCGAGCACCTCGACTCCGCGCAGCACGGCATCCGGGGTGGGGGCGCGCACCAGCTCGGCGAACCCGCGCCCACGCGAGAGCCCCTTGCCCCCGATGACGTGGGTGAGGAAGGCCTCTCGGATGGCGGCGCGCGCCGCCTCGGGAGCCACGACCCCGATGCGGGGCAGCACGTTGGCCGTGACGACGAACCGTCGGCCGGTCGACGCCAGCAGGGCGGCCACCTCGGTCGCGGCCTCGGCATTGCCGGCGACGACCACCGGTGCCGACAGCCGCGCCTTCGCGATGCGCTCGGCGTTGTGCAGCAGCACGTCGGCGTTGCCCCCGTCGGTGCCGCCCACCAGCAGCACGAGGTCGGGGGATGCCGCCCGCAGCGCAGCGACGTCGGCGCCCGTCATCGGGCCGCACGCGACGTGCACCACCTTCGCGCCGGCCGACAGGCCCACCCGGCGCCCGGCCTCGGCCGTCACCTCGCGCTCGTAGCCCACGACGGCGAGCCGCAGGCCGCCCCCGGCACTGGAGCAGACGAGCACCTCCGAGGGCTCGCCGTGCCGCGCGAGCGACGCGCGAACGGCATCCACACCGTCCATCACGTCGGTGTCCACCGTGGTCGGGGAGCTCGCGGTGCCCAGCACGTCACCGGTGGCGACGTCGACCAGCACCGCCTTGGTGAACGTCGAGCCGACGTCGACGCACAGGACCGCGGGCACGGCGGGTCAGGTGAGCCGGTCGAGGGCCTGGGCCAGGTCGGCGATGAGGTCCTCGGCGTCCTCGATGCCCACGGACAGGCGGATCAGGTCGCTGGGCACCTCGAGCTCGGTGCCTGCGACGGACGCGTGGGTCATCCGGCCGGGGTGCTCGATGAGCGACTCGACGCCGCCGAGCGACTCCCCGAGGATCCACAGCTGGGTCTCGGCGCACACCTTCGTGGCGACGTCCTCGCCGCCCTTGACCCGGAACGCGACCATGCCGCCGAAGCGCTTCATCTGGCGGGCGGCGACCTCGTGGTTGGGGTGGTCGGGCAGGCCCGGGTAGTGCACCGCGGTCACGCCCTCGTGGGCCTGGAGGAACTCGACGACCTTCTCGGCGTTGTCGCAGTGCCGCTCCATGCGCACCGCGAGGGTCTTCAGGCCGCGCAGCACGAGCCACGAGTCGAAGGGGCCGGCGATGGCGCCCATCGCGTTCTGGTGGAACGCGATCCGCTCACTGACCGATGCACCGTCGCGGGTGGTGGCCCCGGGGGCGACGACGACCGCACCGCCGACGACGTCGCTGTGGCCCCCCGCGTACTTCGTCGTCGAGTGCACGACGACGTCGGCGCCGAGCGTGATCGGCTGCTGCAGGTAGGGCGAGGCGAACGTGTTGTCGACGACGAGCAGGGCGCCGGCCGCGTGGGTGACCTCGGCGATGGCCTCGATGTCGGCGATGCCGAGCAGCGGGTTGGTCGGGGTCTCGACCCACACCATCCGCGTCTCGGGCCGGATGGCGCCGCGCACCGACTCCACGTCGGCCACCGCGGCGATCGAGTGCTCGACCCCCCACGGCTTCACGACCTGGTTGAACAGGCGGTAGGTGCCGCCGTAGGCGTCGGACGGGACGACCACGTGGTCGCCGGGGGCGAGCAGCGCGCGCAGCACGGCATCCTCACCGGCCAGGCCGCTGGCGAAGGCGAACCCGCGCTCACCGCCCTCCAGCGCCGCGATGCACTCCTCGAGCGCGGTGCGGGTGGGGTTCGCGGAGCGGGAGTACTCATAGCCGCCGCGCAGGCCGCCGATGCCGTCCTGCTTGTAGGTGCTGACCTGGTGGATGGGGGGCACCACCGCGCCCGTCATGGGGTCCGGCTCCTGCCCGGCATGGATGGCGCGAGAGGAGAAGCCGAGGTTCTCGAGAGTCATGGCCGACAGCGTATGCCGGGCCAGGGCGGGCCCCGGGCCCCGGTCTCAGCCGGGCGGGATGACTCGGAAGCGTTCAGGCGTTGGGGTGGACATGCTCTTCGGATCCCGTGCCAAGACCGCCATGCCCACCGCCGACGACGCCCTCCCCGGGCGTGACCGCCGGCTGTACGTCGTGCCGACCACCCACGAGGTGCTCGGCACCCCCCTTGAGGGGCCCTGGCCCGAGGGCACCGAGGTGCTCTACGTCGCGATGGGCTGCTTCTGGG
Source organism: Actinomycetales bacterium (assembly GCA_038330415.1). Lineage (GTDB taxonomy): Bacteria > Actinomycetota > Actinomycetes > Actinomycetales > Dermatophilaceae > Fodinibacter. Next base: position 2,677 of record JBBQNZ010000202.1, on the reverse strand, counting down.
GGGTCGAACGGATCTTCTGGAAGCTGCCCGGCGTGGTGACCACCGCCGCCGGCTACATGGGCGGACTCACCCCCAACCCGACCTACGAGGAGACCTGCACCGGGCGCACCGGGCACGCCGAGACCGTGCTGGTGGCCTACGACCCGTCGGTCACCTCGCCCGAGCTGCTGCTCAAGGCGTTCTGGGAGAACCACGACCCCACGACCGCCAACCGGCAGGGCAACGACGTCGGCACGGCCTACCGCTCGGCGATCTTCTGGACCACCGACGCCCAGGAGGCCGCGGCGGGCACCACCCGGTCGGCCTTCCAGGACGTGCTCACCGCCGCCGGCCGCGGCGAGATCACCACGCAGCTCGCGTCGGTGAGCGAGGCCGGGCCGTTCTACTACGCCGAGGACTACCACCAGCAGTACCTGCACAAGAACCCCGGCGGTTATTGCAACCACGGCCCCAACGGGCTGACCTGTCCGGTCGGTGTCGCCAACCTCCCGGCGCAGACGGACGTGCTGCCCCCGGGCTGAGCGGCGCCCCCCGGCCTGACTCGACGACAGTAGGCAACACGCCGCCCCTGCATCAGCGGGGGCGGCGTGTTCTCTACTGTCGACCGGCGCTCTCGGCCTCGATGGGGGTGCCGCCACGTCTGAGCAGGAGACCACCATGAGGCTCCCCCGCACCACTGCCGCGCTCAGCGCGGCCGCCCTTGCCGCGCTCAGCGCGGCAGCCCTTGCCGCGGTCAACGCCAGCCATCCCCCGCCCGGCCGCGGCGGCCGGTAGCCGCCCTAGACGGCCCCGAGGCGCAGCTGCGGCTCGGGGGTGTCAGCGGCCGGCCCGGCGAGGTCCGTGAGGATCACCCGCAGTGCCGCCACGGCATCGGCGCCGTGGGCCTTGACGAGCTCGCGCTCGGTGCGTCGATGGAAGGTGGACGCGGCCGACAGGACGGCGCGGCCCCGGTCGGTCAGCTCCACCGGGCGGGCCCGCGCGTCACGCGGGTCGCGGCCGCGGTGGACCAGGTCGCGCCGCTGCATGTCGTCGACGACCTGGGCCGCTCCCTGCTTCGTGATGCCCAGCCGCCCAGCCAGGTCGCTCACGGTCATCGGTCCACGGTGCAGGGTGCGCAGCACGAACCCGTCGGCTCGGCCGAGATCCGCGAAGCCCTGCGACGCGAGGTGCGCCCTCAGGTCGATGACGAACTGCTCGAACGCAACGGACAGCAGGATGCCGAGGTCGGGCTGCGCGGCTGACGTCATGGGTCCTACTATAGACAAGCCACGTTGGACAATCTAGATTGTCTATATGACCACTTCCATCCAGCACCTCCCCCGCTCCGCCGCCCCCACGTTCGCGCTGCCCGGCATCCATTTCGTCGGCTTCGCCTCGCCCAGCCGAGACAGCCAACACCTGTGCACCTGGCAGATCACCGTGGATGCCGGGCTCACCTCCCCCGAAGCGCACACCCTCGACCGCGACGAGGTCTTCATGGTCACCGAGGGGGTGCTGTCGCTCCACGAGTCCGCGCCGCACGCCGGCCCGGGAGACACCGTGGTCGTCCCGGCCGGCCAGCCCATCCGGTTGTCGAACCCCGGTGACGCACCGGCCACCGCGATCATCGTCGTCGCCGCGGGCTTCCACGCCAGCACCGAAGACGGCACCGCCATCCCCACGCCGCCCTGGGCGCAGTGAGGCCCGCGCCCGACGCCGTTCCCTCACAGCGAACGGCGTTGGGACAGGCTCAGATCCGCGCGGCGACCTCGGTGCCCTGACGGATGGCGTGCTTCGCGTCGAGCTCGGCAGCGACGTCGGCACCCCCGATGACGTGCACGGTCAGGCCACGCTCCTGCAGGGCGTCGGCCACGGTGCGCACCGACTCCTGGCCGGCGCACACCACGACGGTGTCGACGGCATACGTGCGCTGCTCGGTGACCGGCTCGTCGCCCTTCTCCGCGCGCGCGGCGACAGTGACGTGCAGGCCTTCGTCATCGATCCGGTCGTAGGAGACGACGCCGGTCACCTGCTCGACACCCTTGGCCTTCAACGACGCCCGGTGCACCCAGCCCGAGGTCTTGCCCAGGCCCTTGCCGACGGAGCTCGACTTGCGCTGCAGCAGCACCACCTGGCGCGGGCTCGGCTCGGGCTGCGGCCTGGTCAGTCCCCCGCGGGTCTGCGCCGGGTCACCGACCCCCCACTCGGCCTTCCACGCGTCGACGTCGAGCGTGGCCGAGTGCTCGGTGGTGAGGAACTCGCTGACGTCGACCCCGATGCCACCGGCGCCGATGACGGCCACCCGTGCGCCGGCGGTGCGCTCACCGCGGACCAGCTCGGCATAGGTCATGACCATCGGGTGCTCGATGCCGGGGATGGCCGGCACCCGCGGCACGACACCGGTGGCGACGACGACCTCGGTGAAGCCCGCGTCGACGAGCTCGTCGGCATCCACCCTGCGCCCGAGGTGCAGCTTGACCCCGGACAGGTCGAGGCGCCGGGTGTAGTAGCGGATCGTCTCGGCGAACTCCTCCTTGCCGGGGATGCGCATGGCGATGTCGAACTGCCCGCCCACGTGGTCGCGCGCCTCGAACAGCTCGACCTCGTGGCCGCGGTCGGCCAGCGTCGTCGCGGCGGCGAGCCCGGCCACGCCGGCCCCGACGACGGCCACCCGCTTCACCGTGCGGGTCGGCCCGAG